>JAJFFB010000169.1 GCA_021776925.1 Planctomycetota bacterium | reverse complement strand
CGCGGGCCGGCGCCATCACGACCCCTACGGCGAGTTCGAGGTGCGTTTCGTCGAGCAGGCGCCGGCCTACGCCAGCGAGGTTGCGGGGTCGCGCATCGCCATGACGCGCGGACTCGAAGCCTTTTCCACCCGCGACGAACTCTACACCTGTCTGACCGGCGACACCCCGGTGCACGTGGTCGCCGAGGCGGTGTCCAAGCTCGACGGCCAGCTCTACCCGATGGCGATGGTGCGCACCCCTTCCGCCGGCCGCGTCTTCACCTGCACGCTCGGCCACGACGTCGCCGCGCTGAGCACCCCCGAGGTCGGCGAGCTCTATCGCCGCGCCACCGCCTGGGCTTCGCGCATGACACCCATTCCCCCGCCGGCCCCAACCCGCAGTCGATGAAACCTACCTTGGTCAGTTCCTTCTCTTGGTGCGGCGCCCTCGCAGCCTGCATCTTCGGATCGTTACCTGCCGGGGCCCAGCAGCCCGCCCCAAGCCAAAGCCTGGCGCCTGCCCAGGAGCCCGCCCAAGTCCAATCTCCGGCGAAGGTCCAGGAACCGGAACCAGGCCAAACCCGCCAGCCCATCGACCCGCGCGCCGATCCCACTCGCTACGACTTGGTGTGGAACACCCCCGGGCCGGACCACAGCGCCTCGGTGCCGCTCGGCAACGGCAGCACCGGCGTCAACGCCTGGGTCGAACCCGATGGTTCGCTGGTCTTCTACATCAGCCGCGGCGACAGCTGGAGCGAGAACGGCCGCCTGCTAAAAATCGGGCGTGTGCGCGTGAATTTCGACCCGCCGCTCGACACCAGCGCCCGTTTTGAACAGAACCTGCACCTGGTCAGCGGCGTCTTGGCGTGGCGCTCAGGCAAGGGCGACGACCTGTTATGGGTCAAGATGAGGGTCGACGCGCACCATCCGCGCATCGAAATCGAGAGCATCGGGGCCATCCCGCGGTCTGCCCGCGCGGTGATCGAGATGTGGCGCACTGAGCCGACCCGCTATCCCGAGGCCGAGGTCAGCGATCTGCTCGAGGACCGCTCCAAGCCCAATCGTCTGCACCAGGAGGTCATGGTTTCGCCGGACACACTGCTGGGGGGGAATGGCAACTTCATCGGCTGGTATCACCACAACGACACCTCGGTCGGTCCCGATTTGATCGCCGAATTACAGGGGCTGGAGGGCATTCTGTCCGAACGGCCCGACCCGCTGCTGCACCGCACCTTCGGCGCGCTGATCACCGCGACCGACGGTCGACGCGTCAACGCAAGCACGCTATCGGTGGAACCACGCAAGAAGCACAGCTTCAGCGTGACCGTGCACAGCGCCGCGGCGACCCAGCCCAAGGAATGGACTCGGCAAATCATGGCCGCCGCAGCCCTGGCCGAAACCCAATCTCCGGCTCAGCGTGGCAAAGCCCACGCAGTTTGGTGGAAACAGTTCTGGGAGCGCAGCTGGATCCACGTGACCGGGCCGCCGAGCGCGGGGCCGGTGCCGCTCAACGACCACACTGCACGCATCGGAGTGGACCAGAACGGCGGCAACGAGTTCCGCGGAGAACTCGGCACAGTGTCCATCCATTCCCATGCCCTCTCGTCGTCGACCATTGGCGAAATCTTCGACCACGAACGCCGGCACGTTGAGCCTCAACCATGGCTGCAAATCCCGCGTGACCTCGACTGGAGTTTCCCCAATGGTTTCACCGTCGAGGCCTGGGTCAAGGCCGGCGACCTGCCCGCAGGTGGCGGCCGCATCCTCGACAAGGTCACTCCCGGGGTTAGCGACGGCCTGCTTTTCGATACCTATCCCGGCCGCGGTCTGCGTCTGATCGCGGGTCCGTTGACCTTGACCTGCGCCGACGTGCTGCCGCTCGACCAGTGGGTGCACGTGGCCGGGGTGCTCGACCCGGTCGGGGGTCACGCCGCGCTGTTCCTGAACGGCGAGCTGATCGCCAGCACCCCCTACGAGTTCCTCGACGACGCCGCGGTGGTGTCGCGCGCCTACGCGCTGCAGCGCTACGTCAACGCCTGCGCCGGTCGCGGCGCCTATCCGATCAAGTTCAACGGCTCGATCTTCACCGTGCCCGCCGAGGGCAAGTTCGGCGACGCCGACTACCGTCGCTGGGGCCCGGGTTATTGGTGGCAGAACACGCGCCTGCCGTATCTGAGCATGTGCGCCAGCGGCGACTTCGAAATGATGAAGCCGCTGTTCCGCATGTACGCCGACGAACTCATGCCGGTGCACCGCTACCGCACGCGCCAGTACACCGGCCACGACGGCGCCTTCCTCCCCGAGTGCATCTACTTCTGGGGTCCGACTTTCACCGCCACCTATGGTTGGACGCCCTATGCCGAGCGCGGCGCCGACAAGCTGCAGGAGAGCGGCTGGCACAAGCGCGAATGGGTCAGCGGCCTTGAACTGGTTTGGATGATGCTCAACTACTACGAGCACACCCTCGAGGCGGATTTCCTGCGCGACACCCTGCTGCCCACCGCGCACGAGATCCTGACCTTCTTCGACCAGCACTACGCTGACGGTCCCGACGGCCGCATGTTGATGGAACCGTCGATGGCACTGGAGACCTGGTGGGACACCACCAACCCGATGCCCGAACTCGCCGGCCTGCACGCGGTGACCACCAGTCTGCTCGCCCTGCCCGCGTCCAAGGCCCCGGCCGACGCCCGCGCCTTTTGGCTACGCCTCCAAGCGCGCCTGCCCGAATTACCCCTACGAGAGGTCGACGGCGTGAAGATGCTCGCCCCGGCGCAGCGCTTCGAGAACAAGAGCAACGTCGAGAACCCCGAACTCTACGCGGTCTTCCCCTTCCAGCTCGTCAGTGCCGTCCGCGGCAACCAGGCCCTCGGCATCGCCGCCCTCGACGCCAGATGGGACCGCGGCAACTCCGGCTGGCGCCAGGACGACCTCTTCATGACTCACCTCGGCCTGGCCGAACAAGCGCGCAAAAACCTCGTCGCCCGCGCCCGCAACAAACACGCAGGTTCAAGATTCCCCGCCTTCTGGGGCCCCAACTACGACTGGATCCCCGACCAGGACCACGGCGGCGTCCTGCTCCGCACCCTGCAAACCATGCTGATGCAGACCGACGGCGACAAGATCCACATGCTTCCCGCCTGGCCGAGGGACTGGGACGCTGACTTCAAGCTGCATGCACCGGGCCACACCACGATTAATGGCTATGTACGAGAGGCTGCCATTGTTCAGATCACGGTGGTCCCTAATGACAGTACCAGAAGGATTTCTTCAGGATTTGATAACCCCCAATAGTAAGGACCAGCGACTTGGTTTAGGCAGGAATTCCTTTCTCCGTCTGGGAAAGAATCAATCAACCACGTCCAATCCAAGCCGGACAAACCACGATTGAACGCGATCTGGGATGTAACCGCGATGCATTTCAGGTGAAATCCCCAATACCAACCAACTCAACAGAAGGAACCAAGATGCACGTAAACATCTCATCTCCACAGTTATTGGAAAACAGTTAGCCTGGGATTGAGACCAAGCACTCTAACAAGAAGGTGGCTTGCCTCATCATATTTATTAAGAAACTATCACTCGTCGCGCTAAAACTCCAGCTCAAGCGGCTGTCCTTTTACAGCAGAAAAGTCGCCAATAATGAGCCGTACACTTCTCTCTTCGCCAACAATTGAATATTGCCCCTCAGGAAGTTTCCCAGCAAAACCAAGCCGCTGGCCCAAACTAAATTTTCCAAATTCAAAGTCCCCTCCAGGGCTCTTAAACTGTGGAACAATTCTGGCTGCAGAAATTCCCATTGGGAGTTCAATGCGGACCTCACCACTTACCCCCCGTAATGCAATGGCCCCAGAAATAACCGGTACTTCAGTCGGCCAAAAACCAGGAGCCATGATCAACATTCTTTGGTTAATCATCCAGGCCTCAATTCGAAGGACTGAATTGGTAAGCCTCACTGACCTTTGCATTCCCTCGAAAACGGCAATAACAGAAGATGGCATGCCACCAGAAAGGTCGGTTACTTCTATATCTCCAAGGTCCACTAAACTAGGCCCACTCAGTTTGAATCCGGCAAGTAATTCATCCCAGGAAACCATTGCTCCGGAGCCTCTTTCTCCAGAGTACTGAAATAAAAAGTTATGGCTTGAAGAATTTTCAATGACCCATTTCCGCCCAGGCTTGATTGAAAACCGTCGCAAGAAATGAAATTCCTCTGAATAAATGGCAACACTGCCACCACTCTCGCTATTTTCTGGAGACTCTATCTCAATCGTTTTACCATCGGAAGGAAGCAGATTGAGTTTAGTTCCTTCATTCATGAATTCGCTCGAATTTAACCTCACATGAAAGTCGCCAAGCTCAGTACAAACTGCGTAATTGGGAATCTCTGAAACAGAAATCTTAAAAACGCCACTTGAGTTAGGGCTACCGGATCTAATTCGATCACCCGTAATAATACTGATGCTAGACGCCGCCAGATCATATTGAGAGCAATTGACTTCAACACTAGTATCACCTCCAAAAACAAACACTACATCGGGATTCCATTGGCCGGGCAATACTTCAATCGAACTCGACGCCGAAGGAACCCAAGTTAATTGGAATGCAGAGGGAAAAGCAGAAACCTGGTAGCTTCCAAGTGGAACATTCAAAAAGTGGCATTTCCCGAGATCGTCTGTAACAGCATTCAACTGACTTTGCCCAATTGTCTCCACCAATAAAACGTGGCAATCTGGAATCGGAGTGCCATCCGTCCTCATTGCCAAACATTCAATCGTGCCCGCAGATTGATTGCCAAGCGCTCCCAGAAAAACCTGATCGCCAGAATGAACTTCACTCAGTGGAACCTCAACCCCTTGGTCATTCTTCCAATAAATTAATGTGGGAAATGGACCAGAGACCTCCAGTTCCTCAAACCCAGGCACACAAGGGAATTCTCCACCGTTTCGATTACCATACCGCCAACCAATAGCGCCCATGTTTCTATCCAAATTATCCCAGCTGACAAAGGCAGATTGAATTTCTTTCTCAGGCCAACTTGAAACCCCGGTTTGAATCACGACCTTTTGACAATGAAATTCTCCGTTTGATTCAAGACTCTCAAGCAACCAGGACCCTGTAGGAACGAAGGGCATTTCCTCCTCCCGAGTCCATCTCCAATCGGAAATATCGCCTGAAGGATGATAGAGCCGGAAAATGCTTGAATTCCAGCCTCGTCCGCCTTCATCAAACCGTCCAACTCCAGGAAGAACGAGAACGGACTCATCCATGCCAGACGGGTCAACCTGCACGGTGCACAAAAACGCATCATCGTTCCATATCCTTAAAAATACACTTCCAGTGGAATTCAACACCTCTTCGGATTCAAACGAGCCTAAACTATCAGTTTGATAGTAATAAGGGATCCAGTCAAATTCAGAGGTCGCAAATTGGCACTCCAGATTCGAGCCAGGCGATCCGTCTGGATACTCAAGTTTCCAGCGCCCTTTTGCTGCTTCACTCAAGGTGAAATGTAGAAATTCGGAAGCACCCGGAATAGGCGATTGCAAAGGTAGCACTTGCGAGGAATATCCCTTCTTATACGCCATCGCCACAATGCCATGCCCGTCACAACTGACAGAAGACGCTTCGAATTTTCCACTTTCATCAGAGGTGACCTCCGCAACAGCTTCCGTTCCTTCTTCGCCTTCTACGAAAAAAACAACAGCTACATCGGGGATTGGATTTCCAGCACCATCCTCTACTAATCCTGTTGCTGACATAACTTTGGTAAGCCGTAACTCGATTTCGCCTTTGGCGGAAAGGCCATCCAGGGAAACAAACCCGTTTCCCTGACCTGGAGACGCCCAAGCAAATGCGTCGGTTTCCGGGAAATAGGGGATGGTCCAAATTCCGTCACTCCCAGTACTTCCAGTTAGGAAGAAAAATCTTTCTGCCAATCTCTCCTCCCACGAAAGTTCATGGTATTGATAATTTTTTGTCGATGAAAATACCCCAACTGAAACTCCCTTTAAAGGCACACCTTGTTCGCTAAAAACTTTAATTGAGAATGGAGAACACTTTACAACTTTGGGCAGCTCAATAATAGTCTCTGTTGGATTAATGAAGCCCCCAAAGCAAGTGGCTCCAGGGACCTCAAGCCAGTAGAACCAGGAATCCTTAGACCACAATTGAATCTCAGCATGATTGCCAACGAGCGGACTTTGGCAAACGTCTGTCATCCTTCTTAATTCAATCGGCGTGATAAGGAGGTTATTTTGAAGTGCACTAATCAACTTCGCTGTAACTCTAATGGCAACAACCCGGCCGGGTACCCCAAGGTCCTTCGTCGTTGAATAAAACGAAACGTAATGGAACCAATCCTTGGCAATTCTGCTGGTGGCATGAGAGCCCCTTGCAATTTGAAATCCGTTGTCACCGCTTTCTTGTTGGCCAAGCAAAGGCTCCGTCAATGAAATTGGGGCTCGAGAGTTCTTTTCTTCGCCAAACTCAAAAAGACCAGGCAGCATTCCGCCAAAGACAATCCAAACGGAAAGCCCTAATATGATGCACGAAATGATCAGGTATTTCCTAGGGTTGGGCTCCACGCTTACCTCCAGCTTTTCCTGCAGATCCAGTAGTAATACTGGGAGGCTTCTTCTTTTTCCTGCCAATTACTCCAGAAACGTTTCCTGGAGTGTCCCCACCTTCCTCAACGGAATTGGCTGCTGGATGTGGGAAAACTCGAGCCTCACCATTAACGCTAAACAAAAGTCCCCAGGAAAAGGCCAACAAGGCAAGTCGCCAGTGTTTCGTCGATGGAATTTTTATCCTCACTATATCGCCTTCCCCAACTCAAAAAATTCATCAGAGTCAACGGAGAATGTCTCCATCAAACCAGGTGCAATTGCTCCAAGCGAAGGAATGAACCCTCGGTTATTCCAAGTCCCAAGGTTGCTTCTTATCAAAGCTCTTTTCACTTGACGAATTGCCGAAACACCTCCAGAGAGAGCTGAATACACTAGGTAATTAATAACCGTAGGCAAGTTAGCAGGAGACACCTGAAAGGCTCTTTTTGCATAGAAAATGGCTCCTTCGAGGTCCTCTTTTTGTTCCCACAAACAACTCAAATTTCGATAGACCCTTTCCCGTGAATCGCCTCTTCTTTCGCTGACGCTTTTTTCCAAATAGCTTAATTCTCGGTTTGCATCTTGGACCATTTGCTTTCGAAGGAAATTGGCTCCCAAATTCAAACGAGCGTCAAAGGAATGAGGAACGGCATTAGAGGCCGATATTGCCAATGGCAATGGATCCATTGATGGATCGGCGAATATGTTCCGGAGATTTGCGAACTCCGAAAGGTCACGAATTTCACTGAATAATTGGCGTAGTTGGCTAAGAACTGATGCTCTGTTCACACCAATGAATTTCCCTTGAGGCGAGTAAGAAACCCCGTCCTGTAATTCCATTCCCGCAAGAACACTGAGCTTGAGAAAACAGATACCAATCTCATTTTGAAGTTCTGAGCAATAGGCCCTCCTTGAATCAACAAGGATCCCGAGTCCCTTGCTCGAGAAACCCTCAGGCTCGCTTCCTACGACTTGGGTGGTCGTCTCCATGAGCTTGGGATTCGGTTGTCGGGATTGTCGGCGTCCAGGCGGGTCCAGATTTGATCTAGTGCAGAGGCTGCTTCTTCATTGGGGATTCCGGTACGGGTCGCGACTTCATGAACGCTAAATCCTTCGATCATGTAGAGGTAGAAAATAGCTCTCTCGCTAAACGGAAGCTCATTGAATTGAGCTTGCACTTCAGCAGGAGGTTCTCCCTGGGCACCATTGACCACACCAAGGGAGTCGCATGGGTCAGCCAGGTCGGTCAGAACTGTTCCTTCAATCCACATGAAAAACCCTTGGAATGAGCCATGAAGGGTGTCTCTTCGTGCTGCTTTAGCGAACAACCTCGCCAATAGCATTTCAGTAGGCAAGATCAGAAAGTGTCTGAGAACAGTTATTCGTATGCCACGCTTGATCCATGGCGACAGCTTCTCGAAGAGTACGCCGAGCTGGTGGAATCGTCGGCTTGGGTGCTCCGAATGAAATGATTCGAAACACTCCAGAGTCTCTTTCCACTCCCTATTCAAGGCCTCTCGCTTGAGGCCGATTGGGTTTTCGAGGTTGTGTTCAGGCATATCTTGTTGCGTGGGGAGGGCCAGAACTGGTTTTGAGCGGAAATCAACACTAGCCCTTTCCTGCGCGATGTTGCAAGTGTTTTTGAATTTCTTCCGCTCGGCAATTGGAGGATGAGAGAATCCTTCTCGCACAAAAATCGTGTTTTTTTGATGCCCTGGACCACCCGCTACCGTGAACGCGACACCCCCTGGGATGTCGGCGGGCCGCATCCGGAACTCGCCTGGCGCATCGGGGCGGGGCTGATTCCGGCGCAGGGGCGGGCGCTGGTGCCGGGTTGTGGTTTCGGGCACGACGCGCTGGCGCTGGCGCGGCACGGGCTCGAGGTGGTGGCGCTCGACATGGTCGAGGCCTTGCGCGAGGAGGTCGGGCCGGCGCTTGCGGAACTCGGCGGGCGCTTTGTCTGCGGCGACGCGCTGGCCTTCGACGAGAACGGCTTCGACCTGGTCTTCGACCACACTTTCTTCTGCGCCATCGAGCCGGAACTGCGGCCCGCTTACGGCGCCATGGTGCGGAGGGCACTGCGGCACGGCGGACAAGTGCAGTCGCTGGTGTTCCCCGCCGACAAGCCCGCCGATCAGGGCGGCCCGCCCTTCCGCATGTCCGCGCAGGATCTCGGCGATGTGCTGGGTCCGGATTTCCGCATGCTCAGCGAGGGTCTGGCCGAGCACCGCGTCGAACGCCGCGACTGGCAGGAGCGCTGGGCGATCTGGGTGCGCAAGGAACGCTCTGGCGGAGATTCGCCCAGAAAGGGTGTAGCCGCTTCCGGCTGAGCCCGTCTGCTCAGGGGAAGGGTCGGAACGGCAAAGAGCGGACACCTGGTTTGGGAGGAGCGCCAGGTGATTCCCTTCGTCGGGAGCCGTGTCCGGCCCTTCTTCATCTCAACGGCAAAGGAGCGATTACGTGGCGATCGGCAAAGGAGTAGGTTTCCTGGGTGCGGCTGGAACCGTTCGTATTGCAGGTTTGGCAACGCTGATGCTGGCCGCCCTTCTGGCCCTCGGGCTGGCCAATCCAGCCAGTGCCGCGCAGGCCACCACCCTCTCCCCCAAGGAGCTGCAGCAGATTCTGCACCGCGCCACCGACGGCTACAAGGTGGTGCCCAAATCGCGCGCCTTCGCCAAGGTGCCCGGCGTCGATGCAATGCGCGCGCGGGTCGAGCTCTACCCCCGCAAGATGCAGATCAAGGGCGGGGTCAACCTGCGCGACTGGCTCTACGACGGCATGATCGCCGCCCGCACCCTGGAAGAGTCGGCGGTGCTGGCCGAGGCGGCGCGTGATCGCCGCCAAAGCGAGCTGCTCAGGCTGGTGTGTCTGCGGGCGCTGCGCCGCGGCCGCGCGCCGGTACCGGCCAAGGCGCTGCTCGACAAGGGCTTCCGCCGCTCGGCTCCCATGCTGCGCGAAGAGTGGCAGCGCTGCCTCGGCAGCCTCCTGCTCCAGGATCGACTCGATTGGACAGGGGTGCGTGGCGGTGCGGCCGAGGCGCGCGTCACCCTGCTCGGCGCCGGCCCACCCTTCCTCGGCCTGCAGGGGCTGCCGGGCCTCAGCGCCAAGGACCAGGCCGCGGTCCTCGCCGCCTTCCAACGCAACCGCGATCCCGGCGACCGCGCGCTGATGCTGCGCGTCATGGCCTCGTGGCCGCAGCTTGTCCCGGAGACTTCCGCGGAGGGAGCCTCGGCTCAAGGAGCTGCGGTTGGCGGCGTTTCGGCTTTGGAAGATTCGGCCGGAGGTGCTGCGGCTGGAGGTGGAAGGCCCCCTGGCGGAGAGTTTCTGCAGGCGGCGCGGTCCACCCTCCGGGAGGCTGCCGAGGCGTGGCGCCACCGGCGTTTGGCCAATCCTGGAGAGCTGGTCGCGATCCAGGAGTCGGTGGTGCAATACCAGCACCACGCGGCGGTGCCGCTCTTGATCGACGCTCTCGAAGCTGCCCTCGCCGGACCGCCCAGCCGCTGGGGCCGCGAACTGGCCGCCACCCTGATGGCGCTGACGGGCAGACAGTTCGGCGACCGTGCCGCCACCTGGCGGCGGTGGTGGGCTGCGGAGGGCCAGGAGTGGCTGCAAAAGGCGCGCGCCGGCCGGGGTCCAGGCAGCCTGGATCAGGGTGGGGCAGCTACGCCGGGTGACGCGGGGACAGGTGACCCTGATGCGCCAGCGGCCGGACATACCGTCGGGGCGCGCTTTTTTGGCCTGCCGGTCGATGCTCAGCGGCTGTGCATCGTCGTCGACGGATCGGGCAGCATGCGCCAGCCGCTGGACCACCGCAGCTGCGCCGTGGCGGCTGCGGATGAACTCGAGGACTTTCTGGGGGCGTTGCCCAAGTCCACCCTGTTCAACCTCTGGATCATTGGGCGCAACGGCAGCGTGTGCTTCCCCGAATGCCAGCCCGCCACCCGCAGCAACCGCCGCCGGGCGGTTTCCATGGTGCGGGGCTACGGTTTCGGATCCTCAAGCTCCATGTACGACGTGCTGGTCGAAGCGCAGCGGGTCGACACCATCGACACCATGGTTTTCCTCTCCGACGGAGGGGGCAGCTGGGGTAGCTTCGCCTTCCCCTCCCACACCCTCGATGGGCTGGCCCAGGAATACCTACGCAGTGGGGTGCGGGTCCACACCATCGGCGTCGGAGCCACCGGCGTAAGGCGTGAATTCATGCAGGAGTTGGCAAGGCTGACCGGGGGCAATTTCCTGGAAATCCGCAAGGGAAAGAGGGAAACAGCCTCGGATCAGCCTTCGGGTGGCTCGGTCCGCTTTGTGGATAACCAGGGCAAAACCCTGGGATCCAAGGCTTGGGGGGGGGAATGGCGCACAGGCCTGGGGAAAAGATGGCCGAAAAGTCACTTGTGAAACCTACCCAGGTCAAGACGGATGGCCTATTTCCAGGTATCCTAGACGGGGTTGGTCCAGGAACCTCCTCCACCCTTCTGGCCCACCCGACATCCCTTCCCTTGATTGTTGGATGAAAACCCTTTCTCTCTTCCTTTGGCTAGGGCTGGCACCCGTTGCGGTGGCAGCTCCACAAGACCTTGAGATTGTCTTTTTCGACGTCGGCCAAGGTGACGCCACCCTGATCATCAGTCCCACTGGTGAAACCTGTTTGATCGACGGCGGTCTGGTGGGCAAGGGCACCAATATCATCCTGCCGGAACTGGCTGCGCGTGGCATCTCGTACCTCGATTACGTCATTGCAACCCATTACCACAACGACCATATCGGCGGTCTTGCCGAACTGGTCACTGGCGGCATCGTCATCGACACCTGTTTTGACCGCGGCGACGTCAATGCCCCCCCCACCCAGGAGTTCCTGGACTACTCCTCGACCTTTGCCGCGGTCCGCGAGGTCCTCGATCCGGGTGACCGCATCGACCTGGGCAGTGAGGTCGTCTTGCGCACCATCATCGTCAATGGCGAGCTGTCAAACGGCCTCAGCGTGGTCATCGGAGGCACCGCCCAGGAAGAGAACTCGGCCTCGATCGGACTGCGGATCGACTACCGCGATTTCAGTCTGTTCGTAGGGGGCGACCTCACCAACGAAAGCGCCACCTCGGCCAATGTCGAGGATCCGGTCGGCGAGATCTGTAGCGACGTCGACGTCTATCGGGTCAACCACCACGGCGCCGGTATCTCCTCGGGCCAGATCTTCCTCAACCGCCTGCAGCCCGAGTTCGCGATCGTCAGCGCGGGCTCACCCAACGCGTTTCATTTCCCGCGCCAGGAAGTCATCAATCGTCTGAACAAGGCTGACCGCGTGATTCCGGTGTGGTGCACTTCGCAGGGCAATGGCGCCCACGGCTACGTCAGCGCCGAAGGCCACATCACCCTCTATACCAATGGCTTCGAATACACAGTTCGTGCCAACGACGGGGGTGGCTTCACCTCGCTGGTCGACGAGAGCGGATCCCTCCCGATCGAGCCTGGGGAATTGGTGGTCTCCGAATTCCTGAAGGATCCGGTCAGCTCCTCAGATACCTACGGAGAGTGGGTGGAATTGGCCAGCACCCGGCCAGAACCCCTCGACCTGCGCGGCATCGAGGTCACCGACCTACTGGGCAGTTTCCGTATCGAGGCGCCGATCAAATTGCTGCAGGGTCACGAAGTGGTTCTCGGCGCCGGCGGCCTGCCGATGCGCAACGGCGGCCACACCCCCGCCCTGGTCTATCCTCTGCAGAGTTTCACCATGCCCAATGGCAGCGGCAACGTTGCGGTGGCCGCGAACTCGGTCACCCTGATCGACCGGGTCACCTATAAGAGCTTCTGGCCTGGCGGCTCCGGTATTTCCACCGAACGCATCGACCTCCTGGGCGATCCTCTGCAAGCCAACTTCGCCGAAGGCAGCGCGCCCTTCGGCACCGGTGACCTGGGCACCCCGAGCCTGACCAACAGCAGCGACAACACCAATTTCAATATCGGTGGCGACAGCTGGACCGAGGTCGTGGGCCAGCCCTCCGCCGACGGCGATCTCAATCTGATCTGGCACATGCCGGGGGAAACGGGGGCCGCCTTCAAGGCCTTCTTGTGCTACGGAACCCGCCCCGGAACCACCGTCTGGGGAACCCACATTCCCGCCATGCCTGACCCGCTTTATCAGCAGACCAAGACCGAAGCGGGCTGGAGCGGCACCGTACCGGCAAGCGAACAAGTCGCCGGCCTGATCAATATCGGCAACGACCCGGCCCTGGTCGGTCGCTTGTTCTACTGCCAGTTGATCACCTACAACCCGCTTTCCAAGGTCATCCGCACCATAGCGGTGCCGATTCCGCAGCTGATCGCGCCCTGATCCCGGCGGGTCTAACTTGGCGGCTGTTGCAGGCGCACGCGCATGTCGAGCACGCAGCTGCCTTTGCCGTTGTAACCGGCGAGGAAGGGATTCAGATCGAGTTCGACGATCTCGGGGATGTCGCTCAGCATCTGGCTCAGCCGCAGTAGCGTTTCCACCAGCTGCTCGGTGTCGACCGGCGGCTTGCCGCGTGCCCCCTCGAACAGGGCGCGTCCGCGCACCCCCTGCACCATCTCTTCGGCGTCGAAACGCGTCAATGGATGCAGGCGGAAGACCACGTCCTTCATGATTTCGACGTGGATACCACCGAGACCGAAGGCGAGCATGCGCCCGAACTGCGGATCGGTGGCGGCGCCGAAGAAGGTTTCGACACCCTCGCCGCGCATCGACTGCAACAGCACGTGCATGCGCGGGTGGTCCTGAAGAAAACTGGCCTCGAGCTGGTCGTAGGCCTCGAGCAGTTCCTCGCGGCTGCGGATGCCGAGGATCACCCCGCCGGAATCCGATTTGTGCTCGATGCCGCTCGCCACCACCTTGGCCACCATCGGGAAGCCGAGCGCGCGCACCGCCTTGAGTGCTTCTTCACGGCCGGTGACGATACGGCTCGGCACCACCGGCAGACCATAGGCGGTCATCAGGTCGAGCAGCTCGGTGCCCTTTAGCGTTTCCCGGCCCGCCGCAAGCGCGGTTTCGACCGCGATCCGGGCCTTCTTCTTGGCCACGCGGAAACGCGGCGCGGCTTCGACCGGCCGCCGGCTGAGCTGGCGTAATTGATGCAGTCCGGACAGAGCCTTGGCCGCCTCTTCTGGGAAGCGGTAGTTGGGCACCCCCGACTCGCGCAGGATTTCGACCGCTTCTTCACCCTGCGACTTGCCCAGCAGACAGGTCACCATCGGTTTGTCGGTGGTCGCCGCGTGCGCGGCCAGGACGCGCGCCACCGCAGCGGCATCGATCATCACCGGCGACACGAAGATCGCCATCACCATGTCGACCTTGCGGTCGGCAAGCAAGGCCTTGAGCGCAAGATCGAAACGCCTGGGGCCGGCGCTGGCGATCAGATCGACCGGGTTGGTCAGCGAGGCCTCGGGCGGCGCCGCCGCCTGCAACTTCTTGCGCGTGGCGGCCTGCAGATCACCCAGTTCCAGCCCCATGGCGATGCACGCGTCGGTCGCCAGGATCGCCGGGCCGCCGGCGTTGGTGACGATGCCCACCCGTCTGCCACGCGGGAACTTGCCCGCCTGCGCCGCACCGGCCAGCGCGAACAGGTCTTTCATCGTGTCGACGCGCAGCACTCCGCACTGGTTGAGCAGCGAATCGACCGCGGCCTCGGAACCCGCCAGCGAACCGGTGTGCGAAATGGCCGCCTGCGCGCCGCGGGCGGTGCGGCCTGACTTGACCACCATGATCGGCTTGTTGCGCGAGACCCGGCGGGCGATGGCCATGAAGCGTTCGGGTTCGCCAAAGGCCTCGAGGTACATCAGGATCTGGCGCGTGTTGGGGTCGCTCTCCCAGTACTCGAGCAGGTCGGGCGGCGACACGTCGGCGCGGTTGCCGACGCTGGCGAACATGCTCACGCCGAGGCCGAGCGAACGCGCGTCGGAAAGAATCGCCTCGCCCAGCGCGCCCGATTGGGAAAGAAATGCCGCGCCGCCGGGCGTGGGTGTGGCGGCGGCGAAGGAGGCGTTCATCGACACTTCGACCGCGGTGTTGAGCACGCCCATGCAGTTGGGCCCGACCAGGCGCATGCGGTAGCGCTCGCAGATCTCGACCAGCTGTTGCTGCCGCTGGTGGCCCTCGCCGCCGACCTCGGCGAAGCCGGCGGTGATGCAAACGATGCCCTTGACGCCCTTGCGCCCGCAGTCACGCGCGGTTTCCAGCACGTAGGGCGCGGGCACCACGATCACCGCCAGGTCGACCTGTCCGGGAATCGCCGAGACGCGCGGGAAGCAGTGCATCGAACGCACCACGCTGGCGGTCGGGTTGACCGGATAGACCGGTCCGGTGAAGCCGCCGTCGACCAGGTTGGCGACGATCTCGTGACCGATCTGGTGCGGCTTGCGGCTGGCGCCGATCACCGCGATCGAGCGCGGCCGGAACAAGGCGTCGAGACCCTTGGCTCCGGCCAGGCGCCGGGCCAGGCGCCGGGCCGGCGCTGCCTTGGCGGCACCTTTAGGCGAAGTGGCACTGGTCGCCTTTGCGCGCTTGCGGGAGGGCGCGGCGGAGGTCGCGCGGCGGCGGGGGGAATCAGCTTGAGGGCTCATGGCGCAGTTGTTGCTGCAGGTTGCGGATCAGGGCAGCCTTGACCGCGCCCAGCGGCGGCGCGCTTCCCAACTCCTGCTCCATCGTGGTCATGATGTCGGGCTCCAGACCGCACGGGTCGAAGCGCCGAAACCACGACAGGTCGGTGGTGACGTTCAAGGCCACCCCGTGGTAAGTCACCCAGCGGCGCACGGCAAGGCCGATCGACGCGATCTTGCGCCCGTCGACCCAGCATCCGGTGTTGCGCGGGTCGCGTCCGCCGCTCAAGCCGAATTCGGCCACGGTGGCGATCAGCGCCTCTTCCAAGCAATGCAGCAGAGCGTGCAGGTCGCGCTGGTTCTCGCCCAGCCTGATCAAGGGATAGGCGACCAGTTGCCCCGGGCCGTGGAAGGTGGCCCGGCCCCCGCGGCTGGCGGCGTGCACCGGCAGCCCCAAGCCCTGATAGCGGTCGAGCCGGGCGCCCCGGCCCACGGTCAGCACCGGCTCGAATTCCGCCACCAGCAGGTGATCAGGCACCTCCGTAACGGAAACCTTGGCCGAGATGCGCTCGACCAGGTCGAGCATGCGCTGGTGCACCACTTGGTAGTCGGCACGGCCGAGGTCGACCACCTCGAAACCGGCCGAGCGGCTGAAGCGCATCTGCCTACTTGGCGGCGTGGACGCACATGCCATGGACGTCTTCGCACGCCTCCATCAGCACCTCCGACAGGGTCGGATGGCCGTGAATGGTCAGCGCCACGTCTTCGGCGGTGAGGCCGGATTCGATCGCCAGCGCGGCCTCGGCGATCAGGTCGGTCACGTTGGGGCCGACCATGTGCACACCAAGGACGCTGTCATCGGCGGCGTTGGTAACCACCTTGACCAGGCCGTCGGTCGAGTGCAGCGACATCGCGCGGCCGTTGGCGCCGAAGTTGAAGCGCCCGATCTTGGTCTCGATACCCTTGTCCTTGGCCTCGGCCTCGGACAGCCCGACCCAGGCGATTTCAGGATCGGTGTAGATCACCGCGGGCACCACCTTGTGGTCCCACGCCACCCCCCCCTTGGCGCAGATCGCGCCGGCGGCCACCAGACCCTGCGCCGAACCCTTGTGCGCGAGCATCGGGCCGTGGGTGATGTCGCCGACCGCGTACACGTGCGGGGTGCGCGTCTGGCACTGCGCATCGACTTCAAGGAAGCCGTGCTTGTCGGGCTTGAGCCCGATCTTTTCCACCCCCAGACCCGCGGTGCGCGGCTTGCGGCCGGTGGTCAGCAGAATGCACTCGGCGTCGAAGGTCTGCAGCTTGCCGTTGATCTCGGCCTGGACCTGCACGCCGCTGCCATGCTTCTTCCAGCTCTTGGCGGCGGCCTTGGTGTGGATCTTGACGCCCTGCTTCTTGGCCTTGCGCGCCACCACCTTGACCAGCTCCGGATCGGCGCCGGGCAGGATCTGGTCCATGAACTCGACCACCGTGACTTCGGTGCCGAGCTGGGCGTACATCATGCCGAGTTCCATGCCGATCACGCCGCCGCCGATGATGAACATGCTCGCCGGCAGCGCCGTCGGCTGCAGCGCTTCGGTACTCGACCACACCAGGTCGCCGAAATCGAATCCGGGAATCGTCGCCGGCTCGCTGCCGGTGGCAAGAACCAGGTCGCGGGCCTCGACCGTCACCTTGCCGTCGGCGGTGGTGACTTCGACGGTGTTGGCGCCCTGGATCACCGCACTACCCTTGAGCCATTCGATCTTGCGCTTCTTGAACAGCATGCCGATGCCGCCGGTGAGGCGCTTGACGATGCCGTCTTTCCACGCCACCAGCTTGGACATGTCGAGCAGCGGCTTGCCGACGGTAAATCCCATGTCGGCCGCGTGCTGCACGCTCTGCATGAAATGCCCGGCCGAGATCATCGCCTTGGACGGAATGCAGCCGACGTTCAGACAGGTGCCGCCGAGGTTGTCTTCCTCGACGCAGATGACCTTCTTGCCGTACTGGGCAAGGCGGATGGCGCAGACGTACCCCGCGGGGCCGGCACCCAGGACGACGACGTCAGTTTGCAGTTTGGACATGATTCAGAAAGGATTCAAGGCGGTCAGGAGGCATCCCCGAACCGGGAATTATAGGCCCTGTGATCTGCTCTGGAAGAGGTCGCTGGCAGGGATTAGGGACACCCTGACCGCCCATCATGGCTGATTCCCCTTCTGACACCTTCCTCGAGATCGAGCAGGACCACGAGCGCCTCCAAGAGACGCTCCTGCTCCATCAAGATGCCATGGTGCGCAGAGATCTGCCTGCAGCGCGGCGCTATTGGGACGAATTCTGCGAGGAATTGCGCGATCACATGCAGATCGAGGACGAAATCCTGATCCCGGAATTCGCCCGTCTGGCCGGTTCGCCCAACGGCTGCAGCCCAGAAATCCTCAATGCCGAGCACCGCAAGATCGAGCGCCTGATCGAGCGTTCGGAAGTGCGCCTGCTCGCGCACGAAGCCTCCGGCACGCTGGAACCACGACAGGTTGTGCTCCATATCGAAGAGGAGCGGACCTTGAAAGAGGTCCTGGACCATCACCACACCCGCGAAGGCACCGCCTTCTTCCCGGTTCTCGACGCCCTGCTCAGCCAGGACCAGCGCCGCCGCCTGCTCGAGCGCTGCCGCAAGCTGCTGGTCGATTAGCGGCCTTCTGCCGCGAGCAGGCCGGGACCCCCCGGCCCCCTGCGGCGAGCGGGCCGGGTCGATTAGGATGGGAGGATGAAACTCCCGTTGCTGCTGATTCCGGTGATCGGACTTTGCGCCGCGGGATGCCAGACCGGGACCTTCAAGTATTCCCTGCACCCGCGCTACAAGGCCCTCTACACCGAGATCACCGTGTATCGCGCCGCGCCCGGTTTTGCCGAGGATTCGATTCCGCTCGAACTCGCCCAGCTGAAGTTTGCCACGCTGAAGAAACAGCGCAATCGCCAGGTGTTCCGCGTCGAGGGTTCGACCATCACCGTGGAAATCCGCGCCGACCGCGAGGGCGATGGCGCCTTTCTCGGCGAAGTCGTGTGCTCGTGGGATTCCGGCCTGGGCGAGCCCTGGTCCGAGATGCAGAAACTCAATCGACGCACCGACGGACGCTGGACCCTCGACATGGGCTTGAACACCCAGACCGACCAGCACCTGCTGCTCGCGATAGAAATGGAAGGCGACCCCTTCTACGAAATGCAGCGCCAAAAACCTGGCCGCGGTTTCGGCAGCCACTGAGGAAGGTCGCCCGCCACGGTGTCAGACGGCTGAAATCCAGGCAGCAGTGCCTCAGGCCGCGCAGACGAAATCGGTGCCTTCGCGCCAGCCGCGGGGGAGCAGGAAATCTCGTACGCGCTGGCGTGGGGCGGCGCCGGCTACGGACACGATCAGGGGGGGGCCGGCGGGTGGGCCGAGTGCTTCCCAGGGGTGGACCGGGGCGGCGGCGATGTGGCGGCCGATGCGGCGTGGGTGGACTTCGTAGATCGAGTGCGGGTGACAGCCGTGGGTGGCCAGGGCCTTGACCAGCGCTTTGCCGGTGGCGCCGTAGCCGCCGAGGCGGAAGGATGCATGTTCCGGGCCGAGGAAGTCGGCGGCGAGGAAGGCGGCGCGGCAGCGGGTGAAGGCCTGGGTGGTGTAGGCCGGCGAGGTTCGGGACAGTGATTCCGGTCGCACGCGCCAGGCGTGCAAGACGCGGGGCACGACTCCGAGCGCATCCGTTCCCAGCCGGCACAGGCGCAGGAACAGGTCGTAGTCTTCGGGCCAGCCCTGGTCGCGATAGCCGCCAAGCCGCCGAAGGGTGTCGGCACGCAGCATCATCGCGGGGTGGGCCAGCGGCATCTCGATGAAGCGCTGACGCCACAGGTCGTCGGCACTGCGCATGCTGCGCAGCCAGTCCTGATAGCGGGCCGTGCCGGGACCGAAGCCCTGGAAAAAACGCGGCCAGGCTCCAACCGCGTGCCATGGGTGCTGCTGCAATGCGCCCACTTGCAAGCGCAAGCGCTCGCGGTGCATCCAGTCATCGGCGTCGAGGATCGCGATCCACTTGCCGCGGCATTGTTCCAAGCCCAGATTTCGTGAAGTGACCACGCCATGGGCGACCACTTCACCCCCCTCCAGGTCGGTGGGCAGGAGTCGGAAGCGGGGGTCCCGATGGGCGAATTCGTCGACGATCGCACGCGTCTGGTCGGTGGATGCGTCGTCAACCACCACACACTCCCAGTCCGCCAGGCTCTGCCGCTGCACGCTGCGCAGGCACGCCGGCAGCGTTGTGGCGGCATCCCGCGCCGCGATCAGGACGCTGACTGCGGGCACGGCGTTGGACCAAGGCGCGCCACCGACCACAGGAAGCTGCGGCCGAGGCGGCGCTGGCCGGCGAGGGTGAAGCCCTGGTCCGCAAGTTCCTGCAACAGCTCCGCAGCGTCGAAACGGTCGTGGCGCGGATGATCCATCAGCACGCGGACCAGAGGGAAATGAAGGAATGCGCGCAGCGTTTCGATCAGCAGCAGACGTCCGCCGGGGCGCAGCACGCGCGCGCTCTCGGCCACAGCGGCGCGCCAGTCGGGCACGTGGTGCAGCATGTTGAAGGAGACCACCGCGTCGTAGCTGGCGTCGCCGACCGGCAGCGCGGTGACGTCGGCCTGGGCCAGTTTCACCCGCGCGCCCAGATCGCTGACGCGACGCCGTGCGCGCTCGATCTGGCGCCTGTCGAGGTCGAAACCGTGCACTTCCTTGGCGCCGAAATCTCCCAGCAACAAGCGCGTGCCGTCGCCGCGGCCGCAACCGATCTCCAGCACCCGCTCTCCTTGCAGGCCCCCCCCCATGTGCTTGAGCGGGCGGACCTCCCAGCGGCGTTGCATCCAGCGGCGCAGCGGGTGGTGGATCACCAGGCGTTCGAAGTTGTTGAGCCTCGTCATTCCGCCTCGGTGGAAGAGGTCATCATCCGAGGAACAGCCACATCGCGTAGGAGATGCCGGCAACGGCGATGCAGATCTGCCACGCCACCATCGCGCGCAGGTTGTCGTGCTCCTCGAAGCGCACCCAGCCGAACACCACCGAGAACAGCGGGAACAGACCGAGCAACCCCCAGCCCCAGCCGTCCTTGGTCCACAGCAGATAGACCGTCCACAGCCAGCACACCACCATGCCCGCGGCCCCCCCCCACGCCAGCCACCAGGCGATCTGACCGGCGAGCTGGGGTCCGTCGTCCATCGCGGTGCCACCGAGGGTGATCAGGATCGCGATCCAGGTCAGGCCGAGGAAATGCCAGTAGACCGCGCAGTTGCGCGCCAGCTCCAGGCGCTTCAGGGTCATGGCGTGGAAGACCACTCCGCCAAGGACGTGGGCGGCGTGCATCCAGGTCAGCAGATGGAAGCTGAAAGCGTACAGCCCGCTGGTCGCGCCCAGTCCGCGGCTTTGCAGCGAATACCAGGTCCAGCCCTGGGTCAGCAGAAAGGCGATCACGATCACGAAGCCTTGGCGCAGCCGCAGCCGCGCCGCCGCCACCGAGCCCTGGTTGAGCTTGCGCCACCCGCTGTCCATCAGCCAGGACAGCAGGGCCAACAGCGCGGTGCTGCCCCAGATCGCCGGCGGCAGCCCGGCGTGCGCGTTACTGAAATCACCGGCGCGCGCGCTGCTGATCCACACCGCCAGCAGCACCGAGGCAAAGAAGACCGCCAGCGACGCGAGCAGCAGAAAAAGGCCCAGAGCGCCCGTCCGGCCATCATCGGGCTGGAGCGGGCGCTCTGGGTACGCGGCAGCGGTCAATGCCCTTCGTTGCCAGGCGGCGATCCCGCCCCGGGGTCTGCCTCGTCGTCGAGCGGATTGAGCAGTTCTTCCGCCACCGACTGCTGATTGAACTGGCGGATGTCGCCCTGGTACTGCGCGGTGTCGGTCATCGTGTAAGCCAGGAACACGCCGACAAAGAGCAGGCTGCCGAGGAAGATGAAGCCGTGGAAGCCACGGTCGTACTTCAGGTGCATGAAGATCAGCGCCACCAGCACCGCCTTGGTGGTGGCGATGATCATCGCCACCGCCAGGTCAAAACCGTACAGGTCCATCTTGCCGGTGATGACGGTCAGCACCGTCAGCGCCACCAGGGCGCCAAGAACCTTGGCCAGGGTCGAGACCGGCAACACGTGGCCGAGCCCGTGGTGTTCGTCGTGAGCGTGGACGGTCATGGCGCTAGGCGATCAGGTAGAGCAGCGGGAAGAGGAAGATCCAGATCAGGTCGACGAGGTGCCAGTAAAGGGCACCCAGGTCGACCGCGGTGAAATTGTCCGGGCCGAATTCTCCGCGCGAGGCGCGGCGTAACAGCCAGGTGATCACCACCATGCCGATCAACACGTGGATTCCGTGCAAACCGGTGAGACAGAAGTAGACGCCGAAAAAGCGCCCCATGTTGCGCATGAACATGCGGCTCTCATCGACCTCCATGCCGGCGATCCGCTCCTGGACCACCAAGGAGTCGGTGGCGTGGTCGCCGTGCGGAACGTAGGGCGCCTCAGGGTTGAACAGCGAATGCGCATTGCCGCCCCACAACAGACCGGCGTGGTACTTGTGCGAGTACTCGACGTATTTGATGCCCATGAACGCGCTGGCGCACAGCAGCGTGATGAACAGGTTCATCTTCAGCTTGCTGGTCTCGCCGAGCTGGGCATTGCGCACCGCCGACGCCGCGGTGAAGGAACTCACCAGCAGCACGATGGTGTTGGTCGCACCGAGCGTGGTGTTGAGGAATTTCGAGCCGAATTCGAACACCTCGGGGTAGTTCGAACGCAACACCGAATAGGCCACGAACAGGCCCGAGAAGAACAGGATCTCGGTGAGCAGGAAGGCCCACATGCCGAGCTTGTTGCCCTCGAACTGCTGTTCCAGGGTGTCGTAGTGGTGCGCCAGATGCTTGGGGTGATCGTGCCCGTGGGCGTCGGCGGTTGGATGCGCGGAACTCATCTTCGTTTCGCTCAGCTATGAGTTGCGGGGGCAGTCCGGGCAGAGCCCATCTTGGCCAGGTTGGGATCGCCGTCGACCGGATCGATCGGCATGAATCCCTGTTCCTGTTCATCCCAGCGCAGGATGTCGTGGTCGTAGGGATCGTCGACCGACGGCGCGTGGTCGAAGTTGTGAGGTGGTGGCGGCGAGGTGCACTGCCAGTCGAGGGTCGAGGCGCCCCACGGATTGGCCGGCGCCTTGCGCCGCTGACCGATCAGGGAATGGACCAGGGCGAAGAGGCCGATCACCAGGCCGACCATCAGCACCATCGCCCCGATCGTGGACCACATGTTGTAAGAAGCGAACTGCGGGTCGTAATCGAAGTAACGGCGCGGCATGCCGCGTGTGCCAGCGACAAACTGGGGCAGGAAGGTCAGGTTGAAGCCGAACCAGGAGAGGAAGCAGCCCAAGCGGCCATAGGTTTCGTTGTACATGACCCCATACATCTTCGGCCACCAGTAGTAGATGCCGCCGATGAAGGCAAAGATCGCCGAGCCGACCATGACGAAATGGAAGTGTGCGACAACGAAGTAGGTGTCGTGCAGATGGATGTCGGTGCCGAGGGTGCCGAGGAACAAGCCGGTCAGGCCGCCGATCGAAAACAGCCAGATCACCGCCAAGGCGTACCACATCGGGGTGTTCAGCCGGATCGAACCCTTGTACAGCGTGGCAACCCAGTTGAAGACCTTGATCGCCGAGGGCACCGCCACCGAGAAGGTCAGTGCCGAGAAGATCACCGATACAACCTCGGACTGGCCGGCCACGTACATGTGGTGGCCCCAGACGATGAAAGAGAAGATCGCAATGGCGACCGACGACATCGCAATAGAGCGGTAGCCGAAAATCGGTTTGCGACTGAAGTTGGCGATCAGTTCCGAAACCACGCCCATCGCCGGCAGCACCATCACGTACACGGCCGGGTGGCTGTAGAACCAGAACAGATGCTCGAACAACACCGGGTCACCGCCGAGCGCGGGGTCGAACAGACCGATACCGAGCCAGCGCTCTACCGATAGCATCAGCAAGGCGATGCCGATCACAGGAGTGGCCAGGATCTGGATCACCGCAGTGGCGTAGATTGCCCACAGGAACAACGGCATGCGGAACCAGGTCATGCCCTCGGGGCGCAGCTTGTGGATCGTCACCAGGAAGTTGAGGCCGGTGAAGATCGAACTGAAGCCGAGGATGAACGCCCCGGAGGTCGCCATGATCACCGAGGTGTCCGAGTGGCTGGTCGAGTACGGAGCGTAGAAGGTCCAGCCGGTGTCGAGGCCTTTCCACAGCAAGGCGCCAACGAAGAACAGCGCGCCGGTCAGCCATAGGTGGAAGCTGAAGCGGTTCAGCTTGGGGAAGGCCACGTCTTTTGCCCCGAGCATCATCGGCAGCGCAAAGTTGCCCAGCGCCGCCGGGATTCCTGGAATGATGACCAGGAACACCATGATCGCGCCGTGCAGCGTGAAGAAGTGGTTGTACCGGTCCGCGGCGCTGAGGCCGCCCACCTGGTCGCTCAGGAA
This sequence comes from Planctomycetota bacterium, assembly GCA_021776925.1. GTDB lineage: Bacteria > Planctomycetota > UBA1135 > UBA1135 > UBA1135 > JAJFFB01. Next base: position 17,851 of record JAJFFB010000169.1, on the reverse strand, counting down.
CTGCCCACCCTCGAGGGAGTTGGGTTGCATCAGTTCCATCCGCACCAGCATCGCGAACACACCGCCCAGCACGAAGGCGGCGATCACCGCCCACATGTACATAAGGCCGAGTCGCTTGTGGTCCAGGGTCCAGAACCATGACTTGAACCCTTTCTCGTGGTTCAAGTAGTGGATTTCTTTTTCGACAGAGTTCATCGGGGTGTCCTGCTGGCTCCGGGATCAGTCGGCGAGGGACTTGATGAAGGCAACGAGGTAGTCCTTTTCCTCTTTGCTCAGGGATACGCCACCGTTGACCGCCATGGCTGGGGCGTAATTGGCCACGACCTTGGCGATCGGATTCTCGATCGACTCAAGCAGGTAGTTCTCGTCGGCGAGGACCGACTCGCCGCTGGCCAGCGGCCGGTTGGCGCCGAACACACCTTTGAAACTCGGGCCGACTTTGCCGGCGGTGGTGCCGTCGATCGAGTGGCACACCTGGCAGCCCTTGTTCTTGTAGACCAGAGCGCCGTTGTCTGCCCATTTCTCGGGATCGGGATCGTAGTCGACGGTGGCCTCGTTCATCCAGGTCTGGAAGGAGGCGGCATTCGGGTGGACCACAACCTTGGAGTTCATGCTCGAATGCTGGGTGCCGCAGTACTCGGTGCACAGCAAGGGGAAGAACTCGTCCGGGCCGTTGGCGATCGTCGGCGTAAACCACAGCTGGGTGTAACGCCCCGGCACCGCGTCCATCTTGACGCGGAAAGCCGGAATCCACACCGAGTGCAGCACGTCCTTCGACTGCAGGACCAGGCGCACCGGGCGATCCTTGATCACGTGCAGCTCAGGCAGTTCGGCGCCGTTGGGGTAGCGGAAGGTCCACAGCCACTTGCTGCCGATGACGTCGACGCGGTCTGCCGAGGGCGGCGGGTTGCGGTGATCGACGAATACCTGGAAGCCTTCCCAGAACATGATCACCAGGAAGATGGATGGGATGATGCTCCAGATCAGCTCCAGCTTGACGCTGTGCGTCGCCGAGGGCTGCGGTTCGGGTTCGCGCGCCTGGCGATAACGCCAGATGAACCACCCGGTCACGCCCACGACCAGCACGAAGGAGACCACCGATACCCACAGGATGAAGTGGAACAGCCAGTCCGTGTCGGCGGCAAACTCGGAAGCCTGCACCGGGAAGAAGTAGCTGCCCTCTTGTTCCTGAAGGAATGGGGAAAGAAGCGGCACGAGGGAAATCATGCGTCAAGTTGGGTCCGAAGCCGACGCTCCTGGCGGAACATGCGGAGGAGGAAGCCTCCGAGCCCCAGGGCGAAGAGGGCCAGGAAGATCCTGGTCAGGTTCCAGGCCGCCAGCGCGTAGCTGTTTGCGGCGGGGTCAAAGCGGAAGCAGAACAGCAGCACCCGGTCGGAGGTACTGCGAAATTCGCCGGCCGCGGTCTCGGCGAGACCGAGACGCAGGGTCTGCGCGGGCAAAGGAATGCGGTACAGATAACGCCCGACCTCGCCCTCGGCAGTGCACAAGATCAGCGCCGCCCCGTGCAGGTACTCGCCCGACTGGCGGTCGTAGCGGAAGCGGAATCCGGCCGCGTCAGCAAGGCTGCGGATGTCGTCTTCGCTGCCGGTGAGGTAGGTCCAGGGCTCGATCTTCTGGGTCGGATCGATTTCAATGCCGGCCTTCTCAAGCAGATCGGCACGCACTTCGGCGGCGCGTTCGGTGGTTTCGGTGTGGTCGATGCTGACCGTGACGATGCGGAAGCGGTCTCCCGCCTGCCACGCCTCAAGGTCGGCCAGCGTGGAACAGAAACCGTCGAGCTGCGTCTTGCACAACGACGGACAGGACGCGTAGTTGAAGGTCAGGACCACCGGGCGCCCGTCTGCGCCGAAGACGTCGCCCAAGCTGCGCCGCAGCCCTTTGTGGTCGGTGAACTTCAGGTCCAAGGGAAGTTGCGCGCCGATCATTTCGTCGATTCCGACTTCTTCCAGATAGCGCTGGGTCAGATAGTCGAAGCCCTCCTTGCCGTCAGCGCCAGCCTCCTGCGGCGCGGCCGCGGAAGTCAAAGCGAGGAACAGCAGAGAAGCGAACATGATCGGCACATCAGGACCTCAGTCCTGTTCGTTTTCCTCCGTGACCAGTTCCATCGCCCGTTCGATAGGCACCGCGTACTTGTCCTGGTCGGCGTCGAGGGTGCGGTATTTCGAAAGGGTCGAAGTCTGCTGCTCCTTCAGCAGCGCAGGGGCGGCCGGGCTGTCCTGGGCGTACTTGGCGAAGGTTTCGCGCTCGCCCTCGTAGAGCAGGGCGGCGACCGCGAAGGCGATGATCAGACAGACGGCCGATCCGATCACGGTGATCACGGCAAGTCCGTTGAGGTCGACTTTGTCTTCTTGGCAGGCCATGTCGCAGGTCCTCAGTAGTTTTCGTGGGCGAGGCAGTCGCCGAGCTTGGGATCGCCGTAGGCGAGTACCGAATGGCGCACACCCTGGCGAGCGAAGGCCCACAGGAACAGGCCGAAGGCGCCGATTGTTGTAGCGACTTCAATCAGTCCGAAGGGGTTCGATTCGGGGCTCATGCTGGGCATGACCAGCCAGTACAGGTCGAGCCAGTGCACGATCAGCACGTAGACCGCCCACATGGCCAGCATCTTTGGCTTGCGCTTGACGTGTCGCGACAGGAAGCCGAAGAAGGGGACGAAGAAATTCGTCACGATGAGCAGGTAGGACATGGTCTTCCAGGCCTCGGTGGTGCGCGAGTGGAAGAAGCCGGTTTCTTCGGGAAGGTTGGCGTACCAGATCAGCATGAACTGGGAGAACGCGATGTACGCCCAGAACACCGTGAAGGCGGTCATGAACTTGCCGAGGTCGTGATAGTGCTCGGCGTTGACTTCCTTCTTCATGTAGCCCTGCTTCTGCAGGAATACGCTCGAGATCACCAGCCAGGCGTGGATGGTCAGCACGCAGCCGGCAAAAATGTAGACCCCGAAGATGGTCGAGAACCACTCCGGAGCGGTCGACATCAGCCAGTCAAAGGAGGCGAAGCTCAGGGTCAGCGCGAAGACGATGATGCCCGGCGCCGACAGTTTGCGCATCGCAATGGTCGGTGCGTAGGCCGGATCGCGGTCGGTGTCCTGCTGCAGGGAACGCTTCATGAAGAAGCGCGCCATCAGCCACCAGACCAGCAGATAGAACACCATGCGGCCGATGAAGAAAGGCACGTTCAAGAACGGCTCTTTCATTGCCACCAGGTCGGCGTGCTCGCCGTGCGGCTGCACCCACGGCCACAGCAGACCGCCGAACTCCTCTCGTCCGGCGTTGGTCAGCAGCGGGTAGAGCAGCGGAATCGCCATGATGCCGAGGGCGGGCACGGTGTTCATCGCGAACTCCCCCATGCGCCGCACGCTGACACTCCACTTGGCGCCGGTCACGTGCTGGACCAGTACGAAGAACAGGCCGCCGAGAGTGAAGGTGAAGAAGAAGGCGAAGCCGACCAGGTAGGCCCAGAAGAAATGCCTGAGGTTGTCGCCTTCGGCGGCGCCGAGGGCGAAACCGGCACCCAGACCAAGGACTGCCAGGACCAGACCGACGCGCGAGACGCGGGCGGCGAGGTCCGGTGCCAGAACTGGTTCGCGGTTGACGTTAACGGGATTCACGATTCAGCTCCGGGCGTTAGCGTAGGTTGACGCCCTCAGGAATGTCCTGGGCGGAGGCGGCCTGGCTGCGCTGCAAGGCCCGGGTGTAGAGCACGATCGCCCACCGGTCCTGGTAGGAGATCTGGGAGGAGTAGCCGGGCATGTTGCGCACTCCGTTGGAAATGGAGTCGAACAGCTGGCCGGAGGCAAGATCGACGACCGGCTGCGTATGCAGGTCGGTCGGCGCCACCCAAGTTGCCGGGCTCAGCACTGCGGCGCGCTGCGCCACCATGCCCTTACCACGACCGTCATCGCCGTGGCACACGGCGCAGTAGATGCCGAACCGCTCTTGCCCGCGCTGCATCAGCTCCGGGGTGACCTCAAGCGGGAAGTCGGTGACGAAGGAATCGCCCAGCTTGCCGGTGTAGTAGGCCGGATCTGCGCCGACCGCTTCCATGTCTTCGAGGGCGAAGGTGCCGGCGACCGGCGGACGCGTTCCGCGGCCGTCGGCGAACAGATCGGAAACCGCCTGCGCCTTGATGCGCTTGGCGAAGTCCATGTCCGGCACCAGGTGTACGCGCGGCTTGTCGCTGGTGTTGTAGCGCGCCATGGCCACCAGGAACAACGGCAGCATGGCCAGGGAAACCAGCGACCAGACCGCGCCGCGGAATACGGCTGGCGGGCGCGAGGTCTCGTCGGGCTCTTCCACGGTCTCGACTGCGTGCGCGCCACTGCTCGAGAGCATGGCCGCGGTCGCATCCTGGTCGAACATCGGGTCGGAAGCCTGGATGGCGACGAAGAAGCGGTCGTCGGTGGCGCGGGCGAAGCGCGCGTTGCGCGACAGCGGGTTGAACCAGCGCGGCAGGCCGTTGGCGATCCACATGGCGAAGAACGCCGCGAAGGCCGCGAACAGTACCGTGGTCTCGAAGGCCACCGGAATGTTGGCCGGCAGGCTCCAGTCGGGCTTGCCGGAAATCCGGTAGTTGTAGTCGATGGCGTTCATCCACCACTGCATCAGGACGCCGAGCCCGCCGCCGGTAAGGCCGGCGATCAGAACCACCCAGGGCAACCGCGTTTCGCGCACACCCATGGCGCGGTCCAGTCCGTGCACTGGCATCGGTGTATGGCAGTCCCACCGCGTGTAGCCGGCTTCGCGCACGGTTTCCGCGGCGGCGAGGATCTCTTCGACCGTGTGGTACTCGGCGATGATGCCGTGCAGTTCTGCGGAGGAGTTGTTGCTCATTGCAGGTTCCTCCTAGTGGTCATCGCCGTGGTGGGCGTGGGCGTGGGGTGTCTGCAACTTGACCTCGGCGATCGCAACCTGAGGCAGGAAGCGGCAGAAGAGCAGGAACAGGGTGAGGAACAGCCCGAAGCTGCCGATCAGCGTGGCGAAGTCGACGTAGGTCGGCGAGAAGTAGTGCCAGCTCGAGGGCAGGAAGTCACGATTGAGCGAGGTGACCACGATCACGAATCGTTCGAACCACATGCCGATGTTGACGAAGATCGAAATCACGAACATCACCGGGATGCTGCGGCGGAAGCGCTTGAACCAGAAGATCTGCGGCACCAGCACGTTGCAGCTGACCATGATCCAATAGGCCCAGGCGTAGGAGCCGAAGGCGCGGTTGACGAAGGCGAAGCCCTCGTACTTGTTGCCCGAGTACCAGGAGATGAAGAACTCCATGGCGTAGGCGTAGCCGACCATCAAGCCGGTCGCCAAGATCACCTTGTTCATCAACTCCAGGTGACGCATGGTGATCAGGTTGCGCAGGCCGAACAGCGCGCGCGCCGGAACCGCCAAGGTAACCACCATGGCGAAGCCCGAGAAGATCGCGCCGGCGACGAAGTACGGCGGAAGAATTGTGGTATGCCAGCCGGGCAACTGCGAGGTGGCAAAGTCGAAGGACACCACCGAGTGCACCGACAGAACCAGCGGGGTGGCCAATGCAGCGAGCAGCAGGTACACGCGCTCATAGCGGTGCCATTGGCGGTTGGCGCCGGTCCATCCGAGCGCAAAGATGCCGTAGAGCAAGCGCGACATCTTCTTTTTGGCGCGGTCGCGCAGCGAAGCCAGGTCGGGCACCATGCCCATGTACCAGAACAGCAGCGAGACCGAGAAGTAGGTCGAGACCGCGAACACGTCCCACAGCAGCGGGCTGCGGAAGTTCGGCCACAACGCCATCTGGTTGGGAATCGGAAACACCCAGTAGATGACCCAGATGCGGCCGACGTGGATCGCCGGGAACATGCCCGCGCAGATCACCGCAAAGATCGTCATCGCCTCGGCGAAGCGGTTGATGCCGGTGCGCCAGCCCTGTCGAAACAGGTAGAGCACCGCCGAAATCAGCGTGCCGGCGTGGCCGATGCCGACCCAGAAGACGAAGTTGACGATCGGCCAGCCCCAGGCGACCGGTTGGTTGTTGCCCCAAACGCCTACGCCGGTGATCACCAGGTAGACGATCGAGGCGCCGAGCATGCCAAGCACTCCCAATGAAATAAGGAAGGCTATGTACCACGCTCGCGGAGGCTTGTTCTCAGCGACGTTGCAGACCGTGTCGGTGATCGAAGCAAGGTCGTCCTTGCCTTGGACCAGGGCCGGAGGATCGATGATGTTGTCGAGTTCGGCGTGAGTGAGTTCCGCGGTATTAGCCATGGCTCTCCTCCTCGCCGCCGCCGTGGGTGGTCGTCGCTTCCGCCGGTGTCATGTCCGGATGGGTGTTTCGAATCGCCGCAAGGTAGGCCGTGCGCGGCTTGTTGTTCAGTTCGGCGAGCATCGCGTAGGCGCGATCGTTGTCGTGCTTCTGGCGCACCGCCGACTGTTCATCGTTGAGGTCACCGAAGTGGATCGCCTGGGTCGGGCAGACCTGCGCACACGCCGGTGTGATGGCGCCGTCCTGGATCTGCTCGCCCTGGTTGTGGGCATCGACCCGGGCGGTCTGGATGCGTTGCACACAGAAGGTGCACTTCTCCATGACGCCGCGCGCGCGCACCGTGACCTCAGGGTTCTTGCCCAGCTTCTCGACCCCGCGATCGGGCTTGTCGAGCTGCTTGTTGAAGTTGTAGTAGTTGAAGCGCCGGACCTTGTAGGGGCAGTTGTTGGCGCAATACCGCGTGCCGATGCAACGGTTGTACACCATGTCGTTGAGGCCTTCGGAGGTGTGCGTGGTCGCCGCCACCGGACACACCTGCTCGCACGGCGCCAGCTCGCAGTGCATGCAGCCGACCGGCTGGTTCAGCACCTTCGGATCCTCGGCATCGCCGCTGAAGTAGCGGTCCATGCGGATCCAGGCCATTTCACGGCCGTTCATGACTTCTTCTTTGCCGACCACCGGAATGTTGTTCTCGGACTGGCAGGCGATGGTGCACGAACTGCAACCGATGCAGGTGGAGAGGTCGATCGACATCCCCCAGCGGTAGCCCTCGTAGGGGTGCTCATCCCACAGCGACTTGAGCGGCGGATGGTGCACCACGTGCTGGGCGAAGTCGGGTTCTTGCTTCCACTTTTCCAAGCTCCCTTCGCGCACCAGTTCGCCGAGGCGGTCGGCGCGCCCCTGCATGCCCATCTCGTCGACCAGGTGGTGGTCCTGGGTCGAGGCCAGCGGCCAGTGACCCCCGGTGGCAGTCAGCGTGGCTCCGGCGCGGAAGGCCGCGGCGCCCGCACTGAAGATGGAGTAGGTGTTCGATCCCACCGAATCGACCTGGTCGACCCACAAGCCGGCGACGTGTCCGCCTTCGCTGCGGCCGTAACCCAGCGCGATGCCGACGGTGCCTGTTGCCTGACCGGGCATCACGTAGACACCCATCTTCACCGAACGACCGTCGAGCTCGACCTCGACCTCGTCCATGTCGGCAAGCCCCAGCGCTTCGGCGGTGGCGAGACTGACCACGGCGGCGTTGTCCCAGGTCAGCTTGGTCAGCGGATCGGGAAGTTCCTGCAGCCAGCCGAGATTGGCGAAACGACCGTCATAAAGAGTGTGGTCGGTTTGGAACACCGCTTCGACGCTTCCGCTACCGGACCATGCCGCCTGCACCGCAGCGGAATGCTGCAGCGCGGGTGCCGAACCACTCGCTGCCCCGGCAATCGCCAGACCGCTGCCGGGCATGAAGCCGCGCTGCACCGCCTGGCGCCACACCAGTTCATCCTTGGAGAACTCTTCGCGGAAGGTCGAGCGCGTCCAGTTGCGCCCCTCAATGACGCCGCGGCCGATCACCATGCCCAGCATCTCGGCGACACTCTTGCCACCCCATAGGGGTTCGATCAGCGGCTGGCGCAAGGTCCAGGTGCCGTCCCAGCTGCGCGCGTCGGCCCACGATTCGAGCCAGTGGGTCGCAGGAACGTGCCAGGTGCTGGCCACCGCGGTCTCGTCGCGGTAGAGGCCGAGATGCACGCGGTGCTCGACCTTGGCCATCGCTGCGGCGAAGTCGAGGTCGGCCGGGGCGTTGTAGACCGGGTTGCCACCGAGCACCACCAGAGTGTCGACGCCACCGCTGTTCAAGGATTGAACCAGGCTTCGCAGATCGGCGGGATCGTGCAGCGCCACCGTGCTGGCGTCGTGGTATTCGACGGTGCGTCCGCGGTTGCCGAGGGCCAGATTGAGCGCGTGGGCGCGGGCGTGGACCGCAGCCGGTTGGCCAGGCCCGACCGAGATCAGGCTGCGGCCGCGATGCCCGGCGAGGTCCCCGGCGAGGGCGTGCAGAAAGGTCTGCACGTGTTCCTCGGCGAAGGTGCCCTGGTCGACCGCGGCCGACGCCGTGCCGATGCCGCGGCCGGCGAGTTCGTTCTCGAGCGCGGTGAGGAATGCCCCGACCTGTTCGCCACGTAACGGCAAGCGGTGGTCGGCGCGCGCACCGGTGACCGAAAAGCTCGCCTCGACCGCGTAGAGCCGGCTCATGGCGCCGTCTTCCGGGCGCCGGCGGCTGGCGAAACCGCGTGCGACGCGCAGACGGTCCGGGTGCTGACCGAGCAGGTCGTCGTCGAGGGCGACGATGATGTCGGCCTGCTCCAATTGGTAGACCGGACGGGTGGGTACGCCGAAGAGGGTGGCGCAGCCAGCCTGCTCGTTGAAGCGCGAAAGCGGCTCGAACTCGACGTACTGCGCGTTGGGGAAGGTCGCGGCGAAGCGCTCGTGCAGGCGCGCCATCGCCGGCGACGAACTGGCCTCGGCGATCACCGCCAGGCCGCTGCCATCCGAGACCTTGGGGCGCACGTTGGCGGCCAGGAACTGGCGGAATTCCTCTTCGCTGGCAGGAACTTCGCTCCCCGCTTCATAGCGGGCATAGCCACGGCTGCGGTCGGGATCGTAGAGTTCAAGGGTGGCCGCCTGCGCGTAGCTGGTGGTGGAACCCTGACTCGAAGGATGGCTGGCGTTGCCTTCGACCTTGGTCGGGCGACCGTCGTAGCTGGTCACGGTCAGCGCCTCGGCCACTCCGCCGATCTCCATGCAGGTGGAGTAGTGGCGCGGCGTGCCAGGCACCCACCCCTCAGGGCGTTCGCTCATCGGAGCGATGTAACCTTGCTGCCAACGACAACTCGAGGCGGTTCCCAGGGCGACCGAAGCGCCCATGAGCTGCAGGAAGCGGCGCCGCGAAGTGGAAGACCACTCCCCTTCCGGACCGGCCGGAAACTCCTTGGAAACCAGTTCCTGGAATTCAGCTGAATCTTCCAGCTGTCGCAAGCTGCGCCAATAGGTCCGTGTGGACTCGGAACGGTTTAGCGATGACATGTCGAGCAGTCCTGGCGGGGGTGGATGTTGTAGCTCTGCACCAGTTCGGCGCCGATTTCGTCGCGGTACTCACCGGCCGGAGGCTCCCAACCCATATTGGTGACCTCGTCCTTGGGCCGGATGCGCTCATCCGGATTGCGGTGGCAGTCCAGGCACCAGCCCATGCTCAGCGGCTGCTCCTGGGTCACCACATCCATGCGGTCGACTCGTCCGTGGCACTCAACGCAACCAACCCCCTTGCTGAGGTGGGCGGAGTGATTGAAGTAGACGTAGTCTGGCAGGTCGTGAACACGCAGCCATTCCAGCGGTTCGCCATTGCGAGCTGCTTCGCGCACCGGCAGCAGCTTGGGGCTGTCCGGCAGAATGCGCTCATGGCAGTTCATGCAGGTCGAGGCGGTCGGAACTGCAGCGTGGGCCGAATCTTCTACCGTGCTATGGCAGTAGCGACAGTCCATGCCCAGGTCCCCAGCGTGCACAGCATGGCTGAATGGAACCGGCTGGATCGGCTGGAATCCGACCGCAAGTGTCTTCGGCGAGGCGCCGTAGTAGAACAGCACCGTCAGGTAAACGGGCGCGCCGATCGCTGCCAACCCCATGAGGGGGCGAAACACGTCGGTCCACCGCGGGAAGTGGAAGAGGCTCATGGTTCCGTGCGAAGGACCCCCCCTTGTCGCCGTATTTCAGCGGTCGAAACCAGGGGGGGTCATGGGACCGATCGGGGCCAAGCAAGGAGGACCAGATCGTGGAGCGAAACAGTGTAACGGCCCTTTCGAAGGGGGGCACACCCACCCCGGAAAAATGCGCGCAATGCGGGGGAATTCTGCCCACTTTGAGTTGCGCCTGGGGTGAACTCTGGAAACAAGTTGAAAATAGTGTTTTCCGACCCCTGTTGCGACTCGTTCTAATTAATCCGCAAGCCCCTTCCTGGTCAGCCCTTCCCAGCACTCCAACTGCATGCGCGGCAGATGGAAAGGGCCTTTCCAATGACCGCCCTTGAAAGGCCGTGGACAAAGTCATTCCGCCCCACGGCAGCGTCTTGCTCCCCTGGACGGCGTCAGCGGAACCCGCCTCTATCCACGGACTGATAACGGCAGAGTGTCGAGCAGCAGGCCGTCGCGATACACCGGCAACAGATCCTGCAGGCTGGGCACGGACGGCGGGATGGCGTGCTCAGACATCGTTCGCTCGCGCCGAGTTCGGGCGCCTTCCGCGCCAGGTCAGAGCCGCGATCGAAGCCCGTTGCGGCCACAGGAAGGACGCCAGGAATCCGGTTCCCACGGTGACTCCGATGTCGACCGTGGCGTAGAGGAAGAAGTACAGATCGGTGAACCTGGTCACCCACACCAGGGCGGCGGTGCCGACCAGCGCAGCGGCGGCCGAGGTGCGGCGGGTGAAGATGCCGAGGATGAAGATCCCGACCACACCGCTGGACAGGAGGCCGAGCACCTTCTGGAAGAAGTAGAAAAGCGAACGGATGTCACAACTGGCCAGCAACACCGCGAGCAGGGTGCCGAGGATCCCCACGGTGACCGTGACCATGCAAGCGGTGCGCAGATAGGCGCGGTCGTAGAGGCCGGGGCGCAGCTAATCGGTGGTCCACGCGGTGGCCACGCTGTGCATGCTGCTGTCGAGGCTCGACATCGAAGCCGCGAATACCTCCGCATCCATCAGGCCGGCGAGGCCGATAGGGAAATTTTGGCTGACGAACAAGGGAAGAATGCCGTCGTTCTGCAGGCCCAGGTCGAGCAGGTCCGGATGCGCCTGATAGAAGACGAAGAGCCCGGTTCCGACCAGGAAGAAAAGCGCTCCGAAGGGCAGGGCGAGCAATCCGTTCAAGAGGATGCCGCGCGCGGCCTGTTTTTCCGACGGCGTGGTCATGTAACGCTGGATCACCTACTGGTCGGTGGTGTAGCAGTCCGTGAATAAAGTGCTTTTGCTCCATGGCCTCTTTACCCACCCCCCACAAGATTGCCTAGAGCGGAAATTCGCCGGCGACCGCGTCGGCGGCGCCCTTTTCGGCGGCGATTCGCAGCGCTTCGACCACCTGGCGGCGCAGGTGCAGCGGCGGTTCGGCGTAGACGTCTTCGGCCAGGGATTCCAGCGGGGGCGGTCCGACCTCGGCGGCGTGGCGCACCGCGGCCGAGACCGCGGCCTCGATGTCGGACTGCCAGTGCTCGCAGTCCGCCTCCTGGTACAGGCCGGTCGACTTCAGATAGGCCTGCATGCGCTGAATCGGATCGCGCTTCTCCCAGTGCTCGACCTCGCCGTCGTCGCGATAGCGCGTCGGGTCGTCGGAACTGGAGTGGCCGCCGATGCGGTAGCTGCGCAGACACACCAGCGTCGGCCCCCCCCGATCGCGCGCGCGTGCGGCGGCTTCGGCCACCGCCTGGTAGCTGGCCAACGCGTCGTTGCCATCGACGTCGACTCCGGGCATGCCATAGGCACGTGCCTTGGTGCCGTAGGACGCCGCTGCGGTCTGCTTCGAACTCGGCACCGAGATCGCCCAGCCGTTGTCGATGACCACGAAGACCACCGGCGCGCGCATCACCGCCGCCATGTTCAAGGCGCTGTGGAAACCATTGGACGAGGTCGCGCCGTCACCCGAATAGGCGGCACAGACGTGGGGTTCGCCACGTCGCTGCATCGCCGCTGCAGCACCAACAGCGTGCGGCAATTGGGTGCCGAGCACGCTCGACCACGATGGGAAGTTGACCGCGCGACACTGAAAGTGGTTGGGCATCTGCCGCCCCTTGGCGCTGTCCTCGGCGTTGCCGAACATATGTGCGATGTACTCAGCCATCGGCATGCCGCGTTGCAGCGCGATACCGCCCTCGCGCAAAGCGCTGAAGACCCAGTCCTGAGGTTCGAACACCGCACCGCTTCCATGGATCGCGGCCTCCTGGCCGGTGGCGAGGCCGACGAAGGCGACCCTCCCCTGGCGCTGGAGCTTGAGCAGACGCTGGTCGAGCACGCGCGTGGTCAGCATCGCGCGATAGATCTCGAGGAGCTTGTCGCGTCCGGGCAGATGTTCCTGGGCCGCACTCTTGAGCACGCCGCGCCCGTCTTCGCGCAGCACCCGGCGCAGCGGGAAGGTGCCAGGGTCTGACACGCGGATCGGTCGAGCGGTGCTCATGGCATGGGGCTGGGTGGCGGGAACGGGCCGGGCAGGTCGGGTACCCATCTGGCCCGAAGCGGACTACAGCAGCATCAGGCCCGGGTCCTCGAGCAGTTCACGCACCCGCACCATGAAGCGCGCGCCGTCGGCGCCATCGACCAGGCGGTGGTCGATGCTGATCGAAAGCTGCATGACCTGGCGCGCGACGATGTCGTCGCCGACGCAACGCGGCATCTTGCGCATCGTGTGGATGCCCATGATCGCGACCTCGGGGAAGTTGATGATCGGGGTGGCGAACACTCCGCCGATGTTGCCGGCGTTGGACAGCGTGAAGGTACCGTCGGAGAAATCCTCGGGCTTGAGCCTGCCGTCGCGCGCGCGTCCGGCAACCTGGTTGAGTTCACTCGACAATTGCAGGATGCCCTTCAGAGGCACGTCCTTGACCACCGGCACGACCAATCCATTCGGGGTGTCGACCGCGATGCCGAGGTTGACGTACTTCTTGACCAGGATCTCCTGGGCGTCGACGTCGAGTTCGGCGTTGAGCTGCGGGTACTCCTGCAGTGCGATCGCCGCCGCCTTCATGATGTAGGGCATGTAGGTGACCTTGACCCCGTACTTGGCGCCGACCTCTTTGGCCTTGGTGCGCGCGGCGACCATCTCGGTGCAATCGACCTCTTCGATCAGCGAGAAGTGCGTGGCGGTGAACATGGAGCGCTCCATCGCCTCGGCGGTCTTGCGCCGGATGCCGCGGAAGGGCACTCGGTCGACCTCGCGCGCGCCGGCGACCGCCGGGAAAACCGGAATCGGGAGCGCCGCAGGAGCGGCGGCTGCCGGGGAAGCCGCGCCGCTGGTTGCTGCGGGGACGCCACCTGCGGGCGCGGCAACGGCGGCGGCGCTCGGTGCTGCCGTCCCAGCCGGAGCCGCCGCAGCCGTTGCGGAAGGCGCCGCGGTCGCCGCGGCGCGCACGTCCTGCGGCTGGATGCGTCCGTTGGGACCGTTGCCGACCACCGTGGTCAGGTCGATGGCCAGCTCGCGCGCGAGGCGGCGCGTGGCCGGCGCGGCCAGGACCTTCTTGCCAGGCTGCGCCGGAAGGGTCGCCACCGGGGCCGCTGGGGCACCGGCAGGTGCAGCCGCGGCCACCGAGGCGGCCGACACGACGTCTGTTGCGCCGGGGACGGCGGAAGCGGAGGCTGCCCCTGCTGCGCGCGCGGCCGGTGCGGCCTGGACTCCTGCGGCGGTGGTGATGGTGAAGATCACCTGGCCGACGTTGGCGACCTCGCCTTCTCCCACCATCTGCGCGGTCAGGACGCCGCTGGCCGGAGAAGGAATTTCGACCGTGGCCTTGTCGGTCATGACCTCGACCACCGGATCGTCTTCCTGCACCGCGCCGCCCTCGGCCACGATCCAGCGCACGATCTCGCCTTCGTGCACCCCTTCACCGATGTCGGGAAGTTTGAACTCGACCACCGCCGCGGCGGCTTCGGCTGGGGCCGCGGCGGGCGCAACGGCGGGCGGGGCGGCGGGCGCGGCGGCCGGCTCAGCGGCGGCCGGCTCAGCGGCGGACGGCTCAGCGGCGGACGCAGGGGCAGCGGCGGCCGGCGCGGCGGCGCCATTGTCCTCGACCACGAAGATGACGTCGCCGACCTTGGCCACGTCGCCTTCGCCGTAAAGGTGGCGCGAGATCGTGCCGGTGGCCGGCGAGGGAATCTCGACGGTGGCCTTGTCGGTCATGACTTCGACCACCGGGTCGTCCTCTTGCACCACGCCACCCTCGGCGACGATCCAGCGCACGATCTCTCCTTCGTGCACGCCTTCGCCGATGTCTGGAAGTTTGAATTCGAGTACGGACATGAAATTGGTGGGCTAGAAGTCGAGGACCTGCTCGACCGCGTCCATGACACGGCGGGCATCGGGCAGGTAGTAGTTCTCAAGAGTGTTGGGGAAGGGCGTGTCGAAACCGGTGACGCGGCGCACCGGCGCCTCGAGCGACTCGACCGCGTGCTCGGCCAGCAGCGCCGAAATCTCGGAGGCATACCCGCAGAAGCGCGGCGCCTCTTGCAGCACGACCACACGGCCGCACTCGCGCGCGGCCTGCAATACCGCGTCTTCGTCGAGCGGCATCAGGGTACGCAGATCGACCACGCGCACGTCCTGCTGACGCGTTTCCTTGATGCGCCGCGCGGCCTCGGTGGCCACCGGCACCATCGCACCCCAGCAGTAGATCACCGCGGCGTCGCCGGGCACGACCTCGCGCACGGTGGACAGATCGACGGTGTAGACGCCCTCGGGCACCTCCTCGCGGAAGGCGCGGTAAAGCGCCTTCGGTTCCATGAACAGCACCGGATCCGGATCGAGTATCGAGGAGATCAGCAGACCCTTGGCGTCGTAGGGCGTACTCGGAATCACGACCTTGAGCCCGGGGGTGTGGGCGAAATACGCCTCGCCAGACTGCGAGTGGTACAAACCGCCGCGGATGCCGCCGCCGTAGGGCGTGCGCACCACCATCGGTACCGTGTACTGCCCGCCCGAGCGATAGCGCATCTTGGCGGCCTCGGAAACGATCTGGTCGAAAGCCGGAAAGATGAAGTCCTGGAACTGGATCTCGCACACCGGCTTCATACCGTTGAGCGCCAGCCCGATGCCAACACCGACGATGCCGTCTTCCGACAGCGGCGTGTCGAAACAACGCTCCTCGCCGAATTCGGCGGTCAGCCCTTCGGTGGCAAGAAACACCCCCCCCTTGGGGCCGACGTCCTCGCCCATCAGGAGCACGGTGTCGTCTTCGCGCATGATCGACTTGAGGCCATCGTTGACCGCCTGCACCATGGTGAGTTCGCTCATAGCGGGAATTCTCCTTTCTCGTCGACACCCTCGCCGCGCGAGGAGTAGTGGCCGATGCACCAGTCGGCCTGGGTGCGCAGGTGCTTGGGCATGGTTTCAAAAACGTCGTTGAAGATGGTCTCCAGCGCCGGCTTGGGCTTGGCCGCGGCGACCCGCGACGCGGCGAGCATTTCTGCATCGGCCTCGGCTTCCATCGCCATGGCCTGTTCTTCGCTGAGCTTGCCTTCGTGGATCAACCAGGTGCGGAAACGCTTCAGCGGACAACGCTGTTCCCACTCCTTGAACTCGGAGGCTTCGACGTATTTGCTCGGATCGTCGGAGGTCGAGTGACCGCCCATGCGGAAGGTAACCGCCTCGATCAGCGTCGGTCCCTCGCCAGCGCGCGCGCGTTTGACCGCTTCGGACACCGCACGATAGACCGCGAGCACGTCGTTGCCGTCGACCTTGACCCCGGGAATGCCGTAAGCCTCGCCCTTGACCGCGAATCCTTCGCTCGCGGTCTGTTTCTCGACCGGACACGAAATCGCCCAGCCGTTGTTCTGGCACAGGAAGATCACCGGCGCACCGAACACTCCGGCGAAGTTCATGCCGGAATGAAAACCGAGCGTATTGGTCGAACCGTCACCGAAGGTGGTCAGGCAGACGCCGTCTTCGCCGCGGCCCTTCATTGCCATGCCAACGCCGACCGCCTGCGGGATCTGGGTGCCGAGCGGCGACGAGATCGACAGGTAGCGCAGCGGCTCGCGGAAGGAGAAGTGCACCGGCATCTGCCGACCGACCGAACCGTCGGCGGCGTTGCCGTACATATTGTCCATCATCGCTTCGGCTTCGACCCCGTGGTAGAGCATGATGCCGAAGTCGCGGTAGTGCGGGGCGACCCAGTCCTGAGCGATGTCGAGCGCGGCCGCCGAACCGACGCTGACCGCTTCAATGCCCCTGTTCGGGATGGAAAAGCCAATGCGGCCGGTGCGCTGCAGCTTCATGCAGCGTTCATCAAACGCGCGCGTGCGCACCATCGCACGAAACATGCGCAGCAAGGTGTCGGCCTTCAGGCGGGGCGCCGCCCCGACTTTCTTGCCGCTGGGATCGAGGATCTGGAGGGTATCGCTCATGAAAGAATGGATCAGACCACCATGCTGCCGGCCTGCCCGACGAAGGCAGGCAGCGCGTCGGCGGCCTTGAAGGAGGACCGCACCAAGGGTCCGGAGGCGCAGAATGCAAAGCCGTAGTCCTCTTCGGCCCAGCGTTTGAACTGGTCGAATTCCTGCGGCGTCACGTAGCGTTCGACCGGCAGCAGCCTGGCATTCGGCTGCAGGTACTGGCCGAGGGTCAGAATGTCGACATGGGCGGCGCGCAGATCAGCCATGGCCTGGCGCAACTCGTCTGCGCTTTCGCCGAGACCAAGCATGATCGATGACTTGGTCATCAGACCGGGGCGGTAACGCTTGGCCTCGGCCAGGGTCGCCAGCGACTGGGTGTAGGTGGCGCGCACGTCGCGCACGCGCCGATGCAGGCGCTCGACGGTTTCAATGTTGTGGGCGTAGACGTCGACGCCGGAATCACACAGGGTGTGCACGCAGTCCAGTCGGCCCTGGAAATCGGGCACCAGCGCTTCGACCGCGAGGCTGGAGCGGCGCTGCTTGAGCACGCGGATGGTGGCGGCGTAGTGACCCGAACCGAGGTCGGGCAGGTCGTCTCGGTCGACGCTGGTCAGGACCAGATAGCGCAGGCCGGGCACGTCGGCGATCTGTGCGACCTGCTCGGGCTCGGCCGGGTCAAGCCAGCCGCGAGGATTGCCGGTCTTGACCGCACAAAAACGGCAGCCGCGGGTGCAGACATCGCCCATCAGCATGATGGTGGCGGTGCCGGCTGCCCAGCATTCGCCCTGATTGGGGCACCGGGCCTCTTCGCAAACCGTATATAAAGACTTCTCTCGCAGTGAGTTGCGCAGCTTTGCCACGGTTTCCCCGGCGGGCAGGCGCATCTTCAGCCAGGGCGGTTTGGGCAGCTTTGAAATCATGGGTGGGGCAGCTTCGATCGTGAAGTATACCCCCCACTCCGGACAGAAGGTTGCCGTTACAACCTTTACCTCTTCTCGACTCAGGCTGCGCTCGGAATCACGTAATGCAGCACCGCGAAGAAATGCAGGATGCTGCCGGCGAGGACGAACAAGTGCCAGATGGCGTGGCCAAAAGGCAGCCGTTTCCAGGCGTAGAAAGTGATGCCCAGCGTGTAGCAAAGCCCCCCGGTGAACAACAAGGCCAGCCCCCCCGGCGCCAGGCTGGCCACCAGTGGCTTGCCGGCCAACACCACGATCCAGCCCATCAGCACGTAGAGGATGACGCGCAGCGCACCCCATCGGCGCAACAGGCCGCCCTGGGCAAAAACCCCGAACAGCGCGATGCCCCAGACCAGGCCGAACAGCGTCCAGCCCCAAGGACCGCGCAGATTGACCAGGGCGAAGGGGGTGTAGGTGCCGGCGATCAATACGAAGATCGCAGCGTGATCCAGACCCTTGAAGAAGGATTTGGCGCGCGGCGCGCGGACCCCATGATAAAG
>JAJFFB010000168.1 GCA_021776925.1 Planctomycetota bacterium | reverse complement strand
GCGGAGAAGGCGGCGCCGGATCCGGTTTTCATTCTGCACGGGGGGCCGGGGGCTCCGGCGACTGCGCATTTTCGAAATCAGCTCAATGGATGGCTGCGGGAAAAGCGGGACGTGGTGTTGATCGATCAGCGAGGGACCGGGTCCTCGCACAAGTTGCAGGTACCGATGCCGGGGAGCGATGACGACCTGCAGGGCTATTTCACTTCGTACTTCCGACCGGAGATCTACCTGGCGGCCCTGCCTGGGCTGCAGGCCAAGGCCGATCTCAGTCAGTACACCACCAATCACGCGGTCGATGACTTTGACGAGATTCGCGCCGCCCTGGGTTATGCGACGATCAATCTGCGCGGCGGTTCCTATGGATCGCGCTCCGCGCTGGTGTTCCTGCGCCGTCACCCGGAATCGATCCGCAGCGCCACTCTGCAGGGCATCGCGCCGATCGCCTATCGCAATCCGCTGCCACACGCACGCGGTGCCCAGGAGGCGCTGGACCTCATCTTCGAGGAGATCCGTTCCACCCCGCGTTATGCCAAGGCCTTTCCGCGCCTGGAAGCCAAGTTCAAGACAATTCTTGGGCAGCTCGAACGGGAACCGGTGAAGGTCACTTTGGAGCATCCGAAAACCGGCGCGGAGCAGGAGATCCTGATGGACCGCGACGCCTTCGCCGAAGCGGTGCGACTTCAACTCTACACCATGCAAGGCAATCGACGCCTGCCGCGCATGTTGCTGCAAGCGCACGCCGGCAACTTCCGCCCGCTGGCCGAGGCATCGCTCGCCTTTCACCGCGCCACCCATGGCATGCTCGCCTGGGGCATGTTGATGTGCGTAACCGGCAGCGAGGACATCTGGCGCATCGACCCCGAGGAGATCGAGGCTGCGTGTCGCGGCACCTTCCTGGGAACCACACGCGTCCGGCAGCAAATGGCGGTGGCGGCGATCTGGCCGAGCGGTCGTGTCGACGCAAGTTTCGCCGAAGCGGTCGCGGTGGACGTTCCGGTGTTGCTGTTCTCGGGCAGCCACGATCCGGCGACCTCGCCGTTCTGGGGGGCGGAGGCCGCCAGCCATCTGCCCAATGCGCTGCACGTGGTAGTGCCGGGAGGACACGGAGTCTCCGGGCCGGAGGTGCACAAGCTCGAACGTCAATTCCTTGAACAAGCTTCGATCAAAGAACTCGATGTGCGCCCCATTTCCGGTTTGAAACTCCCGCCCTTGATCCTCCCCGATTGATGCGCGCGAACCCCTGGGCTGCGGCCGCCCTGCTTGCCACCAGCGCGTGTGTCGGTCTGGGTTCGTCCCCCCTGAATCTGCAACAGCGAATCGATGCTTGCCCGATCGGCGGCGAGCTCGTGCTGGCTGCGGGAACCTACGAATTGGATCGTCCCTTGCGCATTCCTCATGCGCTCACGCTGCGTGCCGCCGACGGCGAGACCGTCATCCTCAGCGGTGGCCGACGCCTGAAGCTGGATTGGCAACCGGACTCCGCCCAGGGGCTTTATCGCGCCCCCCTACCACCGGACCTCGACCTGGATAACTTTGCATTTGATCAACTCTTCCTCAACGGGGAACGCCTGCACCTGGCGCGCTATCCCAATTTCGACGCGAGCCAGCGCTACTTCGGAGGCACTGCGGCCGATGCACTGAGTGCCGAACGCGTCGCGAGTTGGAAGGACCCGCGCGGCGGCATCATCCATTCGCTGCATCGCGCCGAGTGGGGCGGCAACCACTGGCGCATTCTGGGCAAGGACGCCGAAGGAGAACTCGAAATGGAAGGCGGTTGGATGAACAACCGCCCCTCCGGAATCAATCCCAAACACCGGTTCGTCGAGAACATCCTCGAAGAACTCGACGCACCGGGCGAGTGGTTCCTCGATCGCGATCGGCGCGTGCTTTCCCTCATCCCGCCAGCCGACGCCGACCTCAATCGCGCCGTCCTGGTGGCGTCGGGCATCGAGCGGCTGGTCGAAGTGATCGGTGACTCGCCCCAGGACCCGGTCGAAGGAGTCACCCTCTCCGGCCTGACCTTCGCCCACACCGCGCGCACCTTCATGCAGACCGATGAGCCGCTGTTGCGCAGCGATTGGATGATTCATCGCGGTGGCGCGGTCTATCTTGAGAATGCGCGCGGCAGCAAGCTCAAAGATTGCGAGTTCCGAGCCCTCGGCGGCAATGGCGTCTTCGTCAGCGGCTACGCCGAAGGGGTCCAGGTGCGGCGCTCTCATTTCTACGATCTCGGCGCCAGCGGCGTGTGCCTGGTGGGCAGACCCGAAGCCGTGCGCAGCCCGTCTTTCCGATACGGCGAGGCGGTGCCCTACGATCAGCTCGACCTGACCCCGGGGCCGAAGACCGAGGACTACCCGCGCGACTGTCTGGTCGAGGACTGCCTGATCCACGACATCGGCGTGACCGAGAAACAGACCGCCGGCGTGCAGATCTCGATGGCCGCACGCATCACCCTGCGCCACCTGAGCATCTACGACACCCCGCGTGCGGGCATCAACGTCAGCGAAGGGACCTGGGGCGGCCACCTGATCGAGGGTTGCGACGTGTTCGACACCGTGCAGATGACCGGCGACCACGGCTCCTTCAACTCCTGGGGCCGGGACCGTTTCTGGCACCCGAATCGCGGCACCATGGATCAGCTCACGCGCGAACATCCACAGCTGATCCTGCTCGACGCGATCGAAACCACGACCCTGCGCAACAACCGCTGGCGTTGCGATCACGGCTGGGACATCGACCTCGATGACGGCTCCTCCAACTATCACTTGATCAACAATCTGTGCCTCAACGGCGGCATCAAGTTGCGCGAGGGTTTTCACCGGCGGGTCGAGAACAACGTCATGGTCAACAACAGTTTTCATCCGCACGTGTGGTTCGAGTCCAGCCACGACGTGTTCGAACGCAACATCGTCATGGACTGGTACCGCCCCATCCGCCTGAACGGCTGGGGGGACTCGGTCGACCACAATCTGTTGCCGGACGCCGAGGCGTTGATCCGTTCTCACGCCCTCGGCCTGGACGCCCACGGCGCCGCCGGCGACCCTCTTTTCATGGATCCGGCCGACGGCGACTATCGGGTGGCGGCCAACTCCCCCGCCGTGTCCCTCGGCTTCGCCAACTTCGCGATGGACCAGTTCGGCGTGCAGGACCCCGGACTGCGCAAGATCGCCCGCACTCCGCGGATCCCCGCTGTTGCCTCCCGCCAGACCGAACCTCCAGCCGCCAGGGTCCGCCACTTCCTCGGCGCCAAGGTCAAACGCCTGCAAGGCCTGGGCGAGCGATCCGCCACCGGAATCGATGCCGAGCGAGGTGTACTTGTGCTGGAAGCCCTATCGGGTTCGCCGGCCCATTCCGCCGGGCTCCGTACCCAGGACATCATCCTCGCCATCGCCGGCAGCGTGATCAGCGAACCACAACAACTGCAAACGACCTACCTCCAAACTGCGCCGGATGAAAACTGCGCAGTCCGGATCTTCCGCAATCAGCGCGAGCACAAGATCTCCATTCCAGGCCTCCTCGCCATCCGCCTGGACGCCAAGCGGGCGCAGATCAAAGGCGGCCAGCGCGCCCCTGTCTATGACCCAATCAAGGACTACCTGGGCTCCTGGACCGATGCAGAGTCCACACTTTCCTGGCAGTTCCCCATGATGGGCGCGGCCACCTTCGACGTCTACGTCGAGATCGCCGCCACCCCATCCTCCGCCGGGGCGACGTGGGCGTTATCCCTTGGCGGTCAAGGCCTGACCGGAACCACTCCGAACACCGGGAGTTGGGAAGACTTCGTGCGCCTACACCTGGGAAGTGTTTCCCTCGGACCCGGAGAAAAGCTACACGCCCGACTTGCTCCTGTGAACAAGCCGGGCGTGGCCGTGATGAACCTACGCGCGATTGAACTCATCCGGCGCTGACGCCGGACGGTCCATGCCGATTGCTCAGCGTCTGCCGAACATGCGCTTTCTCACCGCGATCAATTCCTCCTCGGCTTCCTCAGGAGTCATGCGCCCGGACGCGACCGCATCCTTGATGGTGGCTTGGAAAGCTCGGTAGCGCTTCACGCGCGGATCCTCACCTTCTTCAATATCCGTTGCGCGCTCCCGAGCTTCGCTGTCGCCCTCGCGGCTGCGCGTTCCTTTCAATCGACGCTCAGGGTCGAAACCCCGCGCCATGCCTTCGATCAATGCAATCTGTTCGCGGGTGAATCCCCTCAGCGTCAGGACACGAGCCAACTCGGGATCCAGCTTGTAGTTCTCGCCCTGTTCGAGCATAGCGGGCAGGGTGCGCAACATCGCGCTCATCGCGATTTCGACTTGCTTTTCGTTCATACCACCTTCCCCGCCGAAGTAGGTCTTCACTCGTTCCAGCCACGCGGGCGAAATGCCCACATCAAAGAATGGCTCCCCACTGTTCCCATTTTGCTCAACTCCGCGACTCCTTTCGAGCCACAGGTCCGTCGATCGGTCTACTCCGCGACTCCGCTCGAGCCACAGGTCGGTCGATCGGTCAACTTCGGGGAACAAGCGTTGACGCATTTCATCGAGGCGCTTTTGAGCATCCTCAGAGGAGATCCGCCCGGCATCGACCGCAGCTCGCAGCTCCTGTGAGGCCATCTGGAGGCGCTCCTTGCGTAGGATCACTTCCTCATCACGGAGGTATTCCCGGCTACGAAATTCTGCCACCCTTTCTCGTTCAGCCTGGGCGCGGTATTGCATTTCTGGAGCAAAGAGCTGTCTCTTAGCAGCCTCCAGCTTCTTGCCGGCGTCCTCCCGTGAAATCTGGCCCGCCGCCACAGCGGCCTTCAACTTCGTCTGATATATGCGGTAACGTTCCAGCCGCGGATCATCGGCGCGCACCGGGATGGGCTCACGATCGCGCTGGGCGGATGCGCGCGGCGCAGCCTTGGTATTTTGACGGAGGGCCTGCAGCATCACGCGCGCCTGGGGGCCGGTCAACTCGCCGGCCTCTATGGCGGCACGCAAGCGCTTGGTGACGGCGTCGTAGTTGGGCTCTTGTGCCTGCGCGACTCCGAAGGGAAGCAAAGCGACGGCACACGCCAGGACCAGCGCCTGCAGCCTGCGCGGCAACACCGGAAGAGGGTTTTTGGAGAGGATCATCTGGAATCTTCGTTCGAGGAATCCGCCACTGGTCAAGGCACTCGCGATGGCCGGCGGACGGAGCACAGGCGCGGTAAGGGATTCGACCACCGCCAACAAGGAGGTGGCGTAGGAGCGGCGTTCGCCGCCGAGGCTGCGCAGCACCAGCGCGTCGCAGCAGATTTCTTCGTGGGCGCGCAGATTGCGCCGCGCCCACCACGCAACCGGGTTCCACCAGAAGGCAACGCAGGCCAGCCATTCCAGCCAGCGCACCAGGTGGTCGCGGCGCCGCACGTGACCGAGTTCGTGTGCCAGCACCCAGCGCAGTTGCTTGGCGTCGACCTCTTGCAAAAGATGCTCGGGGAGGATGACACGCACCCTGCCGCCGACCCACCACACCATCGGTGACATGCGCGCGCCGGTGAGCTGGACGGTGGGAGTGCGGCCAAGTCCCAGGCGGCCGGCAAGTTCGGCTGCGAGTTTCACCACCGGCACCGGCGCCGGGAGGGAAGCCTGGCGGAGCAGGCGATGGAAACGCACGATGCGAAGCAGGGACCAGCCCAGCACCACCAGACTGCCGATCGCCCACAGAAGAACCAGGGCCAGCTTGAGCGGCGCAATCCAGGCCCGTGCGGCAGGATCACCGGCGCCCAGTTCCTGGCCGTTGGCAAGCACCTTGCCAGGTGAGAGGACAGCCGGGCCCTCGATCCCGTCGGCCAAAAAAGCCTCAGGATGGCTGGTTGCCAGTTCGGCCGACCATTCAGCGAAGCTTGGCGAGGCTCCCGGAAGGGTCACCATCGAAACGCTCCACAAGGGCGGCGTGATCAGTTTGGCCAGAACCAGCAGCCACAACAAATGCGCCAGCATGGGTCGTTTGCCTCGCGCCTGCACCGCCCACGCCGTCGCAGCGAGCGCCGCCGACAGCAGCAGGTTGCTGATCCCGAACTGCAGCAGGAGGTCGATCATGCCTCGGCCTCGAGGATTTTACGCAGACGGTCGATCTCGAAGCGCGAGATGTTCTTCTTTTCCAGCAGCAGCGTGATCAGGGGCGTGAGTGACCCTCCCATGACCTTGTCGGCGAGCGCCTCGAGACGGCCGGCAGCGTAGTCTTCACGGCTGACCGCGGCGCGGAAGAGATTGACCGCCAGACTGCGTTCGCGCGCCACGAAACCCTTTTCCTCGAGCCGCTGGAGCAACCGCTGCACGGTGCCGTGCTGCGCCTTGGAGGAATCCGGGTAGAGCTCCTCGCGCAGTTGCCGGGCGGTCATGGATGCGTTCAGCCACAACAACTCCATCAGCGAGAGTTCCGCGTTGGCCAGGGATACGATCGCCATGTCTACTTCTTGCGGTCTCCGGAACCACCCGGGAAGAGATCTCCGCCGAGGTCCTGGTAGAGAGTCCATTGAGTCTCGTTCAGAACTTCACCGAGGTTATCCATCAGAGTCTGGGTGGCGGCTTGCCAGCTTCCCCTCGCCTTGGTTGGATCCTGCTGGCCGGCATCCACCGAGAACTTGATGTCGGCCTGCGCCTGGTACAGGGTCTGCAAGGCCTCTTGCATCTTGCTTTGTTGGTAGCCATCCAGAGCCAGATGGTCCGAGACCGCGGCCATGCGGTCCTGCAAACGCTTGGATCGCTGATCCACCCACTGTGCATTGCGCGCGAGGGATTCCTTCCTCTCGATCTCCTTCATGGCGGCAGCAACCCGCTCGGTGAACTGGGGCGAGATCGATGCCTCTTCACCCTCCTCGGCATTCGCATCCAGCATCAGATCGCCACTGGCGAGGGCCTTCTGGATCTGGGAACGTAATGCAGCGAGGTCTTCCTCGGTGGCGAAGCCGTCCAGCGAGGGCAGACGCGTTTCGGGATTCGGACGCATCTCCAACTGCGTGATTCGATCGCGCAGGTCCTGGTTTTCGGCGCTCAAGGAAGCCACCTGGGCCAGCAACTCGAGGTTGGCTTCGCTGCCCTGGTTCAGGAGGCCACCCGGATCGACCGTGAAGGAATCCGGCGGATTCAGGACCAGGGCCAATAGGGTGATGGCGCTGAGGGCCAGTGCTACGGCGGAGAGCAGAAGGGGGTTTTTCATGACACCGGATCGCCGCGGAGGAAGGTCGCCGGACTCGATGGTCCGACACGATGTCGTAACGATACGACGTCATGTCGTAACTGTCCAGCCCCACTATTCTCAAAATCAGAGGACTCGAGTATTACCTCCAAATCGAGCGCAGGCGATGGGCTTCGAACTCGAGCAGCTCGGCGCGGCCGCCCTCAGCGAAGGCGGAGATCTCCTTTACCTCGCCGCGATGCTCGCGTGGGTTGGTCAGGTAAACCCGTCCGCGATTGCCGATGATTTCGAGCATCGGTCGGTCGAGCAGGATCCGGATCTCGATCTCGCCCGCTATCGGGGCCAGTGCGGCCTCGCCGAGTTTCTGCGCGGCGACGTCGTAGAGGACGCGATTGCCGCCGAGGTCGATGCCGACCGTGGTGGCGTCGCCGAGAGCAAAGCGGGCGCGCACGTCGAAGAGTTCGCCTTTGACAGGAAGCACCAACGGGTCCTCGGGTGTCAGGACCTGGCGCGGAAGGGATTGCGTCTGCTCGCGCAAGGACTCGATTTCGGGCACCGGTTCGGCGTGCAGCCGCACCCCATCGGCGGTGGTGCGCAGGCTCAGATCGTGGGCGATGCTGAAGGCCTGATTGAAGTGCATGTCCGGCATGTTGATGCGCGCCCAGCCGAATTGAATGCGACGACCGTCCGGCGCATTGCTGAAGGTCTGGGAAGCGTAGTAGCTGCCGTAATGGAGACGGTGTTTGCCTTGGTGTAATGGAGTGAAGACCCTGCCGTCAAACTTGCCCAGGGCGTATTGCGCATCGGCAGCGAACACCACCCAGCGCGTGTCCTCGGCGTTGCCATCGACCGGGAGTTCGAAGAGTTCGGGGCATTCGTAATAGCCCTCCAGGTTGCTGGTGTGCGTCCAGTGCTGAAGGTCGGGGGAAGAATGGAAGGCGAGGGTGGCCTTGCCCTCGACCTGGCTGTAGACCACCATCACCCAGTGATTGCCCGGCGCATACCAGATGATCTTGGGGTCGCGCCCACTATGCTGGACCACCGGATTGCCGTCGTACTCGGTGAAAGTCCGTCCACCATTATTGCTGTAGGCAAGGCATTCGCCCCGCCCGGTGCTGGTCCAGGAGGCGACGATCACCGCATTCTCGCCGCTCTGCCATCCGGAGGTATTTTCCTCGTCGACCACCGCACCTCCGGAGAAGGCCCAGTCGCCGTGCTGCCTGTTGTAGATCGCGATCGGCAGTTGCTGCCAGTGCACCAGATCGCGGCTGACCGCGTGCCCCCAATGCATGTTGCCCCATTTCCATCCATAGGGGTTGTGCTGGAAATAGAGATGCCATTCGCCGTCGGCATAGACCAGGCCGTTGGGGTCATTGTTCCAGCCGATACGCTGCGAGAAACGTAATTGCGGCCTCAGGGCTTCGTCGTAGAGATCGGGCGGCGTCGGCACTTCGTCGGCGAGCCGGATCAAAGCAGCGGCTTCGGCGGTCGAAGAACTCAACTCCAGATCAGCCTGCTGGCCGTGGAACTCACCCAGGTCGAGGAATGACCAGAAACTGATCTCTTGCTCCGTAGAGGCGAGTTCGATGTCGAACTGGCGCACGGCCTTGCCGTCAATGCGCAGGTCCACACGAGTTGACCGTGCGCCACTGCGCACCGGCAAGAGCAGGAAACGCCGATTGAGGAGCAGTTCGCGCCGCTGCACTCCCGGGCGCTCCGGAATCTTGGGTTGCAAGTCAGTGAGAACCACGTGGTCCAGGTTGATGTGCCCCCAGCCGCCGGTGCGCGCGTCAACCACCTGCAAATTGAGGCGCTGACCTTGCAGGTCCTGGAGATCCCACGCCCACGCTTGCAGGGCTTCGCTTCCACCCGGAGTGGTATTGGGTCCGGTGGCAGTGCGCACGGCTTCCCCGTCGCGTAAGAGGTTGACGCAGGTGGTGCCGGCATACCCCCCCCCTCCGATCAGGAAGCTCAAGAAACGGCGCTCGATCACAAAGGGCGGCGAGGTCAGCGTGCCGGTGGCGCCGTCGCCACCATAGAAGCTATTGACCAGGCCGTTGCCGACATAGCCGCTGACCTGCATCTGGCCCAGGTGGGTTCCCTGTGCCGGTGCGGAACCGAAAGCCTGACCGGTGGTTGTCCAGTCGCCATAGTCGGAGCCTTCGAAGTCGGCGAGGAGGATGTCCGGACGAAGGCCTTCCTGGGCGGTGGCTGTTGCTGTGGCTGTGGTGGTGGCGGTAGCGGTGGCTCCCAGGAGTGCGCAAACAAGGGTGGTCACGAGCATGCATGGGGAGTTCATCTGGATCATTTGATCACGGATTGCGCAGGTGCGCCTCCATTTGCTCGAGCGAAACGCCCTTGGTTTCGGGCACCATCAGCCGGATCCACACCAATTGCACTACCATCATCGAGCAGAAGAAAAGGAAAATCCACTGCGGCGCGAAGGCGCCGACCGCGGTGGGGAAAATCAGGGTGAGGGTGGCCGCGAAAATCCAATGAGTAAAGCTGCCCAAGGCCTGGCCTTGCGCGCGGCTACGGTTAGGGAAGATCTCGGAGATGAACACCCAGATCACCGCGCCCTGGCCGACCGCATGCGCAGCAATGAAGGCAAAGATGCACGGCGGCACGATGGCGTAGTTTTCGCTGTGGAATGCCCACGCGCAGAGTCCGAGAGAGAGAATGTAGCCGAAGGAGCCGATCACCAGCAGCCGTCGCCGCCCCAGACGGTCGATCAGGAACAGTCCGACAAAGGTGAAGACCAGATTGGTCACACCGATGCCGATCGACTGCAGCAGCGCCGCCTGTTCCCCCAGACCGGTCAGCTCGAAGATGCGCGGCGCGAAATAGAGGATCGCGTTGATGCCGGAAAGCTGATTGAAGACGGCAATCAGGATCGCCAACATGATCGGGATACGCAACCTGGAGGTCCAGAAGGGCGCGCGCTTGATCTGATCCCGCGGGGCCGATTCTTCGACCTCGCGCACCTTGGCCTGCAGCTGCGCTTCCTCGACCTGCGGATGGGTCTGGCGCAGAATCGCCATGGCTTCCTCGTGGGCACCGAGCCGCGTGATCAACCAGCGCGGACTGCGCGGGATCACGGTGCAGCCGATCATATAGACCAGCGCAGGCAGCGCCTCGACGCCGAGCATCCAGCGCCACGCGTTCTCACCGATCCCGGCCAACGCCGCGTTGGAGACGAAGGCGATCATGATGCCGAGCACGATGTTGAACTGGAACATACCGGTCAAGCGGCCGCGCAGATGGGCCGGTGCGATCTCGGCGATGTACAGCGGCGCCGCCACCGTTGAAGCCCCCACCCCGAGGCCGCCGAGGAAGCGCGCGAACATGAAGGTGTTGACGTCGGTAGCCAAGGCCGAAGCCAGAGCCGACACCAAGTAAAGCACGCCGATGCCGATCAGAGTGCGTTTGCGCCCATAACGATCCGCCGGCCAGCCACCGAGCAGCGAACCGAAGACCGTGCCCCACAGTGCCATGCTCATCGCCAGTCCGTGCATGCCGTCACCGAGGTTCCACAAATCCTGGATGGTCTGCTCGGCGCCGGAAATCACCACCGTGTCGAAGCCGAACA
>JAJFFB010000167.1 GCA_021776925.1 Planctomycetota bacterium | reverse complement strand
GGCCAAGTTCATGAAGAAGGCCCTGGCCAAAGCTGAGCCGGCCAAGAAAGGTACCGAGGCTGCTGCTTTGAAGGGTTTGGGTTATCTAGGCGGGGGTCGCTGAAACTCTTGCGTGGGGGTTTTTGGGTCGGGAGGGTTTGTATTTTCCGCTTAAGCGGCGGCTGCGCCGCCGAAGTCGCGGAAAACCCAAACCCGCCCAACCCGAGATCCCCATCCACCACCGTTACGAAGTGACGATCAGGAATGGGTCCCCTCCTTGCTGAGAGGGTCGACCTGATCCGTGGGCATTGACTCCAGGCATCTGAGGTCCGTTGTTCCTGATTTCTGAGGTCGAATATTTCTGCGCCACCATCTCAGAGAGTCTTAGTTTCCCATGGCTGAGGAAAGGGCTCTGCTGGGTCGGCCCCATGCTGGGCGGCATTTAGCGGCTTGCCGCGCAGCCGCGCCAGCGCGGGGCCGACCCAGCAAAGCCAATCCCACAATCCCCCAGGCCCGACCGGACCAGCCAACTGAAAGCCGTACGCAGCGCGTGGCTACAATTCCGCCCATGGCAACACGCGAAGAGGTTCTCGGCATCTGGCCCGAAATCGAGTGGATCACCGACGCCGAACTGCAGCAACAAGTCCTACAGACCTGGCTTCTGGCCTTTGAACGCAGTCCGCTGCAGCCCGCCGACCTGCTCGAGATTCCGTTCACCCTGCACGTGCCCGACTGCAAGGTCAGCTTCATGGCCCACAAGCGGCTGGTGGTGCACCTTGCCGCCGCCAGCGCCGAGCGGATCGGCGAGTTCATGGGCGAGGCGATGCCGTTGGACTACAACACCTTGATCGCCGGGGCGATCCTCGCCGACGTCGGCAAATTGCTCGAATACGAGAACGTCGGTGGCCAGGTGGTGCAGTCGCGGCGTGGCCAATATCTGCGCCACCCCTTCACCGGCGTCGCTCTGGCGATGGAGTGCGGGGTGCCCGACGCGGTCTGCCACCTGATCGCCACCCACGCCGGCGAAGGCAATCTGGTCAAGCGCAGCGCCGAGGCCTACGTCGTGCACCACGCCGACTTCATGACCTACGAACCGCTGGTCAAGGGCCTGGTGTTCAAGAATTGATTTTTCCTCACCTCGCTGACCTGTTGGACATCCTGGGCGGTTAGGCTCTTGGGTCTATGCATCCTCGACTTCTTGCCGCCCTCGAAGGCATGGCGGACCCGGTCCTTTTGGCCTCCGCAGACGGAATCCTCACCTATGCCAACCCGGTGGCGCTGGAATGGTTGTCGCTCGACGCGCCGCTGCCGCTGCTGCCGTTGACCGAGGTCCTGGCGCGCAACGCCGAGAGCCCGATCTCGACCCACGATCTGCAGGAAGTCCTGACCCAGAAGGGGGTCTGGTCGACGCGGGTGCGCTATCGCGGCGAGCAGGGCAAGCTGCGTGAGGGGCGCCTGCGGGTCTCCAGAGTGCTGACCGACGGCACCGAACCCGAACCGGAACGCGAGCTATGGCTGGCCCAGATCCAGGACCTGTCGGAAGAATTCACCCGCCTGCGCGCCGAGGCCGCCCGCGAGCGCGCCAATCTGCTGCTCGATCTGCTCGGCACCACCGCCTCCGAACTCGGTTTCTCCATCGGCGCCTTGAGCTGGGCCGCCGATCTCGAAGACTCCGAGCTGGGCGATCTGCCCGCAGCCCTGCGTGCTCCGATGACCGGGCTGCGGGTGGCTTCGCGGCGCCTGACCGGCTTGTTCGAAAACCTGGGCGAAACTTACCAGGCGGTTCCCGGAACGAACCAAGAGCCGGCGGGCGATCCGCCCGAGAGCGCCCCGCCCGAGCTGCCGACCCTGCGCGTTTTCACCGTCGGCAGTTCGCCGGTCGAGGCGGCGCGCCTGCTCGACGACCTGCGCCGCGCCAAGCTGCGGTGCCTGCTGCGTCCGGCCAAGAACCGCGAAGAGCTGATCCGGGCGGCGGTTTCCGGCGAGGCTGACGCGGTCATCGTCGGCGAGGATTTCAGCCCCGAAGGGGTGCGCCTGCTGGTGCGCACGCTGGCCGAGTCGGCGCCGGCAGTTCCGGTGTTCGACCGTCGCGGCGTCGACACCGAGTTTCTGGTTCAGGGCATCCGCGGCGCGGTGCTTGACCGCCGCCGTGTGGAAAACGTCGGCCAGGCGTGGCGCAGCCTGGAAGAGATCGCTCTGCGCGATCCGCTCACTTCGACCCTCAACCGGCGCGCCCTCGATCGTTTTGGGCGCCTCGAGCTGTCGCGCGCACGGCGCTACCAGCTGCCCTTGACGGTGGCCATTTTCGACCTCGACAACTTCAAGGCGATCAACGACCAGCTCGGCCACGGCATGGGGGATCGCGCCTTGCAGGTCTTTGCCTCGGCGCTGCAGGCAGGAGTGCGTGAAATGGACTTTGTGGCGCGCCTCGGCGGCGACGAATTTGTGGTGCTGATGCCGCACACCGCGGCGGCCGGCGGACTGGTCACCGTGCAGCGTCTGCGCGACGCAGGCGAACGCCTGCTGCGCGAACGGATTCCGCCGCTGCAGCCGCGCCCTGGAGTCTCCGCCGGCCTCGCGGTCTTTCCTGACCAGGACGTGACTTCGCTCGATGCGCTGATCGCGCGCGCCGACGAGGCGTTGTACCGCGCCAAGGCCTCCTCCAAAGGTGCAACCGCGGTGAGCCAGGCGCCGAGCTCCGCAGCGGCTCGCGGGGATTAGGTCGACCACAGAGATTCCGCGGCGCCCGGTGATCAGGCCCGCCGCAGAAATTTGGCGGCGCCCGGTGATCAGCGCAGACGCTGCGCGTGCAGGAAGTCGTAGGCGGGCTTGCAGCGGCGCGCGACGTCCTCTAATTCAGCGCTTAAGTGCACTTCGTGCGGCTGCCACGGTTGGAAACCGGTGGTCTGATAGACCGAGGCGTACCAGTGCGGCCCCCACACGCCGTCGCTGTCGCGCGGGCCGTCCGGCCACGACAACATGTTTTCGTCGAAGGCCACGCCGAGGTGTTGGCACAAGGCGGCGAGCAGGCCAGGCGGGTCCTGGAGCACGTCGGCGGCATCGATGACCGGCGGTGGCGCGCCGTTTGCGTCGCGCACTCTTTCGAAGATCTCGACCTGCTGCGGTAGGCCGAGGTCGAGCGGCTGCGGGTTAGGAATGATCTTGTGATAGGAGGCGATCATGGCGCGCGGATCGCGGATCAGGAAGGCATGATCGAGGTCGCCCAACCATTCGCGCGAGTGCTGCGGTAACAGGTGCTGAGCCATGTGCTTCTGATACCAGATGGCGCGCCCCTGCGGGATCGGGCCGGTCAACCACTGCACCACGCGATCGTAATCACGCTCGTGATGACGGAGGATTTCCTGCCGCACGGGGTGGTCCAACCCGGTGGCCTCGAGGAAGGGGGAATAGAGGGGTTCGTCGCTGACGCAGCAGTCGGCGCGATTACCCCAGGCCCGCAGCAGGGCGGTTGAGATGTTACGTGGTCCTGACCACATCGCGATCCGGCGTGGGGCACCTGTCATGGCGCGGGAGTATAGAGGTCAAGTACCGGGACGCAAGTGCCGATAGGTCTGGGCGGTTCTTCTTGCCCCCAAGAACGCCTCCATATGCCGCAGGTCCCATTCGTGAAATCCAGTGAAACCTAGGCTTGCACTCGTTTTTTCTCTTGCCATCATCCCCGCCGCCTGTGGAGGAGGTGGGAGCAGCAAGAATTCCATTACACCTGCCGTTGAGGGCCTGACCCTGCCGGAGGAACTGCAGATCATTTCGGTAGATGAAAACACCGCTCAGGCGATGCCGGGCGGTGGATCCAATGGTCCGACAGACGGCTTCGCGCCGGATGCGGACTACCACACCGACCACGTGGGCTCCTACGTCTGGGACCGCTCACTCGAACCGCTCAACGAGATTGGCAAGATTCTGGGCATGATCAGCCAGACCCGGGCCGAGGAATTCGTCAACGACGGTGCCTACATCGCGCTGGTGGATGAAGACCAGGAGGAGCAGGGCGAGGACAAGTCAGGTCCGTCCGCGCAAGGGCAGTCGGCGGCCGGCCAGGCCACCGAATTGGTGCCGTGGATTGTGGAAGCGCTGCGTTCAAGCGCCACTGCGCCGCAGACCACGCGGGTGTGGGTGCCCTTCGAAGATGACGGCCAAGGCGGTCCGGCGATGGCCGGCACGCCCACCGTTTTTGCCAAGGCCGTGGTCACCAAGGGCGTGACCAGCACCAATCCCTACGGCGCTTTCGACATGCACTACGCCATGCACGAGAGCGAAGACCTGGGCAGCGCGGTCTTCCAGAAAGGCTCACTGCACTCGGTCGACGGAGTTGCGGGCTTCCGCGGTTTCGGCTTCGTGTCCGAAGACACCATGTTCAGCTTCGGCTCTGCGGTCGAAGTGCGGGTGGCCAATGACGACAGCCGCGGCTTCGGTCGCGTGATGGCAACCGAGCCCGACTGGGAAGGCGGCGGCTTGCCGATTACGGTCGAATACCTGATCGCCTACAACGAAGACACCTTTGCGCGCAAAGAGGTCGCTGGGGGCGAACTGGAGCTGTTCCTGCGCGACCAGTTCGACAGCCACGCCTGGCGCTACGGTCTGTACCACGCCAGCGGGGCCAATGCCGGCGACCGTGTCGAACTCAATGGCGGCTTCCCGATCTCCGCAGTCGGCGGCCACGGCTGGGCAGACTATTGGGGCATCTGGACCGAGCCGGGTTTCGATCTCGACCATGGCGACGTGGTCAGCGGACACCTGAGCGACGGCAGTGACAAGAACTTCACAGTAGTTGCCGCACCTGGGCGCCTGATGCGGGTCGAACGTCAGACCATTGCGCTCGCCGAACTCGATGGCGCGACCTTCGAGTACTGGACCTGGGATGAACAGTTGCAGCAGTCGACTCAATTGCTGGTGCAGTACACCCACGACCTGCAAAGCGGCAGCGGAGAGTGGTGGGCCACGGCCACCTGGGATGAAGAAAACCATAGCTGGTCCGGCAAGGACTCTCAGCAGGATGACTTCCAGATCACTTTGCAACCCGGCGAATGGCTGCACCTGTGGAGCCAGTCGCTCGGCGGCGGGGTCGAGTTCGTCGAGGGTGATACCGAGGTGCACATCCGCAAGCACACCTTCGTCTCAGGTGACGACAGCCTGTTCAGTGGCGGCACCACGCTGGAACTCTACGGGGTGAGCGACTGCCTGCGCAGCGGCATCACCGCAGCCGAGGCCAACAGTGGCGACGTGTTCCTGGATCCGGCCGGCATCGATCTGCAGAATCCGGTGAACTACCAATTCCAACAAAGCGATCGCAGCCTTTACCTGGATGCGGCGTTGGTCGGCCTGGCTGCCGGGCAAGAGCCCTCCGGCGGGTTCCATGATTGGGGAATGAGCAGTGGTCCGCTGGTCGCCGATCCGGCGGTCCTGCAACAGCTCA
Organism: Planctomycetota bacterium; assembly: GCA_021776925.1. Taxonomy (GTDB): domain Bacteria; phylum Planctomycetota; class UBA1135; order UBA1135; family UBA1135; genus JAJFFB01. Next base: position 30,608 of record JAJFFB010000167.1, on the reverse strand, counting down.
ACGACGTCTGGGAAGTCTGGCAGCTGGACGAGTACTTCATGTACGAGACCGGCCACAACGAGTGGAACCACTACCGTGCGCTGCTCGACAACGGCACCCCGGTGACCTTCGACCCACCGATCTCCTTCCTGTACACCCATTCGCAGGCCAATGACGCCAATAATGAAGGGGCCTACGCCGGTGAAACCGTAATGCTGCAGTACGGCGGCCATGGCGACCTGTGGGGCATCCCATTCCTGGAGGTGGAAGATTCAGGGCGCTGGTACCCAGCGTTTACGCTGGCCGACGGCATCCTGGTCGGTCCCATTGGCAGCGAATACGTGGTCAAGGCGATCGAGAAGGAATTGTCCCTGCGGCCGAGCCAGGAGGCGATCACACCCACGTTGCAGACCGGGCTCGATACCGCGGCGGCGTTGGTGCTGCCGGTCATCGGCGACTGGGTGAACCCGGCCGACAAGGTCAAACCCAACGTCACCGATCCGCCCAAGGTGGTGGCGGGGGTGATCCAGTAGCGATCCCTGAGGAGGGTCAGCCCAGCGATTGCCTGACCATGTTCTCAAGTCCTTCGGCGACGATCAGTTTCTGCGCCGTCGGACCCAGCGGCGGGAAGGAAAACTCCTTCCCGCCGTATTCAATGGTGGCCTTGGCGAAATCGACCACCGCGGTCACACCGCTGCGCACGGTCGGCGCGGCGGGCAGAGAAGCGGCGCGCAGATGCTCGATCAGGCCCGGGCACTCGACTAGCAGGTAGCCGTTGTTGAATGCGTTGCGCTTGTAGGTGGCCGAGAAACTGCCGGCGATGACCAGGCGCAGGCCGCGGTAGGCGAGCGCAGTGGCTGCCTGTTCACGCGAAGAACCGGTGCCGAAGTTGAAACCGCTGGCGAGCAGGTCGCCGTCCTGCGCCTGTTCCTGGAAGCCTGTGTCGTAATTTTCCATCGCCACCTGGGCCATCTGCTGCGGAGACATGTCCTCGCGATAGGTGTACTTGCCAGGATAGATGCCATCGGTATTGAGATTGTCGGCGTCGCACCACAGCACCTGGCCCTCGACGCGAGCCGGGAAGCCGTCCAGGATCGGCACCCTCAGCTTGGCTGCGGGCACCGGATCCGGCACCTGGCGGTCGCGTGCGGGCCCGTCGCCGGCGCACTCCTGCGGCGCGCAGATATAGCCGACCGCCGCCGAGGCGGCGACCACCGCGGGAGAGGCAAGGAAGGCCTGGGCATCGCGGCTGCCCATGCGGCCTTTGAAGTTCCGATTGGTCGCCGAGATGCCCACTTCGCCGTCTTCGAGCAGGCCGACTCCCATGCCGATGCACGGGCCGCAGCCTGCTGGCAAGGTCTGCGCACCGGCTTGCACGAGGACCTCCCAGACGCCGTTGGCCTCGCATTCGGCGCGCACCTGGTCGGAGGCGGGGGCGACGTAGAAGCCGACCCCGTCGGCGACCTTGCGGCCCTGCAGGACCGCCGCGGCCGCCGCCAGGTCGCCACTGCGTCCGTTGACACAGGAGAGCAGGTAGGCCTTGTCGACCTTGACCCGGCGTGGTTCGACCGCACTGACCGGTTCCATCACCTTGACCGTGTCTGGTCCGCAGATGCAGGGGACCACCGCGGTGAGGTCGAGCCTGATCACCTGTGCGTAGTTTGCGTCGGCGTCGGCGTGCACCGGCGCGGCTTCCAGTTCGGCGACGGCCTGCGAGTCGATGCGACTGCCCTTGCCGATGCGGGCGCGCAGCCATTCGAGGGTGACCTCGTCGCACGGGAATACGCCGGCCAGCGCCCCCCATTCGGTGGTCATGTTGGAAATGGTGAAACGAGCGTCGATCGACAAGCCACTGACCCCGGGCCCGCAGAACTCCAAGGCGTGATTGAGCACCTCGTCCTGGTTGTAGAGACCGCACAGGGCAACGATGACGTCTTTGCCATCTACGCCAGGACGCAGTGCCCCGTGCATTTCAACCCTGGTGACCGGGGGTACCTGCCACCAGGTCTCTCCGGTGGCCCAGATGGCGGCGGCGTCGGTGCGCACCACCGGAGTGCCGAGGGCCCCGAGACCACCATAGATGTTGGAATGGCTGTCGCTGGCCACCACCAGCGTGCCCGGCCAGGCGAATCCTTCTTCAAGCATGATTTGATGACCGATTCCGCGTCCAGCCGGGAAGAAGCGCACTCCTTGTTCGATCGCAAATGCCTGAATATTTCGGTACTTTTCCAGGTTATCGGGTGATTGATCCTGAACGTTGTGGTCGAGGGTGAAAATCGGCTGCTGTGCCTCTGCCACGCGCTGGGCGCCCAGTCCCTTGAACTTGAGCATGACCGCAGAGGTGTTGTCATGAGTCATCACGTGACGCGGCTTGACGGTGACGAAATCACCACTGTGAACCCGTTGCTCAGGTTCAAGGCCGATGGTGAAACGATGGACTATCTTTTCGATCAGGTTCTGTGACATTTCCCTTACAAGGAGGATGCTCCCATTTTGCCCGCGCCGCACAATATTCCATCCTTATTCCGTGGCAATCCTATACTATGCAGCGCTCGGCTCAAAAAGAGCTGGGACAACACCTCCAGAAAAATGGCTGAATTCGGACCCATTCTTAAAAAAGAGATTCAACGTCTTGCCCGGCGTGAAGCAACCCTCCTGGTCAATGACCTGAAGTCGCAATTGCGCAGCGCCAAGACCAGTGCGCGCCAGCTTGCTGCCGCGGTTGCTCAACAGCAGAAACAGATCGAATCCCTGAAGAAAAATATCGGCAGGCCTTCCGCCGCGGCTCCAGTCGCGAGTTCCCGGAAAGCTGCCGGTGCAGACACCCCTGGCTGGCGGATGACCACCGTGGGCGCGGTGCGCAAGACCCACGGACTCTCGCAGAACGCCCTCGCCAAGTTGCTCGGCGTGGGCCTGAACACGGTGTGGCTGTGGGAGAAAGGACGCACCGTCCCGCGCGTTAAGCAGCGCGAAGCGTTGATCGAAATGCGTCAGATCGACAAAAAGGAAATGGCCAAGCGTCTGCTCGCGGTCGGCCTCAAGACCGGCAAATCGAAGCCGGGCCGCAAGCCTGGATCCAAATCTGCCAAGGCCAAGCCGGCCACCAAGAAGGCCGCCGCCAAGAAGCCGGGCCGCAAAAAAGCGACCAGCAAAAAGGCCGCCAAGAAGCCGGGCCGCAAAAAGGTCGCCAAAAAGGCCCCAGCCGCGAAGAAGGCAGCCAAGAAGACCACCACGCGCAAAAAGGCCCCGCGGCGCAAGGCGGTGACCAAAAAGGGCGGTAAAAAGGCGTAGCGCCAGCTTCCTTCGCGGTTTCTCTTCGAGTAGAAGAAAGCTGGCTCCAGGACCCAAGGCGGCCCGCTGGGCTAGCCGATGGATGCATTGCCACCGATGACCATGTTTGCCCGACTCCTGATCCTCGCCTGCCAGGCCCAAGATCCTGGCGGTTACGAAGCCCTGCTCGAACGCATGATCCATCCGATCTGGATGGCCGAGCTGCCCGCTCCCGAAGAGCGTGTGTTGCTCTTTTCGAGCCGTGACCCGCGCAGTTCCGACGCCAGCGGAGATCCAGATGCCTGGTTTTCCGAAGACGACTCGGGGCATTTTCTCGGCACCCATGTCGGTACAGATGGTCCTGAGCACGTGATGGTTGAAGCCTCCGGCCCGGGGTTCATCAGCCGTCTGCGGTTGGATTCTGCCCGTGGTCAGCTGCGTTTCTATGTCGACGGTTCCGACCAGGCCTCGCTCGATCTGCCGGCGATGGAGTTCTTCGATGGCACGCTGGCGCCGGTTCCCTTCGGACGATTGAGTGGCGGTGGCGGGGTGTTCTCGCTGCCCATTCCCTTCACCCGCAGCATCCGGGTGACCACCACCGATGGCGACGCGCGCTACGCGGTTTCGGTGCAGATGACCAATCTGGCCGAGGGTGTTCCTGCGCTGACCCGTGAGGTCCTGGAACGGCACCGCGATCCACTGCTGCTGACCGCGCGCCAGCTGATGGCCTCTTCTGATCCCTTGGTTCAACGCAAGACCAAGTGGATGGGGGCGGTTGATTTCAAGAACGAATTCCCAGTATCGCTGCGCGGCAATGGCGCAGTTCACTGGTTCCGCTTCAGCTTCATCGGCGTGGATGCGCCCTTGGACCAGGCCGAACTGCCAGAATACCTGCGCGCCATCCGCATCCAGACCATGGATCACACCGAGTCGGCCGGCGAACAGGAGCGCATTCTGATCGACGTGCCCTTCGGTGACTTCTTCGCTGCTTCGGTGGCGCAGACCCCGGTGCGCTCGGCCACCCTTGGCTTCAACCCGGTGGGCCAGTCCTTCTACTGCCGTCTGCCGATGCCTTATGAAGAGGGCTTCACGCTCAAGCTGGTGAACGATCGTGAACTGCCGAAAACCGTGCGTGTGCGCCTGGACGTCGGCTTCGAACAATTGCTCCAGCCGCCGCCATTGCGGCTGCGCGCGGCCTATTTCCAGCATCGGAACGTGCCCACGCGTCCGGCGCACGATCAGACGCTGTTCCAAGCCAGCGGCGCAGGTCGCCTCATCGGCCTGGGCATGACGGTACTCAACGAAGGGCGCCGCACCTGGGCCAACGGCGACGAAAAGATCTGGGTCGACGGCGAATCGACTCCGAGCTGGTTCGGCACTGGCCTGACCGACTATTTCGACCGCACCATCTGGCACGAAGGGCCTGAGCACTTCGGCTACACCGCCCTATTGCGCTCGCACCTGTCCGACCCTGTGGCTTTCCGTTCTGGATTGCGCTTCGACGTCGGCGTGGTGCACCCCGATGACTGTCAGGTGCATTTCGAAGGCGTAGCGCTCTGGTATGGCGATCCTGACTTCCCCTTGCCGGTGACGATGCCGTCGGGCGAGGAGCGCGTGCTGCAGCCGATTCCCGAGGCCAGCTTCGAATACGTGCCTGGGGCGCTCGACCTCGCCACGGTCCAGTTGAAGAAGTTCGGTGGCGAAGGAGATTTCCGCGGCCTGGTCGACCTGCCGCCGGCATGGTCCGGCAGTGCCGACCAAGTGTTGCTGATCGAGAACGCAGCCCCGGGCTCCTACGCCAGCATGAAGTTCCCCTTCCTGAGGTCTGGGGCCTTCCATGTCAAGGCGCGCATGCTCGGCGGCGGTGGCGGCCAGGTTCGTTTCCGCATCAACGGGCGGCGCATGGCCAGAACCATCGAATTGCCACAGGGCGACGCCCAGCTGGTCGATGCCGAGATTGGGATTATCCAGTTCTCCAGCAGCAGTTCGCATTCGCTGATCCTGGAAGTTGTGGAGGGTGCCGAGTTCATCGGCATGACCCAACTGGTGCTGGTCCCGGTCGAGTCCTGACAACCGACCTCCGGCTCCCGCTAGAATCCAGGCATGAGTGCTGCTGCTCGCCTGTTCGAATTGTATGCGCCGATTCGTGACCTGGAAGCCGCCGAGGCGGTGCTGGGCTGGGATCAAGAAACCTACATGCCCGCAGCCGGGCAGAACGGTCGTGGCCACGTCCTCGGCACGCTGGCTCAAGAGAAGCACCGGCTGCAATCGGACAACGCCTTCGCCGACGCCATCGAGGCGTGTGCGGACGAAGCTGAAGACGGCAGTGAGCTGGCCGCTCAGGTACGCGAAGCCCGCCGGCTGCACGATCGCGCGGTCAAGGTGCCGGCCGACCTCGCCCGCGCCCTGGCCTTGGCCACCAGCCAGGGTCTGGCCTCCTGGCAGCAGGCACGGCGGGAATCCGACTTCTCGATCTTCCAAGCCGATCTGGCCCATCTGATCGATCTGGTGCGCCAGCAGGGAACCGCACTCGCCGCTGGGGGCCGACCTTACGACGCCTTGCTCGACCTCTATGAGCCGGGCAGCACCGAAGAGGCCCTCGCACCCCTGTTCACTGAATTGCGTCAGGCTCTGGCGCCCATGGTGCAGGCAATCGCCGACTCCGGCCGCACCATCGACGAAAGCCCCGCGCAAGGAGCCTTCGACGTCGACGCGCAACGCGCATTCGGCGAGGAAATTGCCGCCGCGATCGGCTTCGACTTTTCCGCCGGACGCCTGGACCTGGCGGCGCACCCTTTCTGCACCGGCTTTCACCCGCGCGACGTCCGCCTGACCTGGCGCTACCAGGAAAACGATTTGCGTCCGGCGCTGTACGGCATCATGCACGAGGCCGGCCACGGTCTCTATGAGCAAGGGCTGCCCGAGGCGTGGCAGCGCACCCCACTGGGCGCTGCTGCCGGACTCGGGATCCATGAGTCACAGTCGCGTCTGTGGGAAAACCTGGTCGGACGCAGTCTCTCGTTCTGGCGCTGGGCGATGCCGCGCTTCCACGCGCATTTCCCCGAGCGCGCCGAGGTCAGCGCCGAGCAGATGCACCCTGCGGTGAACGTGGTGCGTCCCAGCCTGATCCGCGTCGAAGCCGACGAGATGACCTACAACTTGCACGTCGCCGCCCGCTTCGAGGTCGAACGCCAGTTGATGGACGGCCAGGTCGAGGTCGGAGACTTGCCCGAACTTTGGAACCAGACCTACCAGGAGCTGCTTGGCGTTCGCCCGCCTGACGACGCGGTTGGAGTGTTGCAAGATATCCACTGGGGCATGGGCGCCTTTGGCTATTTTCCCACCTACACCCTTGGCAATCTCTACAACGCCCAGTTGTTCGAAACCGCAGTTGAGGACCTGGGAGATCTCGACGAGGCCTTTGCCCAGGGCGAGTTTAGTCCGTTACTGGACTGGTTACGGGATCGCATTCACCGCCACGGCAGTTGTTTCAACGCCGGTGAACTGATCCAACGTGCGACCGGCAAGCAGCCTGGAACCGCCGCCTTCCTGCGTCGAATTCGCCGGATCGCGACGGAAGTTCATGGAATTCAAGGTATTTCCGTTTAAGGTGGATAGGTAAACCTTTCTCCCCAGCAAGGAGGCGTGCATGAGTCAATTAAGAGATTTAGTCGGTAATCAGGAACGGGTGGTGTTCGTGGATGCAAGCGCATCGGTGCGCGAGGCGGCCAAGAGCATGGCCGCAGTCAACGTCGGCTGCACCGCAGTCATGGACGGGCCCAGACTGATCGGGCTATTCACCGAACGCGACGTTCTCAAGCGCGTTTTGCTGCGCGACCTCGACGTCGACCAGGTCAAGGTAGGCGACGTGATGACTCGCGAAGTGATTGCCGCACAAGAGGAACAATCCGTTCTCGACGCCCATCTCCTGATGAAGCGTCATCATATCCGCCATTTACCGGTGCTCGATGCTGAGGGCCATCTGGTCGGAGTGCTTTCCATCCGCGATCTGCTGATCGACGAGATGGCAGACCTGAGGCGCTATATCGCCTTGGTCGAAGGCTGATCGCCAACAGGCTTCTTGTTCCCGCGGCAACAGGGGTTATTAAAGCCTCAACGCGGGGTTTGCTGGAACATGGAGATTCGCCAGATCCTGGTCGGAGTGGATGAACACGGCCGAGCAAGGCCCTGCGTTCAGCAGGCCGCTGCCCTGGCCCAACGCACCGGCGGCGCCTTGACTCTCTGCCACGCGGTCCTGCCGCTGGCCGGCTTGTCGGTCGACCTCGGGGTCGACGTCGCCGCTTCGGCACGTGCTCACCTATTGGATCTATACCACGATGACCTGCCCGAAGACTGGCATAGCGGTCAGGGGCTGCGCGTAGAACTGGGCGCTTCGGCGGTTTCGCTGGTGGACAACGCCCGCGCCCTCAACGCCGACCTGATGATCATCGGGCCGCACGCGCGCCGGCGCCGCTGGCTCGGTTTTGGCGGGACGGCCCGCGGGGTCCTGCACCACACCCCGTGTCCGGTGTGGGTGCAGCCTGGCCGCTGCGCAGAAGTGCGCCATATCCTGGTTCCGGTCGACCTGGCCGCAGAGGCGGTCCGGGTGCTGGCCGCGGCGCGCGACTGGGCGCTGCTGTTCGACGCCAAGGTGACCGTGGCCACGGTATTCCATCACCCTAGGTTTACCTATCACGCCGGCCATTCCGCCAGTCTGCTGGCTCAGGCGCAGACCGACCAGGAGCGCACCTTTCATGCCCTGCTCGACAGCTTCGACTGGAGGGGGCTGAGCTGGAATGCACGCTTCGTCTGCGGCGATCCGGTCGAGGAGATCCTGGTGCTCCAGCGCGAGGCCGACCTGGTGGTCATGGGCGTCCACCGGCGCGGCGCCCTGGGCGCTGCCCTGCTCGGCAGCGTCGCCTACGAGGTGATTCAATCCTGCCTCGGGCCGGTGGTGGCGGTGCCGCCGCGTGGCTAAAGTTCGGCCCGAAGCCGTTCGTCAAGCGCTCCGCCTGCCGCGGATCCACGGGCGGCACTCCTCTCAAAAAGATGGCCAAACACAGAATTGGATGGATGCCTGGCGACGGGGTCGGCCAGGAAGTCATGTTGGCGGCACGCACCGTGCTCGACGCGGTCGGCTTCGACGCCGAATACACGCCGCTGGATATCGGCTGGGACTACTGGTGTTCCGAAGGCGAGGCGCTACCTGAGCGTACCCTCGAGGGTTTGCGTCAGGTCGACGCCGCGCTGTTCGGTGCGATCACCAGCAAGCCCAAAGCCGAAGCCCAGGCCGAACTCGCGCCTGAGTTCCAAGGCCAGGGCCTGGTCTACCGCAGCCCGATCGTGCGCATGCGCCAGCTGTTCGACCTCTATTCGAACATGCGGCCATGCAAAGCCTTCGCTGGCAACCCGCTCAACTACCAGGACGGCATCGATCTGGTGGTGTTCCGCGAGAACACCGAAGGCATGTACGGTGGGGTGGAATGGTCGCCGGTCGACGGCAAGATCCGCGAGGCTCTGGAGTCGCATCCGAACTTCGCCCGTTTCTCCAGCGTGCCGCCCGAAGAGATGTCCTTCAGCTCGCGCATCATCACCTGGAAGGGTGCCAGCCGCATCGTCCGCGCCGCCTTCGAGTACGCGCAGCAGCACGGCTATCCCACCGTGACCGTGGTCGAAAAACCCAACGTCCTGCGCGAGACTTCGGGCATGTTCATGGACGCCGCCCGCGAGGTGGCCAAGGACTTCCCCGGCATCGAGATGTGGGACACCAACATCGACGCGATGGCGATGTGGCTGATCAAGAACCCGCAGGACTATGGAGTGATCGCCACTTCCAACCTGTTCGGCGACGTCATCTCGGACCTGTGCGCGCAGCTGGTCGGTGGTCTTGGCTTTGCCGCCGCCGGCAACATCGGCCAAGAAGTCGCGGTGTTCGAGCCCACGCATGGCTCGGCGCCCAAGTACTTCGGCCAGGACAAGGTCAACCCGATCGCCTGCATCCTCGCCGCCAAGATGATGCTCGACTTCCTCGGCGAAGAAGCCATGGCAGCGCGGATTACGGCCGCCGTCGGCGAGGTGATCGCCGCAGGAAATGTGCGCACCTACGACATGGGCGGCAGCGCCAGTTGTACGCAGATGGGCCAGGCGATTGCCGACGCCTGCGCCGCAGCCGCTGTCTGAGCGCCGCACCGCCTGCTCCCTTGGCCTGCGCCAGGGCGTGAATTAGGGAATCATGGCCCGTATATGCGGGCCGGGTTCTCATGCACCGTTCTCTCGCTCTCCCCATCGCTCTCCTCCTGGTCTGGGCCGTTCTGGCCAGCCCTCTCGTCGCCCAGGAGCCAGTGACGACTCGTTCCAGCGTGGCCAGCGGGGGCGCCGAAGGCGACGCGCCCTCCGACCGGCCGTGCATTTCCGCCGACGGCCGTTTCGTCGCCTTCGACAGCGATGCGGGCAATCTGGTGGTGGGCGACGCCCCCGGGCGCTTGCGCGACGTCTTTGTCCACGACCGGCTGACTGGAGTGACCGAACGCGTCAGCGTGGATTCAGCTGGCATCGCCGGCAACGGCGATTCCCTCGATCCCACCATCTCCGCCGACGGCCGTTTCGTGGCCTTCGCCAGCTACGCATCCAATCTGGTGCCTGGGGACACTTCGGTAGGACTCGACCTCTTCGTCCATGATCGCGCCACCGGCGCCACCGAGAGGGTCAGCCTGAGCACCGCCGGTGACCAGGCCAACGCCGACTGCCATGAACCGATTCTGTCTGCCGACGGCAGCTGTGTGGCGTTCTTCAGCGCTGCTGACAATCTGGTCGCGAGTGACAGCAATTGGAGCAATGACGTATTCCTGCGCGACCGCAATAGCGGCGAGACCACCCGGGCCAGCCTGGACTCCTTCGGCTACGAAGGCAACGACTCCTCTTCACGCGCGGCGTTGTCGGCGGACGGCCGCTACGTTGCTTTCCGCAGCTGGGCATCGAACCTCGCCGCCGGCGACACCAATGGGGTGGCCGATATCTTTGTCCACGACCGTCAGACCGGCACCACCGAACGAGTGAGCGTGGATTCTGCAGGCAATCAGGGTTTTGGGTATTTCACCTTCGATGCGGCGCTCTCCGGCGACGGAAATTTCGTTGGCTTCACCAGTGATTCGGACAACCTGGTCGCCGCCGACGGCAACGGCATGTGGGACGTGTTCCGCCATGACCGCCAGTCCGGCCTGACTGAATTGGTCAGCGTGAACAGCCTCGGAGCGCAGGGAGATCGCGACTCAACCTGGCCTAAACTTTCCGCCGACGGCAGCGTGGTCGTGTTCCAGAGTCTGGCGCGCAATCTGGTGCCGAACGACTCCAACCAGGACAGCGACGTGTTCGTCAAGGACTTCACCTCAGGTTTGTGTGAACGCGTCAGCCTTGACCCGAGTGGGATCGAGGGCGAAGATGATTCCGACGATCCGTGGATCTCCGCCGACGGCCGTTTTGTTTCCTTCCAAAGCCGTGCGGACAACCTGGTTGCTGGCGATGGCAACGGCGAGCTCGACGTTTTCGTCCACGATCGTCAGAGCGGTGGTGCGCTGCTCAGCGTGAGCAATCTCGTTGGGGGGGGGCTGGCCAGCGTGAGCGTGCAGGGGGCAACTCCCCACGGCCTGTTGGTTCTGGCCTACAGCCTGGCCGGCCAGGGTGAAAGTCCCTTCCCGTGGGGTCTGCTCAATCTCTCACCACCGGTTGCAACGATGAACCGTTTCGCCGACGCCACAGGCTCGCTGCTGTTGCAAGTGGGCGTGCCCCTTGCCTTGAGCGGAAGGATGGTCTGGGGCCAGGCGGTGGACGTTAGCAGCCGCTTTCCGAGCAACACCTGGTTCGACCTGGTGCTTTAGGCCCGGATGGGGGAGTTGATCTGGGTTTAGTTAGGGATTTCGGCAGTTTCAGAAATGCGAATTTCTGCTCAAGAGCGACACAATGGGATAGGGTGGAGGTATCCGAGGGGATCCTCAGAGCTCTCCCCGGTAGAGAGCCATGCTCTCGCTCCCTACCCCTGGATGCGGGGAAAGCATTCCTTTCTCCCCTCCAATTCCTGATTGTCCCCGAAAAGGATCCCCAGATGATTTTGGCAACTCTCCTTGCCGCCGCCCCGATGGTGGCGCAGAATCCGATCGACGCAACTCTTGATCCCCGTTTCCAGGTGCCACCAGCACGCCAAGGATCCGGCCAGTCGGGCCGGGCAACATCGGCGTGCGATGATTTCAATCGCGCCAACAACACCAACATGGGTGGTGATTGGTCCGAGGTTGCAGGCAACATCGAAGTCCTCAACAACCAGGGCCACGGTGTCACCAACCTCTCGATGATGACCCATACCTCGGCAAGCGACGCTTACTCGACGTCGACCATGACCGCCAAGTTTGATACCGCAGGTGGCCTGGTCTACGTGACGATGGTTGCCGGCTACAACGACATCTCCAACAACGTTTTTGTCAAGGTCCAGGACAACACAAGCAACGGTGATTATGACCGTGTGTTCTTCTACTACGGCAACAACGGCGGCCCCTGGGCCGGCAACACTGGCTACTACTTCGACCTGGCCACGCCGACGATTTCCGGCACCATGACCCTGTCGTTCAGCGGCGGTGGTGACGTGGCCGTTCTGGAAATCGACAACGATACCAGTGGTGTGACCGAGACCTTCACCTGCGGTGGCCTGCTTGGCTCGGCTGGCGGCCTCGGCAACGGCTTTGGGATCGGCACTTACGGTGGCTGCTACTTCGACGACTGGAGTGTCAACGGCGGCTGCGCCGGCCTCGACCTGACCACCACCGGGACTCCCGGCACCTTCATGACCTTCGATTACACCGGCGCTCCCGCCGGCGCGACGGTCGCGTTGATTTACGCCTTCGGCACCGGCAGCTTCTCGGTTCCGGGTGGCTTCCCCTGCACCGGCACGGCCCTCGGCCTGGCCACCCCGCAGGGTTGGGTGGTGACCTTCGCCGACGGCGCCGGCAACGGCACCCACGGTCAGAACGTGCCGCAGGGAGCCGCAGGACGCGTCTTCGTGCAGGCACTGGAAACGACCGGCTGCACCACCTCCAACGTGGTCGCACTGTAGTTTCAACGCACCTTCCTGGGCCCCGGCCGCGTCCCTGCGGCCGGGGCCCTTTTCCATTGTTGACCAGCTCGTTCGGGTGGCGAAGCAGACGGGAATTGCATCCTGCGCACGGCTAATATGCGACCGCCATGGGACACGACACTGACCGTAGCCACACCGAGTACCTCTCCTATCAAATTGGCCGGTGGGTCGAGGAACTGCGCTATGAAGATCTGCCGCGCAGGGTGGTGCGCGAGGTGCAGCGGTACCTGCTCGATTCCATTGGCTGCGCCTTCGGCGGCTGGCGCACTCACGACTGGGGGCTGGTGCGGGACCTGGTGCGTGAAGAGGGGGGGGCCCGTAAGTGCCATCTTCTCGGCGAGGGCACCAAGGTGGCGCCGTTGCAGGCGGCGTTTCTGAACTCGCTGGCGATCCGCGGGCAAGATTACAACGACATCTACTGGCAACAGGATCCGTGCCACCCGTCTGACTGCATACCCGCGCCGATGGCGGCGGCAGAGATCGCTGGCGTCGGCGGCCGCGAACTGGTGCTCGGCATCGTCGTCGCTTACGAGGTCGAACAGCGTCTATGCGAAGCCAGCTACCCTGGAATCCGCGAGCTCGGCTGGCACCACGCCACCCTCACCGCTTTTGCCGCTGCCTACGCAGCCGGCAAGACGCTGGGCCTCGACGCCGGCCAGATGCAGCACGCCGCCGGCATCGCCGGTGCCACCAATTGCACCCTTGGCGCGGTCACCGCCGGCCACCTGACGATGATGAAGAACACCGTCTCGCCGATGGCCACCCGCGCCGGCCTCGAGGCCTGTCTGCTGGCCCAGCGCGGCTTTTCCGGGCCGGCCCACATCTTCGAGGGCAAAGAGAGCCTGCAACACGTCATGGATTCCGAGTGGCGCTGGCAGGTCTTTGACGACCTCGGCAGCGACTGGCGCATCCTCAAGTGCGGCATGAAATTCTTCCCCACCGAAGCGCTGACCCACGCCCCGATCAGCTGCACCATCGATATCTGTCAAACCCATGGCCTCAGCGCCGACGACATCAGCGAGATCCGCATCCGTACGCTGACCAAGGCCGCCGACATTCTCTCCGATCCGGCCAAGTACCGGCCGACCTCACGCGAGTCCGCCGACCATTCGCTGCCTTATTGCATCATGATGGGGGTGTTGTACGGCCGGGTCACGCCGGAACTCTTCGACGACAAAGTGATCCAGGATCCGCGCGTGCGCCAGCACATCGACAAGATCAAGGTGGTCGCCGAACCTGAGTTCGAGGCCGCCTTCCCCAAGGTGCAGCGCTGCCACGTTGCGGTGACGACCACCGATGGCCGCGTGCTGGAAAAGCAGATCGACTACCCCAAGGGCGACCCGCGCGAGCCGCTCAGCGATGCCGAGATCCGCGCCAAGTTTGATGCGCTGGCCAGCGGCGTGAGTCAGGAACGGGGCGATCGCATCTGGTCCTCGGTGCGCCGCCTGGCCTCCTTCAAAAAGGCGGCCAGCTTCCACAAACTCTGTGCGGTGGACGAGTAGGGCGCCGCGCCCGCCCCTCCCAGGATGCCATGATCGTGAGTCTCCTGGCCGAGTGCGCGTTATTCCTGCTCACCTTGCAGCTGTTCAACGGCTGGACAGCTGGCGTGGTCGGACTGGAAATCGGATCGATCGATCCTCAATTGCTGTTCCAGGCCAAGCTGATCGAACTGCCCTTGGCGCTGGCCATGGTGTGGCTGTTGCTGCGGCTGCGCCGAGAACGCAGCGTGGACATCGGCCTGCGTCTTTCCTCGCAGGGGGCTGGCCCCGACCTGCGCTTTGGCGCCTTCATGGCGATTCCCTTGCTGGTGCTTGCCACCGCCGCCGGACTGCTCGCCAGGCTGGTTGTAAACGCTCCTGAAGACAGCGTCTTCCGCGTCGCCGATTGGAGCAGCTACGGCTGGCTGCTGGCGACCGGCTGGGTGGCCGGCGGCTTCCTGGAAGAAATCCAGTTCCGCGGCTATCTGTTCCGACGGCTGGAACAGCTCATGGAGCGCTTTGCTCCGGGCGGGCGACTCAACCGCTCACGGGCGCTGATTCTGGCCAGCGCGGTGTTCGGCTTGCTGCACCTCTATCAAGGCCCGGTGGCGGTGGTTTCGGCGATGGCGGCAGCTGCGGGCCTGCAGTTCGTGTTTCTCAAATCGGGCCGCCGCCTGCTGCCGTGCATGGTCTGTCACGGCCTTTTTGACACCGTGCAGATCAGCCTGCTGTTCGCAACTCAGGAAGCGGTACCGGTTTAAGCCAGCAAAGCGTCGACGGCGCTTTCGATCTGGGCCAGATCGAGAGGCTTTTCGAAGGTGCGCGCGGCACCCAGGCGCGAGGCGACTTCCAAGTAGATCTGATTGCTGGGGGCGGTAATCGCGATCATCGGAATGTCGGGCCACTCGGTACGCATCGCCATCAGCAGTTCGAGGCCATCCGTATCTGGCATGACCAGGTCGGAGATGACCAGATCGATGTTGCTCTGATGCAGGTGGGCCAGCCCTTCGGCGCCGTTGCCAGCTTCTAGAACCTGGTAACCCGATTCCTCGAACTTGTCTTTCAACAGGTCGCGAACCAGTTTTTCGTCTTCGACGACGAGCAGGGTGGCCTGGGTCATGGCGGTATTCATCTTGGTGGAACCACTATAGGCTCTGGTGAGAACTTTCGTCCGGATCGCTCACCGAAGTGTAGGCGCCCTGCGCACCAAGCCCGGCTTGTCCGCGATTGAGCAACTCAGCGACGATGGCCAGGAACTGGGTCGGGCGGTAGGGCTTGAGCAGGAGTTCGGCGCCGGCCGGCAGGGTCACGCCCTGCGCCGCCAAGACGTCTTGGGGCAGGCCGCTGGCGAGCAGAACCGAAGTCGACGGGTTGACGCCACGTAGCGCTTCGGCCAATTCGACACCAGTGCCATCAGGAAGCAGGACGTCGGCGATGAGCAGGTCGAGGCTTGCCCCGAACTCATCCAGATGACGCCGTCCCTCGGCCAGGTCGGCGGCGCAGTGGACCTGGTAGCCGCACGCCTCCAGGGTGCGTCGGGCAAGATCGAGCAGCAGCGGCTCGTCCTCAACCAACAGGATGGTGGGGGTTGGAGATGCCTTGCTGGTGTGCTCCTTCTGGATAGCGAGCGGCAGCCAAAGGCGCACCCGCGTGCCCTGCCCGAGCTGGCTTTCGATTTCGACCGAACCGCCGACGCGGGTGGCATGGCCCTGAACCAGCGCCAGACCCAGTCCCTGCCGCTGGCCGTCGGCGTGGGTCGAATAGTAGGGATCAAAGATCTTCTCCAGCACGCGTTTGTCCATGCCTACCCCCTGGTCGACGACGTCGAGGCGGTACCAGTTGCCGGGCTTCAATGGAGGGCGCCGCTGTGCCTGCTCCTCACTCAAGCGCAGCTGGTGGCCGCGGATCTTGATGACCCCGCCGGCGGGCATGGCGTCGCGCGCATTGGTGACCAGGTGCAACAAGGTGTCGGCCAGATCTTCGCGCCGGATGGCGAGTTCTGAATCTTGCTCCTCGATATCCAGCCTGATTTTGATTTCACTCCCCGCAAGGGCTCCGAGCACCGCTTCGAGCTCTGCCATCAACGGGTGAATTTCGACCGATCCCACCCCGTCTGGCCGGCGCAGGCCGAAGGCCAGCAGGTCGCGGGCAAGTTCCGAGGCGCGATGGGCGGCGGAATGGATTTTTCCCAAGCCGCTTTCCAGCCGCTGGGGCTGGGGTAGTTCCTGGGCCAACGGCAGCAGCAGGTCGGAGTAGCCGATGACCGCGGTGAGCAGGTTCTCAAACTTGTGAGCCACGGCTTCGGCCATGCGTCCGACGGTCTCCAGTTTGCTGACGCGATGGGCCTGGGCTTCCAAGCTGCGACGGCGTCGGTCGGCGTCGAGGCTTTCGGTCACGTCTCGGATCACTGTGACCAGGCCGAGGTGGGAACCGTCCTCTTCGAACAATGGAATTTTGGAGACGATAAAGGTGTGCGCACGATCGACTCCGGGCACCGGGAGGAGTTCTGTGTAGGTCAGCTGGGCGCGGCGGTTCCAGGCGTTCTGGTCCTGGCGGGCACCCTCGAGATAATCCGCCTTGAGTTCGGGGACCATCTCGGCCAGCTCCTGATAGGTGCGGCCCTGCCAACGCAGCTGGTGCAGGCGCATCAGGGTCATGCCTTGCTGGTTGACGATCCGCAAGCGGCCTTCGCTGTCCTTGAGCATGATCGCGTCGGGGACCGCCTCGACCAGATGGGTCAGTTGCTGGGTGAGTTCGTTGCGTTGATGCTCAAGCTCCTTCTGTTTTTCAAGGTCCAGCAGCAAACCGTGGATCACCAAGCCGCGTTCTTCCTGGCGGGTCTGGCCGATGGAGCGCATCCAGCGATAACCGCCGTCGTCATGGCGCACGCGATAATCCCATTCATAAGGCTCCCCGTCTTCACGCTGCGGGATGAAAACGTTGACGTAGTGTTCGCGGTCCTGCGGATGGAGGAAGCTGGAATAACTCGCAGGGTCTTGAAGAAGGCGTTCTGCCGTTTTCGGACCAAATAGGGAGTGGGCTCCCTGGTTGCTGAACAGATAACGAAAGGTACCGTCATTTTTTCGCAGCAGGGAATAGACCCAACCCGGAATGTTGCGCGCGTAGTCCTGCACGCGCGAAAGGAGCTGGTGGCGCAGGTTCAGCTCTTCTTCGCGGCGGAATTCGGCGGCGGCACGTGAGGCGCATAAACTGAGAACGGCTTTGGCGGTGCCAACCTGGGAGAGCGGCTCGTCGTGAAGTAAGCAGATCTGTCCAAGAGTTTTGCCATCGGGACCCTTCACTGCGTAACCAAGATAACTGTGGGCATCCATCAGCCCGAGATCCAGGTCCTCGGGAAAGGCCTGTTGGACTTCTTCGGGGCAGAAATAGAAGCCATCCCGGATCGATGTGCCGCAGGGAGTATTTGCGGTCTCATATTCCAGATTGTCGACGACCTCACCGTCTCGGACGAAGGCTACGGTGCGAATGCGGGTGGCGTCGGGGTCCAGTGCGCGTCCGACGACCACGTTTAGAATTTGGAAACTGGCTGCAAGTTCCAGGGCAAGAGCGCAAAAAAAGTCATCGCCGCTGATCCCCATGATGCGCTCCAAAATGGCGAGCAGATCTTTGTCCGGCGACCCTTCTGCTCCTTCAATCCACGCCAGGAAATCGCCGTCACCGGCAGAGGCCAGGGGAAACAGCCGCAGCTGAGCGGGCATCCCGTCCGGCCAGGTGAAACGCAGGCTCGACTGCGAGCCTCGGTCGGCGTCGTAAACCGCGATCGCCAGCCCCTCGGGCTCGGGCAGTTGCAGAAGGCTGGCAAGCCCGGTGGCGTTGAGCGGGCCATCATCGAGACCCAGACGGGCGGCCAAGCCAGGGGAGAGTTCGGTGACCGCGCCTTGACGGTCGATCCGGGCGGTGAGCGGCTCGCTCATGCCGCCATTCTTGCACTTCAGGGGCTGCGGTGGAATCGAAGCGGCCCGGGACTGCCATAATCTGCTCCGATGCCTTCGATGGTCGACGCCCTCTGGACCCCCTCTGCTGCTGCGGTGAGCGCCAGCCGCATGACCCGCTTCCGTGAACAGGTGGCCGCCGGCGCGGCCGTCGACCTGCCGGACTATCCAGCCCTGTGGCGGTGGTCGGTGGAGCAGCCTGGCCCATTCTGGAGCGCTGTGTGGGACTATTGCGGAGTCCGCGGGGAAAAAGGTGCGGTGGCGCTGGAGAACCAGACGGCGATGCCCGGTGCGCGCTGGTTTCCCGAGGCGCGCCTGAACTACGCCGAGAACCTGTTGCAGCGCGACGACGAGCACCCGGCCCTGGTCTTCCGCGGCGAAGACGGGCGGCGTAGCGAGTGGAGCTTCGCCACCTTGCGCCGCCAGGTGGCGCAACTGCAGCGGGCGTTGCGCTTGCTCGGCGTCGGCCGGGGCGACCGCGTGGCCGGGTATCTGCCCAACCTTCCCGAGGCGGTCGCGGCGATGCTGGCCAGCGCCAGCCTGGGCGCGGTGTGGTCCTCGTGTTCTCCTGACTTCGGCGTGCCCGGCGTGGTCGACCGCTTTGGACAGATTGAGCCCAAGGTCTTGTTCGCCGCCGACGGCTATCTCTACAAAGGCCGCGTTCACGACACCCGCGACAAGCTTGAGCAGATCTGCCAGCAGCTTCCCAGTCTCGAGCGGGTGATCCTGGTGCCCTTCGCCGACCCTCAGGCGGCCATGGACTGTGCAGTGAACTGGCAGGATTTCCTTGACGAGGGGGGGGCCGGCAACCAGGCGCCACAATTCGAAGCGCTACCCTTTGACGCGCCGCTCTTTGTGATGTTCAGCTCCGGAACCACCGGCAAGCCCAAGTGCATCGTTCACGGACACGGCGGCACCCTGCTGCAGCACCTGAAGGAACATCAGCTGCACACCGATCTGCGTCCGGGCGAGCGCCTGTTCTACTTCACCACCACCGGCTGGATGATGTGGAACTGGCTGGTCAGCGCGCTGGCCAGCGGGGTCACCGTGGTGCTCTACGACGGCAACCCCTTTTACCCCGGGGCCGAAGCGCTGTGGCGGGTGGTCGACGAGGAAGCGGTCGAGGTCTTCGGCACCTCGGCCAAGTTCCTCGACGCGTGCAAGAAGGCGGCTTGCCGTCCTCGGGAGGATTTCCAATTGAGTGCCCTGCGCGCGGTCCTTTCGACCGGATCGCCGCTGGTGCCGGAGTCCTTCGACTGGGTCTACCACGAGGTCAAGCAGGATCTGCTGCTGGCCTCCATCGCCGGTGGCACCGACCTGATCTCGTGTTTCGTGCTCGGCAACCCGGTATTGCCGGTGGTGCGCGGGCAGGTCCAGTGCCGTGGGCTCGGCATGGCCGTTGAGGTGTGGGATGAGCACGGGCAGGCGCAGACCGGCGCACCCGGCGAGCTGGTGTGTACCCGGCCTTTCCCGTCGATGCCGGTGGGCTTCTGGAACGACGCCGACGGGCAGCGCTACCACCTGGCCTATTTCGACCACTTCCCCGGGGTGTGGCGGCACGGCGACTGGGTGGAGCTCACCGCCAACGGTGGCATGGTGATCTATGGGCGCTCCGACGCCACCCTCAATCCTGGAGGGGTGCGGATCGGGACCGCCGAGATCTACCGCCAGGTCGAGCAGATCGCCGAAGTCGAGGAAGCGATCGTGGTCGGCCAGGACACCGGCGACGGAGATCAACAGGTCGTGCTTTTCGTGCGCCTTGCGCCGCCCGCACGACTCGACGCAACGCTGGCTCAATTGCTGCGCGCGCGCATCCGCGCCAACGCCACTCCGCGCCACGTACCCGCGGTGATCGCCGAGGTCAGTGACATTCCGCGAACCCGCTCAGGCAAGATTTCGGAGATCGCGGTGCGCGACGTACTGCACGGCCGTCCGGTCAAGAACACCAAAGCGCTGGCCAACCCGGAAGCCTTGGCGCAATTCGAAGCCGCTGCGCTGACCGCATTCTGAAGCGGCGCTCCGGTCTGAGACCTGGTTGCGTCGAGAAGCTACCCTCAGGCGGGGAGCAGTGCACGCACTAGCGGGTGGAGCAGGTTGTTCTCGAGATGAATGTGACGATGGAGGTCTTTTTCCAGGTCGTCAAGGCCCGCCAGCATTGCGCGGAAGGTGGTGCAGGCCCCGGGCGGAGGCCGGTAGCCATCTGCCAGGGTGCGCAGATGACGCAGGGTGTCTCCGACAAGGAGATGCTCGGATTCAACCGCCAGCAGCGTTTCGGCCACCGCGCTGACCTGGTCGGCATTGGAAGTCCCGGATGCCAGCGCCATGCCGCCGGGGAACAGCACTTCCTCTTCGTCGACCAGGTGGCGTTCGATTTCGTCGAACATGCTTTCTGCGGCGTCGCCCAGTTCGGTCAGCCAGGCATGGGAGGCGCCGTGCACGATCTGCACCTTGGCGATGGCAGGGCGCAACGATTGAATTGCCTGACGGGTGAAACGGTGATGCTTGTCGAGAATATGATCGACCAGCTCCTGCAACCCGGCCTGGGTCCAGTCCCGGTCTTGAGGCTGTTGCTGTAAGCGCGAAAGTTCGACCAGAACGTCGGTGAGGGCCACGCCGGCTTGGGCAGCGGCGTCCTCGAGCGGACGGTTGCCCCCGCAGCAGTAATCGATGCCCCATGCCTCAAACAGGCCAAGTGAGGAGGGAAGCGCCAGCGCGATCTCGCTGGTCAAGGTGGAAGGCTGGATGGAGAGGGGCATGAGGGGCTGGGCGTTTGATCCATCCCGCTATAGACTCCGGGGAACGATTCCCCAAGACCAGAAAATCGGCAATGTCCCTCGATCGAGAATCCGCCTGGAAGCTGTTGTGTGAATGGACCGATGGCCAGAGCCTGCGCCGTCACGCACGCGCCGTGGAAGTGACCATGCGCGCGGCAGCATTGAAATACGGCCCGGGCCCCGAGGCGGTGGAGCGTTGGGGCATCACCGGCATGCTCCACGACGCCGACTACGAAAAATGGCCTGAGGAGCACCCCAAACGCATCGTCGCCTGGCTCGAACAGGAGGGGCATGCAGACATGGCCTACGCCATTTCGGCGCACTCGGTGCACTGGGGGATACCGCACAATTCGCCGCTGGACCGCGCGCTGCTGGCCTGCGATGAACTCACCGGTTTCCTCGTCGCCTGCTGCTACGTGCGGCCCGACGGGATCACCTCGCTGAACCCGAAGAGTGTGCGCAAAAAGCTGAAGGACAAGAAATTTGCCGCCGGAGTGGACCGTGAAGAAGTCAGGCTCGGAGCCGAGCAGCTCGGGGTGGAATTGTCCGACCACATCGCCTTTCTGATCGAAGCGCTGCTTCCTTTCGGTGCAGAACTAGGAATCAAGGGAAATACACCAGCCTGAGGTTGTTTTTCCGCATTATCCGCTTGGATTATTGGCTCCGGCGACGCTAAAAAGGGGCGTGGAATTGGCCTTGGGCAGATGAACTCGTGGTTTATCAAAATGCCAACCGTTCCCACCCGGACTCGAGGATGACTACCGCTCCCCCCCAGGAGGCGTCCGCGCCGCCGCCACAACTAGACCGCTTTTCCTACGACGATGCCATTGTGCGCAAATTCCTTTGCGCCTCGGTGGTGTGGGGATTGGTCGGCATGCTCGTCGGTCTGATCGCGGCTCTGCAGCTCGCGGCGCCGGTGTTCAACTCGCTCGGACTGAGCGGCAACTGGACGCAGATCTTCAGTTTCGGCCGACTGCGTCCGCTGCACACCAACGCGGTCATTTTCGCCTTCGCCGGCAACGGCATCTTCGCCGCGATCTATTATTCCTCGCAGCGTCTGCTGAAGGCGCGCATGTTCAGCGACCGCCTGTCCAAGGTCCACTTCTGGGGCTGGCAGGCAATCATCTTGTCGGCGGCGCTGACCCTGCCGCTGGGCTACACCCAGGGCAAGGAATACGCCGAGCTGGAATGGCCGATCGACATCGCCATCACCGTGGTGTGGGTGGTCTTTGCGATCAACTTCTTCGGCACCTTGAAGGTGCGGCGCGAACGCCATCTCTACGTCGCGATCTGGTTCTACATCGCCACGATCATCGCGATTGCGGTGCTGCACATCTTCAACAACATCCCCGGCATCGCCGGCCCGTTGAAGTCCTATTCGGTCTACGCCGGTTCGCAAGACGCCTTCATGCAGTGGTGGTATGGCCACAACGCGGTGGCCTTCTTCCTGACCACGCCTTTCCTCGGCCTGATGTACTACTTCCTGCCCAAAGCCGCGGGCAGGCCGGTGTTCAGCTACAAGCTGTCGATCCTGCACTTCTGGTCGCTGGTGTTCATCTACATCTGGGCCGGCCCGCACCACCTGCATTACACCGCGATCCCGGAATGGGCTTCGACCCTCGGCATGTTGTTCTCGGTGATCCTGTGGATGCCGTCGTGGGGCGGCATGCTCAACGGACTGCTGACCCTGCGCGGCGCCTGGGATCGGGTGGCGCGTGACCCGGTGCTCAAATTTTTCGTCGTCGGCGTGACCTTCTACGGCATGTCGACCTTCGAAGGCCCCTTGCTGTCGATCAAGGCGGTCAACGGACTGTCGCACTACACCGACTGGACCATCGCCCACGTGCACGCCGGTGCGCTCGGCTGGGTCGGCTTCATGGTCTTCGGCATGGCTTACTGGCTGATGCCACGCCTCTACCAGACCTCGGGCATGGCGCGGCCAAAATGGGTCGACTGGCACTTCTGGCTGGCCACCATCGGCATCCTGGTCTACGTCGTGGCGATCTACGCCGCCGGATTGACCCAGGGCCTGATGTGGCGCGCCTTCGACGCCGACGGCATGCTCGAATACGGCGACTTCATGCAGACGGTCACGGTGCTGATTCCGATGTACTGGATCCGCGTGGTCGGTGGCGGCATGTACCTGGTCGGTGCGGTGCTGGCGCTCTGCAACATGTACCTGACCTGGAAACGCCGCCCGACGCAATACCAGGAAAAGGTCTACCAGGCGCCACCGCTGAGCCCAGGATTCAGCGAGCCCGACAGCCACATCGCGCCGCGTTTCCGCCCCAGCCTCAACGCGCTGGCGGTGGTGCTGATCGGCCTTGGCGTGGTGCTGCTGATTCCCTATCTCGGCTACGGTGGCGGGTCGCCGGAGTCGGGCCGCCTACTGCTCTACTTCGGCCTCAGCAGCATCGGCTTCGGCTTGCTGCTCGGCCTCGGCCGCACGTTGGCGTTCTGGCAATCGATGGCCTGGCACCGGCGCTGGGAGGCGCGGCCGCTGCGTTTCACCGTGTGGGTTGTGGTTGCGGTGGTGAGTGCGTCGTTGTTCGAAATCATTCCGACCTTCGCCATCGAGTCGAACGTCAAGACCATCTCCGCGGTCAAACCGTACACACCGCTAGAGCTGTACGGGCGCGACATCTATCTCGCCGAGGGTTGTTACAACTGCCACTCGCAGATGGTGCGGCCGCTGCACTTCGAAACCGAGCGTTTCGGCGAGTACTCGAAGTCCGGAGAGTTCGTCTACGACCATCCCTTCCAGTGGGGTTCGCGGCGCATCGGCCCTGACCTGCACCGCGTCGGCACGCGGCTGACTTCGGCTTCGTGGCACGTACGCCACTTCGAGGATCCGCGCATCACCAGCCAGACCTCGATCATGCCCGCCTACGCCCACCTGCTCGACGAAGAGGTGCCCTTCGAGGTCATCCCGTCGCGCATGCGCGCGATGAAGCGCATCGGTGTTCCTTACAGCGATGACGAGGTCGACCAGGCGGCCGAATCCGCGCGTGCCCAAGGCCGCCAGCTCGAAGCACGCATCAAGACCGAAGTCGGCCCCGAAGAGGCCGGGGGCTACTCCGGCATCGGGTCGCGCAAGGTCATCGCTCTGACCGCTTACATGCTGCGCTTGGGCACCGACACTCAAGGATTCGCCGCCGAGGCGGCTGCGCCCCAGGGAACCCGTTAAGGAACAGGCCATGGACCATCTCCTCCGCGACCAGGCGATCTTCCGCGTTGCTGCAACGTTGTTCTTCGTCCTTTTCTTCGCCGGCATGAGCCTGTGGCTGCTGCGCGGCGGGCGCGAACGCTTCCGCCACGATTCGGAACTCCCGCTCCAGGACGGATTCACCGCCGACCCGGACACCGCCTCGGCTGACGACCGCGGAGGCCACGACCATGACTGATCACGCTGCCGACAACCATCCTCCGGCTGCCGCCGAGGACCACCTCACCGACCACAACTACGACGGTATCCAGGAGTACGACAACCCGCTGCCGGGCTGGTGGGTGGCGATCTTCTGGGGTTCGATCATCTGGTCTTTCCTTTACTTCGGCTGGTACCACGCCGGTCCCGGACGCGGCATGCTGGACAACTATTCTGCCAGCATGAGCGCCTTGGACGAGGTGCGCGAGGCCGCCGCCGACCGTCGCCTGTCTTCCTACGGCGAACTGAAGCCGGATCAGGCCACGCTGCTCGCCCTGATGGCGGACGAAGACCTGATGAAGTCCCAGGAGTCGGTGTGGCAAGTCCGTTGTGTTGCCTGCCATCTAGGCGACGGACGCGGTCTGGTCGGTCCCAACATGACCGACGATGCCTACATCAACGTCAAAAAGATCGAGGACATCGTCACCCTCGTCACCGACGGGGTCATTGCCAAGGGCATGCTGCCCTTCGCCAACCAGCTGAGTGAACGCGAGATCATCATGATCTCGGCCTACGCCGCCTCGCTGCGCGGCAAGGCGCTGGATCCGTCCATCGCCATGCCCGCCAAAGCTGCCCAGGGCGAAGTCATTCCGCCGTGGCCCGGTCAGTGACCGGACGTTCCGCCCCGAGCCCACTCCACCGCCACCCTTGAATTCAGGTCCGTTCCGGCCATGAGCGCCAATGGTCCCTTGTTGGAGGCGCCCGAGCGCGTCCTTTCGACCCTCAATCAGGACGGCAGCCGCCGCTGGCTGCGGCCCAAGGTCGCGCGCGGCCGCTGGTGGCGACGGCGGGCGATGGTCGGCTGGGGCCTGATCGCGCTGTTCAACATCCTGCCGTGGGTGCGCCTCGGTGGCGAGCCGCTGGTGCTGCTCGACGTGATGCACCGCCGTTTCATTATGTTCGGAGCGGTGTTCCGCCCGACCGAAACGCTGCTGCTCGCTTTCCTGATGCTATCGGTGTTCCTCGGCATCTTTATGCTGACGGCGTTGTTCGGGCGCGTGTGGTGCGGCTGGGCGTGTCCGCAGACGGTGTACCTGGAGTTCGTCTACCGCCCCATCCAGCGCCTGATCGAAGGCCGCTCCGCAGACAAAGGTGAGCCCCCGGCACCCGCCCGCACCCTGCTGTTACGGCTGGTCTACCTGGTGGTCAGTTTCCACCTCGCGCACACCTTCCTGGCCTACTTTGTCAGCACCGATGTCCTTTTGGAATGGACCTTGGGCTCTCCGCAGGATCACCCCACCGGCTTCCTCATCGTCCTCGGGGTGACCGCCCTGATGGTGTTCGATTTCGGCTGGTTCCGCGAGCAGATGTGCATCCTCGCCTGCCCTTACGGGCGGCTGCAGTCGGTACTCCTTGACCGGCGCTCGCTGGTGGTTGGTTACGA
This sequence comes from Planctomycetota bacterium, assembly GCA_021776925.1. GTDB lineage: Bacteria > Planctomycetota > UBA1135 > UBA1135 > UBA1135 > JAJFFB01. Next base: position 5,225 of record JAJFFB010000167.1, on the reverse strand, counting down.
CGCGCGCCGCGGCGAACCGCGCGGCAAATTGCGCAAAGCTGCCGGCGAGGACGCCGCCCCACGCGGGGACTGCATCGATTGCAAGTGGTGCCTGGCGGTGTGTCCGACCGGTATCGACATCCGCGACGGCCTGCAGATGGAGTGCATCCACTGCACCGAATGCGTCGATGCCTGCGACGCGGTGATGGACAAGGTCGGCCGCCCGCGCGGGCTGATCCGCTACAGCTCTCAAGACGCCCTCGCCGGCGAAAAGGCGCCCTTCTTGCGCCCGCGCACGCTGCTCTATCCGGCCGTGATCGTGTTGTTGCTATCGCTTTTTGGCTGGCGCCTGGCCGGGCTCGAAAGCGCACTGGTGCTGCCGCTGCGGGTGCAGAACACGCCCTTCTCGCGCACCGAAGAGGGTTCGATCCGCAACGTGTTGACCTTCAGTCTGGAAAACCAGAGCGACCGCGACCACGTCTACCAGGTCGAGATCGTCGACCGCACCGAGGACCCAGGCATGCCGCGGCGCTTGACCGCACCCACCTTTCCGCTCAAGCTGGATGCGGGTGCCATGCAGGAATTCAGTCTGATCGTCGAGAGCCCGGTGGAGCTGTTTGAACGCGGCCGGGGCGAGGTGGTGCTGCGCTTCACCGACGAAGAGGATTTCGAGCACGAATCTACGCGGGCGCTGCTCGGACCCTTCCAACTCGGGGGCGGCTGACCCATGCTCGACTCGCCACGCTTTTGGAAACTGGTTCCCGTGGGTCTGCTGCTGATGTCGCTGATGATCGGCACGGTGACGGTGGTGCTCGCCACCCAGGACCCTTCCTTTCGCGTCGAGGAGAATTATTACCAGCGCGGTCTGGACTGGGATCAGACCATGGCTGAGCGTGAGCGCAGCAACGCCACCGGCTGGGCGGCACGCCTGGTCGTCCACCAGGGGGAACTGGAGCTGCGTCTTGAGGATCGCGCCGGACTGGCGGTGGTCGGCTGCGAGGTGCAGGTGCTTGCCTACCACAACGGGCGGCCGGCCGAGCGCTTTGCCGCGCCCGCCCGGAGCGGCGCTGTCGCCGGCAGCTACCTCGCCACGCTGCCCTTCCGCCGCGCCGGTCTATGGGTGATCCGCTATCGGGCGGAAGGCGCCGCCGCAGATGCCGCGCCGCCCACCACCGAGGGCCTGCTGATCGGTGAGCAGCGGCTGATGCTGCGCTGAAGCGATGCTGGGCCTGCTTGCCGCGGTCTTCGTTGCCAGTCTCGCCGGCAGCCTGCACTGTGCCGGCATGTGTGGTGGCCTGGTCGCCTTCGTCACTGCGGGCAACACCACGCGTGGTTTTGTACCGGTGCAATTGCTCTATCACCTCAGTCGGGGCGCCGCTTACCTGGTGCTCGGCGGCATCGCCGGGGCGCTCGGTGCGGCGGTGGATTTCAGCGGCACTTCGCTGGGAATCGGCCGCTCCGCGGTGATCCTCGCGGGTGTCCTGATGGTGGCCTACGGCGTCGCGGGGCTGCTGCGCAACGCCGGCTGGCTGCGCGCCAAGGCGGTGCTGCCACCGCTGCTTGCGCGCCTTTTCGCGCGTGGCCACCGCTACGCCGCGGCGCGCGGACCGCTGCTGCGGGCGAGCCTGGTCGGTGGCCTGACCGCAGCGCTGCCGTGCGGTTGGCTCTACGCCTTCGTCCTCACCGCCGCCGCCAGCGGCAGCCCATGGACCGGTGCGCTGGTCATGCTCGCCTTCTGGCTCGGCACGCTTCCGGTCCTGATCGCCTTCGCCTTCGGCATCCAGCATCTGGCGCGGCCGCTGGCGCGCAGACTGCCGCTGCTGGCGCCATGGCTGCTGGTCGCCCTCGGACTGGTGGCGTTGTCCGGGCGTTACCATCCGCCTGCCTTTGCCGGTCGCGGCGCGGTCGTCGACGCAAACCAATCCGCACCCGCTCCTGGTCAAGACCACCCCGCACCCACTCCCGATGCCGGCCCCACGGACTGAGGTCGACTGCGACCACTGCGGACTGCCGGTGCCCGCCGGGCTGCTGCGCGCCACCGAAGAACGCCAATTCTGCTGCGCCGGCTGCCGCACGGTGTGGGACGCCATCCAGGGTTCAGGCCTGGGCGACTACTACCGTCTGCGCCAGAGCCTGGCCACCGAAACCGAACCGGCGCGCACCACCGGGCGTCCCTATCAGGAATTCGACGATCCCACCTTTGCCCAAGCGCACGTGCGTGAGCACGCCGACGGCCGCCGCAGCTGCGTGCTGCTGCTCGAGGGCGTGCACTGCGCCGCCTGCGTGTGGCTGGTTGAGAAACTGCCGCTGGTGCACCCGGGAGTCACCGAGAGCCGCCTGGATTTTGGTCGCCGCACCCTCGATCTGAGCTGGGCACCGAGCGCGACCTCCTTGTCGGCGATTGCCCGCAGCCTCGACCGCCTGGGTTATCCGCCGCACCCCTTTCGCGGCGGCGACGCCGACCAGCAGCGTCGGGTCGAGGATCGCCGCCAGCTGATCCGCGTCGGCATTGCCGGAGCCTTGGCGATGAACACCATGTTGCTGGCCTTCGCGCTGTATGGCGGTTGGTTCCACGGCATGGAACAGGGCTTCCGTGATTTGTTCCGCTGGACTTCCTTTGCCCTCGCGATGATCGCGGTGCTGGGGCCGGGCCGCGTCTTCCTGCGCGGTGCGCTCGCCGCCTTGCGCACCCGCACCCCGCACATGGACCTGCCGATCGCGCTCGGCATCGGCGCCGGGCTTCTGGGGGGGGGCTGGAACACCTGGCGCGGCGCCGGCGAGGTCTACTTCGAATCGGTCACCGCGCTGGTGTTTCTGCTGCTGGTCGGGCGCATGGTGCAGCAGCGCCAGCAGCGGCGGGCCTATGACGCCCTGTCGATGCTCTACTCGCTCACACCGGGGCGCGCACGACGGCTGCAGCAGGGCGAGGTGAGCGAAGTCCCGACCGCCTCCTTGCAGGCAGGCGACCTGGTCGAGGTGCGCGCCGGCGAATCGGTGCCTGCCGACGGCGTGCTGGTCTGCGGACGCAGCCCCTTCGACCTGTCCCTGCTCAGCGGCGAGTCGCGGCCGCTGCCGCTGGGCGAAGGCGACCGCGTACACGCGGGGGCGGTGGCGATGGGTGCACGCGTGGTGGTGCGCGTCGAGCGCACCGGCGAGCAGACCCGGCTGGGGCGGCTGATGCAATTGGTCGAACGTCATGCCACGCGCCCGGCGCAGATCATGCGCCTCGCCGACCGCTGGTCCGGCTGGTTCATCCTTGCGGTGCTCGGCCTGGCACTGGTCAACTTCCTGGCGTGGTCGCTGCAGTCCACCGAAATGGCGCTGGAGCACACCGTCGCGCTTTTGATCGTGGCGTGCCCGTGTGCTCTCGGCCTGGCCACCCCGTTGGCGGTCGCCGCCGCGGTCGGGCGCGCCGCCGGCCACGGCATCCTGATCAAGGGGGGGGACGTGCTCGAGGCTTTGGCGCGGCCTGGGGTGTTGTTCCTGGACAAGACCGGCACCCTCACCGAAGGCCGCGTGCGCGTGGTGGAGTGGGCAGGGGCCAAGCGCTGGCAGGCCTGGTTGCCGGCGCTCGAAGTGGAGTCCGGCCACGTCTACGCGCGCGCGTTGGTGGCTGCCTACGGCAAATTGGAGGGCGCCGCCGAACGCCGTGCGCAGCAGGTGGTGGAGACCCAGGGCCTCGGCATCTGTGGAGTGGTCGCCGGCACGCGCCTGCTGATCGGTTCGCCGCGCTTTTTGCAAAGCGAGGGGGTGGCACTCGAGGGCGAAGTGGCCGCCGCCGTAGAGGGGTGGGTGGAGCAGGCATGGACACCGGTGCTGGTGGCCGCCGAGGGCAGGCTGGTCGCGGCGGCGGCCCTTGGCGACGCGATCCGTGCGGAAGCGCGCGAGGTGCTGACCGCGTGGAAGGGAGCTGGCTGGGAGGTCGGTCTGCTCTCCGGCGATCATCCGCGCGTGGTGGCCGCGGTCGGACGCCAGCTCGGCCTTGATCCCGAGCGTTGTCAAGGCGGCATGTCGCCCGAAGAGAAGTTGCAGCAGGTGCGTTCCGCCGGCGGAGGGCGCACCACGGTGATGGTCGGCGATGGCGTCAACGACGCTGCAGCCCTGGCGGCGGCGGGGGTGGGGATCGCGGTGCACGGCGGAGCCGAGGCTTCCCTGGCCGCCGCCGACGTTTTTCTGGCGCGGCCGGGGTTGCGCCCAGTGGCCGAGCTTTTTGAGGGTTCTCGCCGCTGCCTGCGGGTGATTCGCCGCAATCTCGTACTTTCGGCGTTGTACAACGCGGCGGGGGTAGCCTTGGCCATGGCCGGGTGGCTCTCTCCCGCCGCCGCCGCGGTGCTGATGCCGCTCAGTTCGTTGACCGTGGTCGCAACCAGCTACCGCTCCCGTACCTTCGTCACGCAGCCGTGAATCTGCTTTTCATCATTCTCCCTCTGGCCCTGCTGATCGCGGGAGGATTCGTGTGTGCTTTTGTGTGGGCGGCGCGCAAGGGGCAGTTTGACGACCTCGACACGCCCTCCATGCGGGTGCTCGGAGAGGACGATGTGGCGCTGGAGAAGAAGGAAGAAGAGGGGCGCCTGACCTGAGTTTCAAAATCAGTATGTTCAAGAGTGTTGTAACCCTTGAAGGCTGGATTATGGTCAGGTCTCCCCAAGGCTCAGAGTTCTCCCTTGACTCAAACTCGATCTCCCTTCCTTCTCTGGACCGGTCTGTTCGGTTCAGCCTTTCTCACCTTGTTGATCGGCTGCGGTGGTGATTCCAACGCGGAGCCGTCCAATGGGGATGCGGACGCCTCGCTTCCTGCCGCCGAGGCCAATACGCGGGTTCCGGCACTTGGCCATACCACGACACCCGCCTCCCAGGAGGCCGGCGCGGCGCTGCAGGCGACCACCCAGGAACGCGCCGATGAACTCGGCTGCCTGAGCTGTCACGAGGGCATCGAGGACATCCGCGAGGAAGGCAGTGACATGCTCGCCCAGATCAAGGCGATGGGCATTACCCACAGCGATCCCGGTGGTTGCGTGGTGTGCCACGGGGGAAACCCGCAGGCGACCACCGCCGACGCGGCGCACCGCGGCACGCCTGAAACGATGCCGCCCAACGGGCCCGAAGACTTCTATCCCGATCCTGGCAGCATCTGGGTCGCCAATCGCACCTGCGGCATGTGCCACCCGAACTATGTCTACCGGCTTGAGCGTTCGCTGATGAACACCGAGGCCGGCAAGATCCAGGGCAACCTGCACACCTGGGGC
>JAJFFB010000166.1 GCA_021776925.1 Planctomycetota bacterium | reverse complement strand
GGCCGCAGCCTGCTCCGGCGACATGTAGAACGGCGTGCCCAGGAAGTCGCCGGTGCGGCTCAGCACCAGATCGTCCTGCACATGTGCCAGACCAAAGTCGGCGACCTTGGGCTGTTCCTCCTCGGTGAGCAGGATGTTGCCTGGTTTGAGGTCGCGGTGGACGACTCCGTTGGCGTGGGCGTGCGAGAGTGCGTCGGCGATCCTCGCGAACAGCTCCGCCACTTCCCGGTAGTAACCGTCCGGCGGCGCCTGCTGCTGGCGCATATCCACCAGGCTGTCGGCAAGGGTGAAACCGCTCGGCACGAGCTCCTGCGCGATCCAGTGGACGTCGTCGGTCTCGCCCACACCATAGGTCTGCACGATGCCGACGTGCTGCAGGCGTCCGCCGGCCTCGGCTTCGCGCTGGAAACGCTGCAGGGTGGTCGGACTGAAACGAAACTGCGGTTTGAGCAGCTTCAGCGCCACACGCCGTTTCAACGAAACCTGCTCCGCCTCCCACACCGAACCCGTGCCGCCGCGACCGATTTCTTGAACCAAAAGAAAACCGCCAATTTCGCGTCCAGATTCAAATTTGTCGAAGTCTCCCGCAACCGCCTCCTGCAGAATCCGACGGTCTTCGACAGGGTTCCCGGGCGTGGTTCCCGAGTGGGTGCGATTCTTCCAGAACCCGCTGCGGAAGGGGGACTCCATGTTCAATGGTGGGAGTCTTGGGCCTTCTTGTTGCTGGCCTTGGCCTGTTCCACCTTGGTCTGGAGGTCCTTCAAGGACTGTTCAAGCTCCGATCGCTGCGCGCCCGCTGACAGTTCCACCGCCTTCTCCTCTTCGGCCAGTGCTTCGTCGAAACGCCCATTTTCGAACATGGCCCACGCCAGCGTGTCGCGAATGCTGCCATCGTCAGGTGCAGCAGCCACTGCCGCCTGCGCCAAACGCAGGGCAAGGACGACATCGGTCTCCTTCTCCGGCCGTGTTGGATCGACCAGCGCCCAGGCAATGCTGTTCAGGTCGTCCACCGAGGCGCCGGTCCACATGCCTAATTCGTGATTGACCACCGCCTGGGCATCGCGGGCGAGTTTAATACCCCGGGACTCCAATCGAGAAGCGCCCTCAGTCTCCCCTTGACTCCAGGCAATCCGGGCCATGGAGAATGCCTGGTTCCAATCCAGGACAACCTCAGGATCTGCCAAAGCAAGCTCCAATCGCTTGGCCGCCTCCACCGCACGCTCTGCGTTGCGAATCCAATCGGCTGAGGGGTAGATCCAATCCGATCTAGGGCTCCCCAGTTCGTGGCCCTGGCGGAATTCCTCAAGGGCCTCCTCAGGCCGGTGGAGATCCAGCAGAAGGTGTCCGAGATTGCAGTGGGCCTCCGCAATCTTCGGTTCAATTCTAATGACCTCCCGGAATTCAGTCTCTGCCTCCTCCAGGTGGCCAATGGCCTGAAGGAGATTGCCCAGGTTGTAATGAACCGTGGCCTCCTCCGGGTCAATCTGGATGGCCGCACGGTACTCTGCAACCGCTTCCTTAGGACGACCGGTCACCCGAAGCAGTATGCCTAGGTTCTGGTGGGCCAAAGAGTTCTCCGGGTGAAACCGTATCACCAAGCGATACTCGGCTTCGGCTTCCGCCAGACGACCTGTTTGTTGAAGCTGAATGGCTAGATTGGTGTGAGCAACTTCATCTTCAGAGTCAAGCCGGATTGCCTCACGGAATTCTCCTTCGGCCTTCTCCAATTGACCTTGGGCTTTATACAAAAGGCCGAGGCCGGTGTGAGGAGAGGCTCTCTTGGGATCAAGCCGGATCGCACTCCGGTATTCAGCCTCTGCGTCTTCCTGATGTCCGGTTTTAAAAAGAAGTTGACCAAAATTGTAGTGGTTATTGGAGTTTTCTGGATCGAGCCTGAGTGCCTCTTTGAATTGCGCCTCCGCCTCATTGAAGCGAGCGCTTTTCATGAGTAGGAGGCCTAGGTTTCCGCGAGCATCGGCGAGTTGGGGATCGAGTCGGATCGATTCTCGCAACTCCATCTCAGCATCTTCATCACGATCGGTGTCGCTCATCAAGGAAGCCAAGTTGTAATGCGCCAGGGCAAATCCGGAATCGAGGTGAATCGCCAGTTGGTACTCCGACTCCGCATCTTCCAGGCGCCCTATTTGAAAGAGCAAGGAAGCAAGGGCGTTGTGACCTGGGGCGGATCGAGGGTCAAGGCGGATTGCTTCACGGAGTTCTTTTTCGGCCTCCTCAAACCTCACGACGGCATGAAATAGGATCCCTAGATTCATATGAACGGTGGAATCATCCGGATCGAGTTGGACAGACTCTGCGTATTCCTCCAGCGCCTCATCTTGGCGATTGGTGGCCGCAAACAGATTGCCGAGATTCGCGTGTGCCCTTGCGTAGTCCTGGTCGAGCCGGATCGCCTCCCGATATGCAAGCTCCGCTTCCTTCAGACGGCCTGTGGCGGAGAGTAAATTGCCGAGGTTATTGTGAACCCCGGCATACTCTGAATCGAGCCGAATCGATTCCAAATACTCTTCTTCCGCTTCCTCATTTCGACCAGTTTCCTTGAGAAGGTTGCCGAGCTCGGAATGTGGTATTGAGTCCTGCGGCCGAGTTCTGATTGCTCTTCGTAACTCCTTTTCGGCCTCTTCCAAATGGCCGGTGACCTTTAGCAATATTCCGAGGTTTATGCGTGCGAACGGGGTTTCAGAGTCGAGCCGGATTGTATCTCGATATGCGGAGATCGCACTCTCGGCCTGCTCTGGAGTCCTCCACCTTTCACGATCAGAAAGCCCGGAACCAAGAGCAAAACCACGCCTCAATGTTGCCACGTAGTCTTGCGGCCAAAGACCCTCGATCGCGAGGACAAGCGGTTCCAGCCATGGACCTGGATCCCGACGGTGCCCCATGGAATGTGCCATTCCGAGGTAGTCCTGGATTCGAGCCACTGGGACATGCAGGATCGCCTGGTGGAAAGCGTGCTGGGCGGCAGCGAACGACTCTTCCCCATGGGGCTCCCCTAATTTTTCTCCTATGGCCAGCCGCCTCCTTCCCTCCAACGACCAACCGATACCGGTCTTCGGTTCTCCGAGTGCCGAAAGAACCTGTTCAGCCTGTTGTTCCCGCGCTGCCATCTCAAGAATGGATGCCTCAACCCGACCAAGGTCTGGGAAGGCTTCCCATTCTGCGATGTGCGCGTGGAGGACACCTATCCCCGCATCGGGTCCCTGCAACTCCGCCACGGCGAGGGCCAGACCGGCCAAGTCATCTGGATTCATACCAGGATGGGTTGCCAGGGCCTGTTGGAATAGAGCCTGAGCTTTACTGGGATCGAATTCCTCATACAGAGCCTGAAAACCACGTTGACCGAGTTCCTCTGCCTCTCGGATAAGTTGTGCTTTCTGCTGCGCGCGCACCTCGTCGAGGTGAGTCACGTACCAGGTGCCGAGGATTGAGATCGTCGGCAGGCCGATCAGCAGGGCGGCGGCGGTTACGCTCTTGACCGGATGGCGGCGGCACCATTTCACCGCGCGGGTGACTCGGCCTGGGGGCTTGGCCAGAATTGGCTCGTCATTCAGGAAGCGGCGCAGGTCGGCGGCAAGCTCCGTCATGCCCGGGTAACGGCGGTCGGGGCTTTTCTCCAGGCATTTGTGGCAGATCACCGCCAGGTCACGCGGCACGCGGCTGCGGATCCGGCGCGGGTCGAGCGGTTCCTCGGTCAGGATCTTGTGGAAGACCTGCTGGCTGGTGTCGCCGTCGAAGGCGCGCACCAGGGTCAGCGCCTCGTAAAGGGTGGCGCCCAGGCTGAATAGATCTGTGCGGTGGTCCAGACCCATGCGCTTGGCCGCAGCCTGCTCCGGCGACATGTAGAACGGCGTGCCCAGGAAGTCGCCGGTGCGGCTCAGCACCAGATCGTCCTGCACATGTGCCAGACCAAAGTCGGCGACCTTGGGCTGTTCCTCCTCGGTGAGCAGGATGTTGCC
>JAJFFB010000165.1 GCA_021776925.1 Planctomycetota bacterium | reverse complement strand
TGACCTGCCTTTACATGGCATCTCGCTACTACTACGAGACTGCGCAGTATGAAGAGGGGCTTCCGCTCATTCAGGAAATGCTTGAGACAGCTCCTGAAGGTTCAAAAATTCGGGTTGAGGCAGAGCGTTTTGCTAATTTCTTTGACAGGATGATGAATCCGCAACCGGAATCTGATGAAGATTGATGCGGCGGCGGGTTTTGTGGTTTTTCACTCTTGTTGATATGCGACATCCTTGCTAGCGTGACGAGCAGCAGGTGATCCTGCTCTCCTCATGACATTCATTCTTCGCTCACTTTTCGCTCTAGTTCTCGTCATTCCGGTGTCCTCTGGTCAGGCTTTGGCCCAGCAAGATTTCTGGGTGAACGCAGAGTTCGGCAGCAACTCAAACTCCGGAACGTCCTCGTCATTCCCGTTTAAGACGGTCTCCTTTGCCTTGTCCCAGGTGACACAGGATGAATCTACCTTGCATTTGATGGGCACCAGCACAGTTGACTACACGCGCAACAACGGCGAGACCTTTCCCTGGGCGCTGAAGCAAGACGTCAGCCTGATCGCTGAGCCGACCGTGTCCAATCCCAATATTATCGTGGACGTTGGCAATGCTGGGACCAACGCAGTGGAGTTCGATCCGGGCGACCCTGTGAGTTCCTCCAGGATCTCAGGGATTACCTTTCAAGGAGGGGCGGTGGCGGTTTTTGCTGCACCGACCAGTCTATTCGAGCCCTTTGCTCCCACGATTGAGGGTTGCACCTTCCTTTCCTTCAGCGGGCCCGCGATGAGATTCGAGCCGGGCGCCTTCGTTTTTTGTGATCCCACTATCCGCAACAACGACGGTTCCGATCTGGGTGGAGTCGTCTGGTTCATTATTATTGGTGCTGTTGTTGACGGGCAAATCGAAGACAATGCGTTCACAAACGTGAAAGGCACTGGTTTTTGGATGACTGGCAACACTTCTGGCGGGGTGTTGACATTTCAACGAAATACTTTGGTCGCCAACGGCTGGCTCTTCCTGGTCAGAATCGAGCTGTTTCTTGGTGCTGTGAAAATCCTGGATAACAATATCTCCCAAACCAACGAAAATGGAATTGGAGTATTGAACTGCCCCTCCTGGTCACCCGATTCTGAAATACGTGGGAATGACGTCTCCTTGGCTGTCTATGGCATCTATGTAGAAAATACCGACAACGTCAGCATTATCGGCAATAACTCTCATGACAATTCTACCGCCGGAATCCGCGGTGGTTGGATCGTTGAGGATAACAATGTCCATGACAATAGGGGTGAAGGCATCTGGGCAATTGGAGCTGTCTCCGGGCCTGGTCCGACCGTGGCCAATAACACCTGCACAGATAATGGCGCCAATGGAATCCGGGTCAGCTTCACCAAAGCCAGGATTCTTGGCAATACGTCCAATCAAAACGGTAATAGCGGCATCCTGATCGGAGTTCTGTCCCAAACCGACGGCGACGAGACCTTGGTGGAAGGCAATTCCCTTTTCGGGAATATTGGAACAGGCCTGACCGTGCATGGGGCTCAGGTTGATGTCCATGGCAACACGATTGGTGGCAACGGTGGCGCTGGAATCCAGGACTTCCGGTGCGATGGCAATCAGTACTCTGGCAATGTCATTCATAATCATCCGAACAGCTCGGTCGGTGCGGTGGAATTCCTCGCTACCACGGTGACGGTGGCGCCCGAGTTTTTCCATAATACGGTGGCCAACAACGGCGGACCCGGGATCAACTCCTTCCTGGCACTCGGCGCTTCGACTCCCTTTGTGGTCAATTCCATTCTCTGGGGGAACAACGGTCTCGGAATGGACGTCGTCGGCTTGGACGCCGGGGAATACGCGTTCTGCGATCTTGAGGACGACCCTAATCCGGGTGCACCTTGGGCCAATATCAGCCTGGATCCACAATTTGTCGCTGCTTTCGATTATCACCTTGAGGACACCTCTCCATGCCGAGACGCTGGAACCAATCTGTCCAAGGCCTGGGATACAGATATGGACTGGGATCCTCGGGTGCTGGACGGCGATCAAAATGGCAGTGCTGTTTCCGATATGGGTGCCGATGAGGTGTCCAAAGTGTCCCTGTCGGTGAGTTCCGCCAGCGGCACCTATCAACAAGGCACCGACATTACCTTGGTGGTGACCGGACCGGCAGGTGCCCCGTGCCGTTTCTATGCTGCAGCAGACCCATTTGGTGACCCGTACGCCTCTTTCCCAGGGTTCGATCACCCCTTCTTTGGCACGGTTCTTCTCGACATTGCCAAACTGGTCAACGTACCTGACCCAGGACTCGTTCTGGATGGAAGCGGGAATCTGTCGGTCACCACACCTTTGCCTGGCGGAGCCATGGTGGGCATGCACATCGTCATGCAGGCCACCGTGGGCAGTCCGGCATTCGGCTGGGGGCAGATCACTCCGGCGGTTGCTTTCGTGATCACCCCTTGAGGGGCGCTGCCTTGTAGATTTGCGACATCCTTGCTAGCTTGAGGGGCAGCAGGTGATTCTGCTCCCCTCATGTCGTTCATCCTCCGTGTACTTTTTGCCATAATCCTAGTCATTCCGCTTTCTTCTGGGCAGGCTATCGCCCAACAGGATTTTTGGGTCAATGCGGAGTTTGGAAGCAACTCGAACTCCGGGACATCTTCCTCGTTTCCTTTCAAAACGGTCTCCTTTGCCTTGTCCCAGGTGACGCAGGATGGGTCCACCCTTCACCTGATGGGCACCAGCACGGTTGACTACACGCGCAACAACGGCGAGACTTTCCCCTGGCCGCTGAAGCAGGATGTCAGCCTGCTTGGAGAGCCGACGGTCTCTAATCCGAACGTAATCGTCGACGTAGGCAACGCCGGGACCAACGCGGTGGAGTATGACCCAGGCGATCCAGTGAGTCTGTCCAGGATTTCAGACATTTCCTTTCAAGGAGGGGCAGTGGCAATTTTTGCCGCTCCGACGAGCTTATTCGAGCCCTTCGCACCGACGATTGAAAACTGCAGCTTTCAGTCTTTCAGCGGTTCCGCGCTCCGGTTTGAGCCCAACGCTTTCGTTTTCTGTGACCCAAAAATCAAGAACAACAACGGCGATGACCTGGGCGGCATCGTCTGGTTCATCATCATTGGTGCCGTTGTTGACGGGCAGATAGAAGACAATTCCTTCACCAACGTCAAAGGAAATGGTTTTTCCATGACGGGGAATTCATCAGGAGGCATTCTGACATTTCAGAGGAATTCAATCGTCGGCAATGGTTGGATTTCGCTCATCGACATCCGGCAATTCCTTGGGGCCGTCAAAATCCTCGATAACAGCGTTTCTTTCACCAATGCCATTGCCCTCAGCGTTGTGGATTGCACTCCCTGGTCGGCGGATTCCGAAATCCGCGGAAATGAAGTCTTCAGTTCAGACAAAGGGATTGTGATCACCAATACCGACGATGTGAATATTTCTGATAACCATTGTCACGACAATGGCTCCGGTATTGTCGGAGGTTGGGTGGTCGAAGGGAATCTGGTGACCGGCAACGGAAATGGAATCGTGATCGAAGGCACTGGATCCGGCCCTGGACCCAACATTGAGAACAACCAATGCTTAAGCAATGTGCTGCATGGGATCGTGGCGAATGGGACCAATGCCAGGATCATCGCCAATACTGCGAATCAAAATGGGCTCAACGGGCTCTGGGTCGGCAGCGGTTTTTCGACAAGCGGTGACGGGACCCTGGTCGAAGGGAATACCCTTTTCGCCAATGCCAAGACAGGCGTTTCAGTAAGAGGGGCTCAAGTCGATGTCCGTGGCAACACGATTGGAGGAAACGGAGAGGCCGGGATTCAAGATTTCCGTTGCGAGGGAAACCAGTATTCAGGGAATGTCGTCCATGATCACCCCAACACGCTTTTTGGCGCAGTGGAGTTCCTAGCGACCACTGTGACGGTGGCGCCGGAATTCTTCCACAATACTGTGGCCAATAATGGCGGGCCGGGGATCAAATCCTTCCTGGTCCTTGGCGGCTCCTCCCCGTACGTCGCCAATTCCATTTTCTGGGGGAATAACGGTGCGGGCATTGATGTCGTAGGCCTTTCTCCTGGGGAGTACGTGTTCAGCGACCTTGAAGACGATCCCAACCCCGGTGCGCCTTGGAACAACATCAGTGTAGATCCGCAGTTTGTCGCGGCCTTTGATTATCACCTGAGCAACACTTCTCCCTGCCGCGACGCCGGCACCAACCTGGCCAAGGCGTGGGACCTCGACGTTGACTTGGAGCCCAGAGTTCTTGACGGAATCCAAAACGGCCTCGCCGTCTCGGACATGGGAGCCGATGAACTTTCCCTGGTTTCCCTTTCAGTGAGTTCCGCCAGTGGTACCTACCAGCAAGGAACCAACATCACCCTGGATGTGACCGGGCCAATCGGGGCGCCGTGCCGTTTTTACGCCGCGAAGGACCCCTTCGGTGACCCCTATGCTCCGTTTCCGGGAATCGACCACCCCTTCTTCGGCACGATACTTCTCGACGTTGGCAAACTGGTCAACGTGCCTGACCCGGGACTCGTTCTTGACGGAAACGGAAATCTTTCGGTGACCACACCTTTGCCTGGCGGAGCCATGGTGGGCATGCACATCGTCATGCAGGCCACGGTGGGCAGTCCGGCGTTCGGCTGGGGGCAGATCACTCCGGCGGTTGCTTTCGTGATCACCCCTTGAGGGGGGGGGAAGCGGGGGCAAGGCTGGTCCTGCCCCCGCTCGTGTCGCCAACCTACTGGATCTTCTCGACGACGTTGTTGGTCAGGGCGCAGTTGTCGAGGTCGATGGCCTGGAACCAGACCGGGTGGCCGAGGGGGGCGCGGCGCGGCACGTCGAAGTGGATGAAGGTGCCGGTGTCGCCGGCGGCGACCGGGGAGGAGCCGAGCACGGTGATGGCGGCGTCGAGATCGATCGCCATGACTCCGCAGTGGCCGACCCGGTGTTGGGACGGGCCGGGTCCGTCGAGCGAGTAGGCGTACCACACCTCACGGTCGTGACGCATCGCCAGGAGGTTGCCGACCTTCATGGTCGCGGTGTTGCCGCGGACCAAACTGCTGATCGCCAGTTCGGGGGGCGCCGCGGAGTCGGAGGAAGCAGGTTTCGCGCTGGGCGAGCCGTGAAGCCCGAAGGAGGCCAGCAGGAGGAAAGCAGCGAAAAGAGGTGTGCGCATGATGAACCTCAGAGTACCACGGGAAAGGAGAATGTGGCGACGCGCTGAGGCAGGCTCAACGCGTCTCCACGGGTTGCTGGCCGTTGTTCAGGCACGTTTCGCAGCCGCCAGGAAATGCAGGACCGGAACACGGCGGCAGGTGATGCGGTAGCGCGCCAACAGGCTGCGCACCCTCCGTTCGGCGGTCTGGGCGGCGACGATCTCGCGTCGGATGGCCGCGGCGAGGGCCGGGTCAGCCTTGCGGATCTCGCGCATCAGGCGGGCGAAGCGGGGCGGGAAGCGCCGCGGCAGGCTGCCGATCGGCCGGGTGTCGTGAGTGGTGCTGGTGTTGTTCATGATGGTCTCCTTGATGTTGGTGGACATTGGACACCATCGAAAAGTGGATTCGGTGACGCGCGGACGACGAATCCGCAAATATTTTCCTCAACTAGACCAGGGCGCGCGCCTTCTCGATCGCGCGCTGGGTGGCTTTGCGCACCGCTTCGGGACTCATGCCCAATGACTCGGCGATCTGCACCTGGTCCTCGCCGCGCAGAGATCGCTGCAGCAGTTCGCGATCGCGCGGTGGCAGGCGCAGCAAGGCCAGGATCAGGCGTTCACGTTCTTCAACACCTTCGGCGAGCGTCGACGGACCTGGCGCCTCTTTCTCGGTTCGATTCGATTCTTCCACGTCGACTTCGCGGCGGCGGTCTTCGCGGCGTTTGCCTGCCGACAGCTTGCGCGCCCGATCCGCGGCCTTCCACTGCAGGCGCTTGCCGAGGTAGGCGAGAAACTCGCCGCGACTGCGGAATTCGATCGAGGTCAGGTCCCTCCACACCGAGCCGGCCACCGAGTTGACCAGGTCGCCGGTGTCGAGGAAGCGGCGCAAGCCGTCGCTCATCGCGAAATGCCCGATGCGCGACATCGCGATCAGGAAGTGGCCGAGGAATTCGTCGGCGATGGCGCGGTCCGCGGCGGCTTCGCGGTGAATGAGGCGCAGGACCGCGTCATCAAGCGAATTTCCGCCATCCAGCAGCGTGTCGAGTTCTCTTTGCAGAGCCGGATCGCGGAAGCGTTCCACGCACGCCGGCCCGAGCTGGTCGACGAGGAATTCCCGCACAGGTCCGCTCTGGCTCTGGGGTTCCCTGGGTTCCTCCTTCATGCCCCCGGATTGTATGCCGGGGCGCAAGGCTTGGCGTCGGCCGGCCCGCCGCTAGGATGATGGCGGAAGCCTGGCTTCTGCTCGATGCCGCGGGTGGCATCAGCGCCATGTCCGATTCTCTCCAACCGACTCCTCTGGATCTCGCCTTTCAGGCCTGGTTGGAACAGGTACGCAACGGCAAGCGGCCCGAAACCCAGGGCTACCTCGCTGACCAGCCGGAGGCCTTGCGCTCCGCTCTGGCCGAAATGATTGCCGATTTCGAGTCCCTGCAGATGGCGACGGACGCTCAGGCACCGGCCTTTTCCCCCGGGCGAGTCCTCGGCGATTTCGAACTGGTGCGCGAGTTGGGCCACGGCGGCATGGGCTCGGTATGGGAAGCCGAGCAGCTGTCGCTGAAGCGGCGCGTGGCGTTGAAACTGCTCAAGCCGCAATTCAGTTTCAGTCCGATCCTGCTGCAGCGCTTTCAGCGCGAGGCCGAAGCAGGCGGTCGCCTGCAGCACGTCGGCATCGTGCAGACCTACGGCGTCGGAGAGACCGAGGGCGTTCACTGGATCGCCCAGGAACTGGTCAGCGGCGGCCTCACCCTCGCCGATGCGCTCGCCAGCCAGCGGTGCCAGACCGAATTGCCCGGCGACTGGTACCCACGCATCACCGAGTGGTTTGCGCGCATCGCCGAAGCGGTCGAGGCCGCGCACCAGGCCGGAGTGGTGCACCGCGATCTCAAGCCGGGCAACATCCTGCTCGGCGACGACGGCAAGCCGAAGGTGGCGGACTTCGGTCTGGCGCAGATCCAGGATGATCTCGCTCTCAGCCGCACCGGCGAGTTCCTCGGCACGCCTTTCTACATGAGTCCGGAGCAGGCGTTGTCGCGGCGCATGGGGCTGGACCATCGCAGCGACGTATTCAGTCTCGGCGCCACCCTGTACGAATCGCTGACCCTGGTGCGTGCCTTTGACGGCGACACTTCGCAGCAGGTATTCCATAAGATCATCACCGAGGAGCCGCCGGATCCGCGCAAACTGCGCAGCCGCGTGCCGCGCGACCTCGCGGTGATCTGTGGCAAGTGTCTGGAGAAAAGTCCGGACCGGCGTTATTCCTCGATGGGCGAGCTGGCCGCCGACCTGCGACGGGTTCTCGATGATCAGGCGATCCACGCCCAACCTCCCGGGGTGCTGGTCCGAACGGCCAAGTGGTGTCGTCGCCATCCGGTCTTCGCCACCGGCACTGCGGTGGCGGTGGTGGCCCTGGTTGCGATCTCGGGCCTGGCCTGGCGCCTGTCGGACGAACAGGACCACACCGCGGCCGCCTTGGAAGACGCTCGTCAACAGGCGGGCACCGCGCAGCGCGTCATCGAATTCCTGATCGGCATGTTCGAGGTCAGCGATCCGGGCGAAGGGCGCGGTAATACGGTCACCGCGCGCGAACTCCTGGATCAAGGGGCCGCAGACATCCAGGAGGAACTGCGCGACGAGCCGGTGATCCAGGCCAAGCTGCTCGACGTGATGGGGAGCGTGTATCAATCCCTTGGCCTGCTCGATCAGGCCGAGCCCTTGTTCCTCAATGCCGAGAGCCTGCGCCGCCAACACCTGGGCGCAGACCACACGGATACCGTGGTGTCGCTGAACAACCTGGCCGGTCTCTATTACGCACAGGGTTTCACGGCCAAGGCTGAACCGATTTATCTTCAGGCTCTCGAGGCCAGCCGCCGGATCAACGGCCCGGATCATGACCACACCCTGACCACCCTCAACAACCTCGGCGTCCTATATTCCGCGCAGGAAGAGTTGTCCAAGGCCGAAGAGATGCTGGCCTACGCTTTGGAATCGAGCCGCAGGGTCAAGGGGTCTGAGGACCCGGACACCCTCGCAGTGATCAGCAACTATGGCTTGCTGCTGCTGCAACAGGGCAAGCTGGAACAGGCTGAGCCGCTGGTGCGTGAAGAACTCGAAGCCAGCCGGCGCGTCAACGGCAACGAGGATCCTGACACTCTGATCTCAATCAACAACCTCGGCCTGTTGCTGTTCGACCTTGGCAAGCTCGATCAGGCGGAGCCGCTCCTGCGTGAAGCTCTCGCCGGCAGCCAACGCATCCTCGGCCCGGAACACCAGGACACGCTGACCTCGATCAACAACCTCGGCCTGCTGTTGCAGCAACAGGGCAAACTGACCGAGGCCGAAGCCCTGCTGCGCCAGGCGCTGGCCGGCAGCCGCAGGGTGCTGAAGGACGACCACCCCAGCACCCTGATCAGCCTCAACAATCTCGGACGCCTGCTGCAGCGCATGAAGCGCCTCGACGAAGCCGAGCCCTTGCACCAAGAGGCCCTCGCAACCTGCCGCCGCACCCTGGCCCCTGATCACCCGGGAACCCTTTCCTCGCTCTTCCACATGGCGCGCCTGCGTCAGGCCCAGGGCCGCCTCGACGCCGCGCAACTGCTCGCCGAGGAACTCCTGCGCCTGACCCCGGAAGACTCCGTGGACCGCCCTGACCACCTCGCCCTGCTCGAAGCGATCCAGGCGCAACACAAGGAATAGGGTCCGCGCTAGACTTCGTTCGTGCTGTCCGCCTTATTTCTTTCCTTAATTGCCCTTCCCGCCCAAGCCCCCGTCCAGGAAATTCAATCGGAACGGGTGACGTGCACGACCTGTTCCGGCGAGGGAACGGTTGTTCTGCCGTGCCGGGTTTGTGAGGGCAGAGGATCAGCCTCCTGTCCGAAATGCACCTGGCATTACGTCGGTGACAATTACGAAAGGCATCTGGCAATCCTCAGAGTGACCGACCCGACGGAGGCAAGGAAAGAGGAGGAAGCCTTGAAGTCCTTGAAAGCATCCTCAAAAAAGATGGAGATGGACTTCGGAATCGGTTTTGGCGTGGAACACCGCGGAACGGTGAATTGTCCCAATTGCATTAATGGGGCGCACCTTATCTTCAAGGAATCTCTCTGCAAGATTTGTAAGGGGAAGGGCCGATTGAAATGCCGGACCTGCAAGGGACAGGGACGGGCCAAATGCCACCATTGTGGTGGGCGCAAGAAATTGAGAATTGCCTGCCCGGAATGTAGCGGGCGGAAGACATCTGCAGACCCGTTGCTGCGCACTCAAGACGCAATCAAGTGCCCCTGGTGCGAGGGCGAAGTCATGCGCGACTGCACAGCATTCGGCGAGGATGAGGAAATCCAAGGATGGTGCAAGGCCTGTGGTGGAGATGGCAAAGGCTATTGCCGATCCTGTGCCGGCTACAAAAAAGTGGCTTGCCAAAAATGCTCAGGCCTGGGAGAGCTCAAAGCGGTCTTCGGCCAAAAACCGGGACCCTGTGATGAGTGCCGGAGCAAGGGTGTCTTGCCGTGTAAGAAATGCAAAAGCGGCGTGGCAAGGTGTGAGTACTGCGCAGGAAAGGGCAAAGCCCCTTTGGGCTGCGGGGCGTGCCTGGGGCTCAAGAAAGCGCCCTGTGCCGGATGTTGGCAGCGTTCGGAGCGGGCCTGGGTGGTCACTGCAGAACGCCTGTCAGCTGCCGGTAAGAAGAAGGAAGCGCTGGCCCATATGGAGGTGGCTCTAGGGCGCGTGCACATGCGCGAACGTGAACGGTTGGCAGCCGTTGCCGGAGACAACCGTCAAACCAAAGCCGTAGAGAAGGAATTCAAGAAGCTCATTCAGGAATTGGAGGGCCGCCAGGCGGAAATGGAAACTGGGATTCCAGATCAGAGGGGCGGCTGAACGGTCCGCGCACCTCATCTTCGGGCAGCACGTAGGCGACGGCCGGGGCTTCGAGATCGAGTTCGGGCACGCGGATGCGCAGGACGACCTTGATGCAGGGCTTTTCGCGGTTGTACATGTAGGCGGGTTGCGGCGCGGTGAAGCGGCCGAGGCCGAGGGCCTTGGCGTCGGCGGGGCGCAGGGTCAGGTCCTGTTCGAACGAGTTGCTGGCCACGGCGCGCACCTGGTGCTGGGCGGTGCCCGCTACGTTTTCAAGACGTAGGAGTGCCTCCATGTCGCCCCAATAGACAGATTTGCCGTCGCGGCGGTGCCAGCCGTTGCCGACGGCGGAAATGGTCAGCTTCCAGGGTCGGCGAGCGTGTACTCCGAGCTGGACCCAGTGGGGATCTTGACTCATGAACGGAGAGATCTTGAAGACGGTCTCGAGGTCGTCGACACCGGCGCGATAGAGGTAGGCATGGAGCACGGTTTCGGGCAGCGCGTTGGCGGCCTTCCACGCCGGGTCATGGTGTTTCCAGGTGCCCTTCACCTCGCCGCCCGAAATCAGGACCCATTCCCGGGGGTGTTCCTGAGCCAAGGTTGCGCCGTGCTCCTGCCAGGCTCGGTGGTTTTCGAGGCGCTGGGTTTCGGCCACAGTGGGGTGGTCGGAAAGGGCGGTGGCCCCGGCGGCAATGTCGTCCGCTTTTGGGAGGAGGCCGGTGTCCTTGGCCAAAGTCTGGGAAGAGCAGGCGCAGAGGCCGCAGCAGAGCATGGAGAGGAGGAGGGAACGCATGGCGGCTCCTAAAAAACGACGAGGGGCACGCGGCTTTGGTCAATCCTGCCACAGGGTTCCGTCTTCGGAGGAGCGTGGAATCACCGGCAGGAGCACGTGGCTGGGCCGTTGGGCGTCGTGGTAAACGGTGTTCTGGGCCACCCGCACCCGCGTCGCGGTCAAGGCGGGATCCAGCGTGTTCAGATTGCGTGCATAGCCTGGGAATGCGCTGGAGGCAATCTGCACCACGAGGCGGTCCCCTTTGTGCAGGAGCTGACTGGTGGCCCAGCAGTCGATGTTGACCTCGACCACCTGCCCTGCCTTGACCGGTGAGTCGATCGCGTTGCCCTGGCGATAACGCACTCGTTGGATCCCGCTGGTCATCAGGCGCAAAGCCCCGGAGACTTCCTGACGCAGGATCGTCGCGGTGAAATCGGTGTCCGGCCCGTCGGTCGAGACCCACAGACGGACCTCGATCGGTCCGGTGACTTCGACGTCTTGCTCCATCGGCGGCGACGTGTAGTCGAGGCTGTCATCGCGGTCTTCCCAGGTGGAGAAATCCATCGTTACGACGTTGCCGACGACGTCATCCCAGGCGTCATCGGGGAAGGGTGGCAAGCGCTCAGGGTCGTAGACGTAGGTATCGGTTGGCTCTGCATTGGACGGTGTCTGTTGCATCCGTCCTCCGCGCCTCTTGGCGGGATCGGATGAGCCGCCGGCTTGCGACCTGGCCTTGCCGTCGGCGCGCAGGCTGGCCTGGCCGTCGCTGCCGAGGAAGATCTTGGTGAAGCGGGTCTGCGGCAGCGGCCAGGCCTGGCTGCGCTGCCAGCGGTTCTCGCCCATGGTGAAGGTAAACACCGGGCCAGCCTCGTCCATGCCATTGTCCCAACCCTTCAGATAACGATCGAAAAAGCGCAGATAGACCGAATCCAGATCGATCACCGCTTGCGGGCCAAAGTCGACGTCGCCCAGCTTGGTGGCCACATTGAAGCCGTGCCCCCACGGGCCGACCACCAGGAATTGTGCGTTCCTCGCCTCCTTGGTGGCGGCCTGGGTGCGCATCGCCGGGAAGTTTTGCAGCGCGCCCGGTTGATCGCCGTCGAACCAACCGGTGATGTGCAGCGCGGCGACGCTCATGTCGCCAAAATAGGGCTGATAGGACACCTTGTCCCAGTACTCGGTGTCGGTGGGCGGGTGCGCCAGCCACTCGTCCAGGAAGGGGTGCTGGACGCCCAGGGCCTGGTCCAGGTTCGACAACGGCAGCGTGGCGAAGGCGGCGCCGTAGTCCAGATCCGGGATCGCGGTGGCTCCGCTGGCCTGGGTGTCGAGCACCGCTGCCCACCAGCCGGCGCTGAGCATGAAGGCGCCGCCTTCGTAGGGGAAGTTCTCGAGCGGGTCGGGCGGCGACACCTGCGGCACGATCGCCTTCAGATGCGGGTTGCCGCTCTTGGCCGCCAGCCATTGCACCCAGCCGACGTAGCTGCCGCCGATCATGCCGATGTTGCCGTCGCACCACTCCTGCGCGGCCAGCCAATCGAGGGTGTCGGAACCGTCGGCGGTCTCGTGCCGCAGCGGGAACCATTCGCCCTCGCTGTCGAAGCGACCGCGCACGTCCTGGGCGACAAAGACATAACCGCGGGTGGCGTAATAGGTCCCTTTGGCGAAACCCTCGGGCATGCGGCCATAGGGGGTGCGCACCAGGATGACTGGCCACGGGCCCCTGCCCGCCGGCTGGTAGATGTCGGCGACCAGTTCGACCCCGTCGGGCATCGGGATACGCTCCGAAAGAGCCAAGGAAGTGTCGGAGTCGGGTGCAGACAATTGCTCACGCCAGTCACCGGAATCGACGATGGTCTTGGGTTGCACAATGCGGCCATCCGCCCGATGTCCCTTGGCATAAACCTCCAGACCTTGAACCGGCACGCGCAGATGCAGCAGGATCCCGTTGGGTTTGGTGGTCAGCAGCATTTCCTGGCCATCGACGTCGATGCGGAAATCCAACACCGCGCCGCCCGCGGCGCGGCGCGGAGTGCATTCCTTGAGCACCACCTCGAAGGTGATGTTGGCCGCCGGCAGAAAGGCCACGACCTTGGTCTCGACCGCCGGAAACTCGCCCTCTTTGCCCTGCAACATGCGCAGGAAGATTTCGCTGTAGACCGCCCATACCAGGTTCTCGAAACAAAGCGGCGTCTGCGCGTGGGTCCACTCGAAATCGGTCTCGTTGTGATAATCACCGGGCGTGGAATCGATGACGGTTCGAATCGACTCGCCCTTCCAGGTCGTAGCGATGGTGGCATCGTTGGTGGAAGTGTCGGCCACTACGCTCCAATCGAAGGAAGAGGACCCGGTCAGAGCCCAGGTGGCGACGAAATCCACCCGGCGTCCGCCGAGTTCATACTTCCCTTCGGCGGTCCAACCCTGATCCGAGTAGACCACTTTTTCATGCCCCACTTCGGTTTCGGAAAGGGTGAAAACGTATTCGATCGGGCCTTCCCCGGCGTG
>JAJFFB010000164.1 GCA_021776925.1 Planctomycetota bacterium | reverse complement strand
AGGCGACCAACATCCTCGACTTCGGTGACATGCTGATCTTCGGCATGGTGCTGCCCAACATCATTGGCGTGGTGCTCTTGTCCGGCAAGGTCAAGCGCCACTTCGCCGAGTACTGGGCCAAGCACAAAGCCGGCGAACTGCAGACCTTCAAGTGAGCGGCCAGCTCATGCTGACGGCCATTCTTCTCTGCGCGGGAGGGGTGGCCACGGCGCAGGAGCCGGTGTCCCAACAAGCTGCCTCGGCGCAGGAAGAGGTTGGCCTGCCGCAACTGCGGGCCAGCGATTTCGCGTCTCCTACCAGCGGCAGCGGCTTGTACCCGTGGCTGGATCACGGGCCGGGGCGCACGCCCTCGCTCAGCTGGAGCGAGCGCCGCGGCGATGGCGTGACCGCGATGATGTGGAGCCGACTGCGCGAGCATGCTTGGAGCAAGCCTGAAGAGATCGCTGCGGGCGACAACTGGTTCGTGAACTGGGCCGACCATCCGGTGCACGTCGCCAGTAGCTCAGGCAGCGCGATGGCGTGCTGGCTGCAAAAGGTCGACGCCGCACCCTACGCCTATCACGTGCAGACCCGGCGCCGTCACGCCGAAGGCTGGGGCGCGATCGAACGCCTGCACCAAGACGCCACGCCGACCGAACACGGTTTCGTCTCGCTCGAGCTGCTGCCGCAATCCGGCTACGCGGCGATCTGGCTCGACGGCGGCGGCGGCCCGCCGATGACATTGCGTGGGCGCTGGATTCCCTTTGCCGGAGAAGCCGGACCCGAGGCCCTGCTCGACGACCAGGTGTGCGACTGCTGCTCGACCGCGCTGCGCCGCTCCGCCAATGGTCGCCTGCTGGCCACCTACCGCGACCGCGCCGAACACGAAGTCCGCGACATCCGCTTCCTGCGCCTCAACGGTTTGGACGCCGCAGCGAAACTCCTCGACTCCCCCCCCCGCTTCGAAGTCGCCCAGCAGGGCGAGATCCATGCCGACGGCTGGAAGATGCCCGCCTGTCCGGTCAACGGTCCGGCGATGGCCACCACGCCGACGGTCTTCGCCGCGGCGTGGTTCACCCTCGGCAAGGAAGAGCGCGCGCGCGTGCGCCTGAGTGTCTGGCCGCAGGCCGGCACCGGCGGGACCACCGCCTTCTCCTCGCCGCGCACTCTGGCTTCCGGACCGCAGGTCCTCGGCCGGGTTGCCGTCTGCGCCGATTCAACCGGCCGTCTATTGGTTTGCTGGCTGGAAGACCGCGACGGCGTCGGCCACTGGGTCGGCCAGCTGTGGCTGCCGCTGGCCGGTCAGCTCCGGCCGATGAGCGCACCCACCTCGATCACCGAGGTGAGCGCCAGCCGCGCCGCCGGTTTTTTGCGCCTGGCCCCGGCGCCGCAATCGGGCGGCTGGATCGCGGCGTGGACCGAGCCCGATCCCGAGCGGCCGCGCGATGGCCATCTACGCCTGGCGCGCATCCAGCCTGCACGACCGACTGCCGACAAGGCGGCCGACGGCGCGGAAGGCGGCCACCGCGACTGAATCAGAGCCGCCGCGCGCTGAAACTCTCGACGGTCAGTTCGGTGCCGTCACGAATCTCCAGCGCGAGGTGACCGCCGTTGGTGCCATCGGTGGTGTCCAGGTAATGGTTGACCTCGACACCGTTCAGAAAAATGCGCACTTCGCAACCCGCTTCGATCTGCTGACAACGCACCACGTATTCGAACAGCGTGCCGCCCGGAATCAGATCGGTATGGATGTCCGCCAGGCCGACCAGGCTGCCGGTCTTGGTCAGCGCGTTGGGCGTGCAGTTGACCTCGGCCTGGTAGCCGCGCACGCCGTCGAAACGGAAGTGCAGCCCGGCGTCGCCGCCTTCGTTGACCGCCATGCGCAGGCGCAATTCGAAATCACGCCAGTCGGCGCTGGCCGTGGTCATCCAGCCAGCACCTCCGGAGACGCGCAGTACTCCGTCGGCGAGTTGCCAGTCGGCGTTGCCGCGCCGTTGCCACTCGGCGAGATCGGGGTTGGCGAGCAGGTCGAGCGCCGGCGCTCCTGGGGCAACTCCAAGCCTGGAGGCGTCGTCCAGCGCCTTGACGCGGATGTCACCCAGACAGACCTTGCCGGCCCCCCCCTGGAAACGCAGCGGCGCGCGCGCCACCTCACCGGCTTCGCCGCCACCGGTGGGTGCCAGCGGCTGCGCGGTGGCCATCACCACCACGTCGTCGATCGCCACCGCCTCGACCTTGGCGTTGCGCACCTTGTTGCCGTCGGCATCGAAGCGCGGCGCGAAGAAGCGGCCGGTCATGGTGTGCCAATTGCCCGGCCCCTGGTAGGCGCGGCTGCCCTTCATCGGCGACTGCACCCCCCACACTCCGCCGATCTCGCCGGGGCTGTCGTTCAACTGCAGTTCGTAGCGCTCCATGAAGTAGAGCCCGCTGTCGCCGCCTTTGGGCAGCATGAAACGGAAGCGGAACTCGTAGTCGCCCAACTCCTGCCGCGACACGTAGTTGCTCGGCGACGGGCCGCTATTGACCAGCGCGCCCATGCCGGCGCGCGTGATCAGGCGCGTAGGGTCGGCCGGATCGAGTTCGACGTCGACCAGTTCCCAACCACTTGAGTCCCACATTCCGGTGGCGTCGCCCCAGGTCAGATGCAGCCAGCCCTCTGATTCGGACACCTTGACCGCCGGAGGCGCGACCACGCGATTGACCCGCGCACTGCTCACTGGTCCGCTGCGCATCTGGCTGAGGGTGTAGTGGAAGGCGTCGTGCAGCAAGGCTTGTCCGGCCACCGAGCGCAGCTGCGGAAGCGCGATCTTGACGCAGCGCGCCGCCTCGAGCCCGTCCAGGCGCACGATCAGACTGTGGTCATCGGCACCGCGCTCGACCGCCGCCACCCGCAGCGGCGTGTTGTTCTGGATCGGCGAACCATAATCCCACCAATAGTTGTAGTCGTACAACTCGGCTTCGATGCCGGCGACCGTTTCCGGTACCGCGACGGCGTCGGTGAAACGCAACTCGAAACCGTCGTCGAGCAGCGAGACGCTGTGGAAGTCGAAGGGGTTGTCACCGCTCCAACGCACCCGCCCCAGACCATGCGCCGGCCCGCGTCCGCCCCAGCCGCGGTTGGTGAAGCCGGTGAACAAGGAACCATCGGGCGCAAAGGCGATGCGCGTGATCGAACCGATCTGCTGGCGGAACAGGAACACCGCGCCCTGGTACTCGCCGCGCACCTTCTCCATCTGGGTGCGCAGAACCATGCCGTTGGTGAGTTCGGCGACGAACATCTGCCCGGCGTAGGGGCCGAACTTGCCGCCACTCTGGTCCTCGACCAGATTGCCGGCCGAGCGCGACCATTCGTAGGGAATCCACACCGCGGCCTGCTGGCGTTCGCGCTGCGGCGGCACGGTGCTGCTCGGCGCGCGCTGGCCGTAGCCGTATTCCTCGGTCCAGCGCAGGCTGCCCGGGTGTCCGTAGAACGCGCCTTCCTTGACGTGAAAGATCGGACACACCGCCATCCAGTCGCCCTGGTTGTCGGTGTAGAAAACGTCGCCGGCCGAATTCACCCCGAGTCCGGCCGGACTGCGCACCCCATTGGCGTAGGGCCGCACTTCGCCGGCCGGGGTCACCTGCAGAATCCAACCGCGATAGGGCGCCTTGGAAATCCCGTGCCACCATTCGGGCGACCAGAAGCCGACATTCAGGCTGAGGTAGAAATTGCCGGCCAGATCGCGGGGCAGACCATAGGCGAACTCGTGGTAGTTGCCGGTCATACCCCAGTCCATGGTCACCACCTCGACTTCATCGCACACCCGGTCGCCGTCGTGATCGCGCAGGATCGACAATTCGCCGCGTTGCACGACGTAGATCTCGCCGTCGACCACGCTCAGGCCGAGGCCCTCGTACAGACCCTCGGCGAAGATGTGCCAGCGGGCGTCGGCCGGGTTGTCGGCCAGCGGGTTCTCCACCCACCACACGCGGCCGCGGCGTGAACTGACCAGCAGGTCGCCGTTGGGCAGGAAGTCCATGCCGCCGACCTCGACCACCTCGCCCTCAGGCGGGGAGAAGTATTCGACCGAGTAATAGGCCTCCTCGGGATTCTGCGCCGCCGCGGCCACCGGGGTCGAGGCAAGCGCCGAAACGCCCGCGGTGAGCAGGAGAAGAAGGGTAGTGGCAACATACTTCATTGCTGGATCTCCTCGACCATCGTCGCCCAGGTGGCGTCGTTCAGGGTAGAAGGCAGAAGGGTGGTCCACTCGACCTGCAAGGGCGCGTCGCTGGCAGGAAGGCTCAAGGCGGTCGCTCCGTCCAGGCCACGGATGACCGCAGCGAGTGGCTGACCGACTCCGCCTTCGAAAGCCACCAGGTACAGCTGCAGACCCATCACCACCGGCGGATCGGCATCGTCCAGGCGCAACCAGGTGGTGTTGCCGGGACCGTTGACCATCTCGCTGTAGCCCGTAGACGCCAGGTGCAGCAAGAGGGCGGGTCGCGCAGCGCCAGCCGCGGCGCTCCCCCCGTCACCGGAAGAGCTGCGCGGGTCGCCGTCGGGTTCCAGGCGCAGGCTGCGCCGATATCCCGCCGCCGAGGGCAGGCTCGCGGCGCTGCAGCTTTCGTGCACCATGGCCACCCCGGGTTGGTAACCGGCGCTGGGACCGGCCAGGCCGGGGAAGGCGCCGACGCTTTCTTCGAGCAGGCGGTAGCGCAGCCAGGCCTGGTCGCCTTCGACCAGGGTGGAGCGCAGGCGCGCCACCAAGGGCGCTCCCCCATCGGTGGCGAAGGCCGGCCCCGGCGTGCCGCCATCCAGGAAGTGCACCGGCTTGCCGAGCAGCTTCAACGGGCTGCCGCCGCGGCCGCCCCAATCGCTGCGATCAACGAAGCCGCCTTGGCGCACCGCGAGCAGGCGCACGTCGTCGGCGCGGTACTGCCAGGAGAGTCCGTCGAGGGTGCCTACCATCAGACCGCGCGGCACCTCGGCGGCGCCGGGCACCGGAGCGCGGAACTGGCCGCGCACGAAAAGCGGCCGCTCCTGCACGTGCAGAATGGAGGCGGCGCCGGCAGCCGGCACCTGCTCCGGTCCCAGGCTGATGACGAAATCGGCCACCCGGCGGCGCTCGACCTCGGGCAGGGTGGCGCCGAATCCGGGCATCGGGGTGCCGCCGATGCCGGCGCTGATGGTGCGGAACAACGCCTCGGGAGTGTTGCCGAAGGAGAATGCCCCCTCCTGGAAGGAGCGCGCCGGCCGGTCGAGGACCACGATGCCCTGGCCGTCGCCGGTCTCGCCGTGGCATAGCGCGCAGGTGACAGCAAAGACCTCGGCCCCGCTGCGCGGTTCCTGCTCGGCCTCGCCGACGGCGTTTACATTGCCAGGGACTTGTTTTAGCTCCGGAAAAAGCTCCTCTCCGCAGCTGGATAGGGCCCAGCCCAGAAAAACGGCGCTGCCAAGGACGTGGATGCTGCGCATGGTGGCGGACATGGTAGCGCGGGAACACCCGCAGGGACCGTCCCCAGGCATGCGAGGCCCGCATCCGGATTTTGGCCACATTTGTAGTTACAGCCACAACTGTAGTCGTTAGCTTGGGCTCATGAGTCTTCCCCCCAAGATCTCTGCGGCCGAATGGCAGATCATGGAATTGGTCTGGGCCAGCCACCCAGCCTCCGCCAGCCAGGTGGTGGCGGCATTGCCCGCCGACCTCGGCTGGTCCGAAACCACCGTCAAGACCCTGCTCAGCCGCCTGGTCAAGAAGGGCGCCCTCGATTACGCCCGCGAAGGGCGCCGCTACCTCTACTCGCCGACGGTCAGCCGCGAAGAATGCGTGCGCACCGAAGCGCGCAGCTTTGCCGATCGCGTGTTCCAGGGCAACACCAGCCCGATGCTGGCGTGGTTCGTGCAACAGACTCCGCTCTCCGACGTTGAAATCGCGCAGCTGCAGGAACTGCTCGATCAGAAAAAAGAGGGGCAGTCATGATGGCCCTCCTGCTGCAAGCCTCGGTGCAGGCCGGACTGCTGGCCTTGTTTCTGTTGTTGTTCGACGGCGTTCTCGCGCGGCGGCTGGCACCGCGCTGGCGTTACGGCCTGTGGCTGTTGGTGCTGCTGCGACTCCTGCTGCCGGTGGTTCCAAACAACCCGGCGGGCGTGGTCCACCCAAGCGCCTGGATGTGGCCACAAGGCCCAGCTGCGCAAGCCACTGAGCCAAGCGACCGCGCATCCGCGGCCACCATTGCACCCCCCCCCATGGCGCCGTTGCGCATCGGTGCAGCCCCGCCGACCAGGGAATCCGTCAATCTCAGCCAGGACGCCAGCGCCGCTGCCGAAGGCACCACCCCAGGTGTCGAGCGCTCAACGCACACCGGCATGGTGTGGATGGGACCTGGAGGCTCCGTTCAGGATCCAGCTTCGTCGTCGCTCCAAGATGAATCGAGCAACGAGTCCCAAGCCACCCTGCAAAGCCAAGCTGTTCAGAAGTCTGCCGCAGGATGGCCCGCGGTCCTGTTGAGCGTGTGGTTGATCGGAGTGGGCTGGTCGATCTTGCGCTCCTTGGTCGCCGAATCCCGCTTCCGCCGCGGCCTGCGCCTGCGCTCGAAGGAATGTCCTGCGCACGTCCACGCACTGCTCGCCGAATGCCGCGCCGCGCTCGCCATTCGCCGGTCGGTGGCGGTGGTCCTCGTCCCTGATCTGCCCGCGCCGGCGCTGGCCGGGATCCGGCGACCGTGCATCCTGCTGCCACCGGACGCCGCCGCCCAACTCGACGACCGCGAACTGCGCTTCGTCCTGCTGCACGAACTCTGCCACTTGCGCCGTGGCGACATCGCCATCAACTGGCTGCTCACCCTGGCGCACGCGCTGCACTGGTTCAATCCGGTGATCCGCCACGGCCTCGCGCGCCTGCGCGCCGCCCAGGAAGACGCGCGCGACTGGGAAGCCCTGCGCGCCGCGCCCGATGCCGACTCCCGCAGTTACGCCGCCACCGTGGTCAAGCTGCTCAGCTGGTGCCCGCCGCGATCGCTGGCGGCGCCCGTTTCCACCCTGCTCCCTCGTCCTTCCGAAGCCAAACGGAGAATCCAGATGATCCTCAACAACCGCGGCAACAGCCGCGCTCAACCTATCGTCGGCGTGTGCGTCGCCAGCCTGCTCGGCTGGGCCACGCTCACCGGCCCGGCGGTTCCCGCCGCTCCCCAGGCCCCCGAGTCCGCCAGCGTGCTCGCCGAAACCGCCGCCGTTGCCGGGGCCCAACAGGACGCCGGAGTGCGCGTGGTGCGCCAGGATCCGGAACCGCGCTGGCGCAGCGAAGTGCGCGAGAAGCTCGACCTCGAGTATCCGGTGGAATTCGACGGCGTCGATCTGAGCGACGCGGTCGCCACCTTGCGCAAGCTGACCGGCCTCAACTTCGTCATCGACCCTGAGATCATCGAGGAAGACTTCACCATCGACATCAACGCTGCCGGGCGCCCGTTGAAGCACGTCCTCAACCTGATCTGCGGTTCGCTGGACATCCAATGGAAAGCCACCCGCGGGGTCATCTTCCTGTCCTACGGCGGCGGCCCGACCGAAGCCGACCTGCGCTTCTACGACGTTTCGGCGATGATCGAGTCCGATTGGGAAGAGCGCGAAGAACGCCAGGACCGCCTGATCGATTTGATCTGGAACCTCAGCCAGGACGACAGCTGGGACTACGACGGCGTCGGCATGCGCTTCTGGAACGGGCAGTTGATCGTCACCCAGAGCGATGAGATGCACGCCGAAGTCAAACGCATCCTCGACATGATCTTGGCTCGGCAGGGATACGACGCCAGCACCGTGCCGGAATGGAAGAGCCGCCTCGAACGGGCGATGCAGAAGACCGTTGGGATCCGTTGTGACCACATGGAATTGGGGGAGGTCCTCGACAACCTCGCCGAAGCTCACCAGATCCCGCTGATGCTGCAACGTGACTACTACGAGCAGGACGTGCAGGAACTGGTGCTCGGAAACATGAGCCTGGCCGAGATGCTGGATTGGATCGCCTCGCTGTACGGCCTGCAGGTCAGCATGCGCGACGGCGCGATCTGGCTCGCCGAGGGCATGCCCATGGAGATCCGCCTGTACCAGGTCGGTGACTTTCTCGGCTTGATTCCAGATCCAGCCTCAGGCGACCGCAGGACCGAGGCTGAGATGGAACTCGCCAACCGATACCGCAGCTATCTTCAGTCGCTGCAGGACGACGAGTCCCTGGAGAGCGAAGAAACCATCTTCGAAGCCCAGCTAGAATTGCGCGAACTGCTCTACGAAACGGTTCGCAGCGAAAGCTGGGACTGGGATTACGCCGGGGTCTATTTCTGGGACGAAGTGATGATCGTGTCGCAGCCGCAGCAGGTGCAGGAACGCATCGGACGTTTCCTGGCGACGGCGCGCAAGGCTTTCCAGTGATGCTGCAATCCCCGACGCCCTTTGCACCATGGGCGTCAGGGACCGATCGGCCGACCTAGGCTGGGCGGGATGGCCGCTGCGCCCTCCCGCCTTCACCTGCCTGCCCAAGGGGTCCCGCTGTGCATATGGGACCACGGCGGCGCGGGCCCACCGGTGCTGTTTCTGCACGGTTTTCTCGACACCGGGCGCAGTTTTGACGGTGTGGTGACCGAGCTGGACGGCGCCTGCCGCGCACTATGTCTGGACTGGCGCGGCCACGGCCAGAGTGAGCGCGCCCCGGCCGGCGCCGCCTACCACCAGCTCGACCATCTCAAGGACCTGGCCGCGGTGCTCGACCAGCTCGCCGCCGCCGGGCTCGCGCCGGCCGCGGTGGTGGCGCACTCGCTCGGCGGGGTGGTCGGACTGATGCTGGCGTGCGCCGCGCCCGAGCTGGTTCCAGCGTGGTTGTTTCTCGACGCCTGCGGTGGTTTCCCCTCTTCCCCGCAACAGGAATGCGACGCGCTCGCCGGCCTGGTCGCTTCGGTGCGCAAAGCCAAGCCCGACTTCCGCGAGTTCGCCGACCTCGACGCCGCCGCCGCACGCGTGCAGGCCAACAATCCGGGCTTGTCGCTGGCCGGAGCGCAGGCGATGGTGCGCCACGCCACGGAAACCACCGCCGACGGCAAGATCCGATTCCTGCTCGATCCGCGTCTGCGCGGTCCCAACCCGGTGCGCTATTGCGAAGAGACCTGGCGGGCGATGTGCCATCGCGTTGAGGTGCCGGTGCGCGTGTTGGTGGGCGCAAGCGGCATCATCGAACGCGTGCCGGAGTTCCTGCAGCGCGTGGCCGAAATCCCAGGGGCGCAGGCGCGGGTGGTGCAAGGCGTCGGCCATCACCTGCACCTGGACGCCGCCGCCGAAGTCGCCGCCGAGCTGCGCCTGCTGCTGGCCGAGCTCTAGGGCCGCGGCAAACTCCTTCGCGCGCCTGCTGCTGGCCGAGCTCTAGTCGCGCGGGCGCAGGACCGCGGTCAGGTCGCGCGCTCCGGTGCTCTGTGGTTCGACCGCACCTACCGGCACCACGCTGCGTTCATAACCAGGACCTTCGACTTCGATGCGACCACCGGCGGCGGGCAGATGCAGCACCAGCACCGGCTCGCTGACCTCGCGTTCGACCTGCCCGAACAGGCGTATCCAGCCGCTGTCGCCAGGCCACATCGATTCCTGGCTGACCAAGCGACCTTCAAGATCGTACGCCGATGCCACCAGCCGATGCTCCGGGTCCAGGCCGCCGACCGAGGGCGCGCCGCCATCGGCCAACTGCATGCGCAGGCGCACCTGCACCGGATCCTGCAGCGGCACGCCGCCAAGGCGCATTTCGTATTCGTGCGGGCCGGGCAGACGCAGGTCCAGGGTGTGCGTTTCGCGCGGCTGGTACCACTCCAACCAGCACTCCAGGGTGATCGAAGCCGCCGGCATGCCGTGCATGATCAGCTCGCCGCGGTCATCGGTGCGCCCGGGGCTGACCGCGCTGCCACCACCGAGCTTGATCATCATCGAGGTGCCGTCGGCGTCGCGCGCCATTACCGAAGCCCGGGCGGCGGGGTTGCCAGCGGCGTCGAGCACGGTCAGATGCAGCGTGCGTTCCGGAACCGGTTGAAAGTCATGGATGAAATCACCGGGTAGGTACTCGGCCTCCTGGGTCTTGGTGTCGGCGTATCCCTGCAGCTTCAGAGTCAGGTAGTACTCTCCCTTCTCCAGCCCCCGGATCTGGTAGCCGCCGTCTGCGTCGCTGGTGCCGCTTTCGACCCCGCTCGCGCTCCAGCCCCCCGCGCCGGAGCGGGTGATGCGGTTGGCGGTGAGCGTGGCGCCGGGCAGGGATTCGCCGCTGTAACGATCGGTGACCCGCCCGCGGAAGATCACCTGCGGTGCATCGAACTGACCGTCCCGCAGGATCACCCCGCGGCTGCCGCCGACGGCCCCGACGGTAGCGCGGGCGTCGTCATAAAAACCGGTGTTGCGACCGGGGCCGCGATAGGTCAGGGTGTACTCACCCGCAGGTACGTGGGCGAAACGAAAGTTGCCCTGGTCGTCGCTGACCGCGACCGAGAGTTCTTGCTTGGTGACCGGATCGACAAAAGAACTCAGGATAGTGTTGGCCGGTGAGGTGCCGTCGTGGTATTCGCGCTCGCCGCTGAGAAACACGCGGCCCCTGGCGAGCGGATTGCCGTCGGCGCCCTGTAACATCCCTTCGATCGGAAACGCCGGAGCCAGGACAACCTCCACTGAGCTGTGCAGCGGCTGCAGTTCGCCCAGCATGACCCAATTGGGTGCAAAGCCCGGAGCCCACGCCAGCACCTCGGCCTCGAGCGCCCAGTGTTTCTTGACCTTGTCGAGCTCGAAGCCACCGTCGCTGTGGGTGATGGTCTGCGGGCCTTCAGCGGCAAAGCGCACCTGCGCACCGGCGATCGCTGTCCCGCCTGGATCGACCACCAGACCGTGGATGCTGCTGCCGCGTTCTTCTTTGGCCACCTTCAATTCGACCACCAGATCCGCAATCGGTGTCTCTACGTCCTGCACCTCTCCCTTGCCGTGGGATTCGTGTTCGGCACGCACCCAATAATTTGCGGCGGGTACCTGCTTGCGAAAGTTGCCCACCTCGTCGCTGCGCAGCACGAAAGCCTGCAACGCGCGGTAGCCGCTATCGCGCACCGGACCCGGCCGCGACCTGGTCCAGCTCTGACTGATTTCCAATTCGACCTTGGCGTCGGCAATTGGAACACCGCCGGCAAGCACCTGACCGTGCAA
>JAJFFB010000163.1 GCA_021776925.1 Planctomycetota bacterium | reverse complement strand
ATGAACCGCGACTTCCTCAAGGCATCTCTGTGCGGTCAGGAGTAGGCTGAGGTCTGAATCCCTCGCGGAGTAGGACCTTCAGCGACCTTCACCACCTGCTCGATTTCGACTTCCAGTTCGACCGGCTGCGCGAGATTCTGGCGCACAATGCCGATCTGGAAGAGGTCCGCGGCCCCTTCGCAGAAACCCCTTTGCACGTCGCCGTGCGCCGCCGGCGCCTCGAAGCGGTCCTGGCGCTGCTCGACGCGGGCGCCGACCTCGCCGGGGACGACCACCACGGCACCCCCTTGGTGTGGCTTGCCCACGGTTCCCGTTTCTCCGGCGGGGCCGACGAGCGTAGAGGAAATTATCTGCAGATCTGCCAAATGCTGCTTGAAGCAGGAGCATCCCTGGCCGATCCTGAGAATCCGGTGGGCGACTCCTACGGGCGCCGGCTGGTGCAAGACGCGGCGCCCCAGGTGGCGGCACTGCTGCGGCGTTTCGGAGCGCGTTAGGCGCGACCCATCTGGGTTGAGTACAGAGGTGAGGTGCGAAATCGAAGCCCAGCTGGAGGCGCCCAGCAAACTCGAGCTGGCCAAGCTGCCGCCGGCGCTGGAGGCGCTCGGCGCTTTCGTCTCCGATCCTGAAACCTGCTTCGTCCAAGACCACTATCTTGACACCGCTGACCTGCACTTCCTCGGCGCCGGCTGGGCGCTGCGCCTGCGCAATTGCGGCAGCCGCCAGGTGCTCGGCCTGAAAGAACTGCGCCCTCCCCAAGAGGGACTGGCGGTGCGCGAAGAGATCGAAGAAGAGGTCCATCTCGCCGACGGTCAGTCTTTTGAGTTCCCTCCGGGGGTGCTCGCCGGCCGCCTCGCGCGCATCTGCGACACCCAGAAACTCATGCGCCTGTTCATGATCCGCCAGGAGCGGGTCCAGCACCAGGTTGTTCTCGGCGACGGGCTCGAACTCGGTGCCAGCCGTGATTCCGTTCATCTCGAAAGCGGCAGCGAAGGCGAGTCGCTGTGGGTGGCGGAACTGGAACTGCGCCAAGGCCGCGAAGAGCAATTGCGCCAGCTGTGCGCGAGCCTGGAAGAGTCGCTCGGCTGGAACAAGGCCGCGCGCAGCAAGTTTGAACGCGGCCTCTCGATCGCGGGCCTGGCCCCCCCGGGTACGCGCTTCTAGTCGCCGCGCAAGCGGCGGATCATCGCAAACACCTCGTCGGCGGTGAAGCCGTCGCCGCCGCCGGCCAGCACGCCCTCGCCGGGTAGCGGCGCCATCACCATCGGCACGGTGACCGGTCGGCCGTCGAAGAAAACCCCCAGGCGCTGGCGCACCAGGGTCGCGGTCCACTCCTGGAAGGCGGCCTCGTCTTCGACCTCGAAGCCGAGGGCCGGGCCGCCGACCTGGTCGCTGGTGGGGTAGGCGCGCTTGATCCGAAAAAAGCGCGGCGGACCGAAGCGCAGGCGCTCGCCGTTCCAGGTGAATTCGGCAGCGCTGGCGTAGGCCGGATCGGCGGCCTCGACGACGACGCGGAATTCCATCCGCCCCAGCGCCTCGGCACCCGTCAGGCGCTCGACCATGCTCTGCGCCTGCCCCAGGGTGAAGCCCTCCGAGCCACCGCTGAGGGCGACCTGACCCGGGATCGCGGTCAGCAGGGTGGCCACAGTCAGGATTTCTCCGTCGAGGGAAATCGCCAGCGGCCGTCCGGCCCAGCGCCCGGTGTAGGTCTCGAAACCGTCGGCGTCGTCGAGCGAAAACTCGACCGTGCTGCCGACCAGGCCGGTACCAACCGAAGCGTCGGCGATGGAGTACTCGCGCGTCTGGCCGAGGCGCAGCTCCTGACCCTCGAAGGTCACCGCCTCGGCAACCTCATAACCCGGGTCATCAGGGCGCAGACCGATGCGGAAGGTGACGCTAGCCTTTTGTGCCCCCCGCCGATTCTCCAGTCCCATCTCGCTGAGCAGGCGCGGCGCCGGCCACACCTCGCGCATCAGCCACAGCACGTAGCGGATGTCGACCGAGATGTTACGGCTACGTTCGGCGTTCCAGCCGAAATCGCCTGAGACGTTTTCAAACACGCGGTCGAAATTGAGTCCGACCAGACGCCCCTGGCCGTCGACCACCGGCGAACCGGAATTGCCGCCGGTGGTGTCGCCGTCGGCCAGGAAGCAGACCGGAATGTCGAGGGCTGCGGGGTCAGCCGTCACCGCGGCGTGGATCGGGTCGGGAGCATCGAACTCGCCTGCACCGGTGTGCTTGGCGAGCATGCCGCCGACGGTAGTGTGCGGAACGTGCCACACACCGTCGCGCGGCTGGTAGCCCTTGACGGTGGCGATCGAGACGCGCAGCGTCGAGTTGGCGTCGGGATAGAAGCGCTTGCCGCGCCACAATTCCTGGGCTTGGATCCACAGCGCGCCGACGTCCATGCGCAGGCCACGCTGACGCTGGCGGAAGCTGCGCTGCACCTCGTACTCAGGGGCAAGGGCCTCCATCAGAGCGCCGAAGTCCTGGGCACCATCTTCCAGCCACTGGGTCATCACCGGCAGCTCCTGGGTGTCGCGCAGCTGGCCCCCCATTTCCCTCATCAAAGCCATCGCCGAAGCAGAGGCCAGTGCATAGCGCTGCAGACCGTCAAGCACGAAATCCTTTTCCATGCGTTCGGCTTCGGTGCGGTCGAGCTCCATCAGGCGCTGCAGCACGTCGCCGTAGCGGCGCTGCCGGGTTGGATCGCCGTCTACCCACGCCTGGAAGTCGGTTTCCTCGGCCTCTTTGTTGGCCACCACCTGGTTGCGCGCCAGGCCGTAGACCATGCCGCGCGCGTTCTTTTCGACGTTGGACAAGGACTTGATGCGCGACGCCAGACGCAGTTCGGCCTCGGCGCTGGCGGCGGCGGCGACCTCGAGGTCGGCGATCATGCCGACGAACAGCCGCTGCCGCGCCGGGTAGAACATTTCCTGGCGCGACTGCACCGCCAGAGAAGTCAGATAGCGGCTGGTGCTGCCGGGGTAGCCCAGGATCATGACCAGGTCGCCGTCATCGGCGCCCTCTTCGCTGACCTGCAGGTGGCGGCCGGGATGATAGGGCACGTTGTCGGCGGCGTATTCGGCCGGCTTGCCGTCGGCGCTGACGTAGGCGCGGAAGAAACTGAAGTCGCCGGTGTGGCGCGGCCACATCCAGTTGTCGGTCTCGCCGCCGTATTCACCCACGTCGCGCGGGGGTGCATAGACCAGACGCACGTCGCGCAGCACGGTGCGGAAGATGCGCCGCCAGATGCGCCCTTCGAAGTAGGGCACGACCACCGCGCTGGTGTATTCATCGCGCGCCCCTTCACGCGCCAGCTCGGCGCGGCGCGCGTTGACCGCCTGCAGGCGCGCGACCGGATCCTCGCCAGCGGCTTCCGCGGCGGCGTGCATCTCCCCGGTCACGTCTTCATAGCCGGTGACGAAGGAGACGATCATGCCCGGCGATGGAATCTCGGCGCCGAAATCGGCGGCGATGAAACCGTCCTCGAGGTAGTTGTGCTCGATCGTCGAAGCGCGGTTGATGGCGCCGAAACCGCAGTGATGGTTGGTCACCACCAGGCCCAGGTCCGAGACGAAACTGGCCGAGCAGCCGTTGATCTGCACCGCGGCAGAAAGCAGGCCCTGCTCGCCGTCCCAGATCTCGTCGGCGTCGAGCTCCAGCCCGCGTTGGTGCAGCGCCGGCCAGTCGAGGTGCTGCAACTGCTCAGGCAGCCATTCGCCCTCGTCGGCGTTCAGACGCGGGGTAAAGAAAAGGCCGGTGGCGGCGAGCGCCAGCGCGGAAATCAGCACGAGGATGTAGCGGTTCATTGTGGTCTGGGGCACAGCACCGAGCCCTGCCGAACGGGCCCAAGAACTATTCAGCAGGGATGCGCACGGCGACCGTGTCAGGGCGCGCATCCGCATCAAAAGCGTAACCGAGGACGTGATGGGCGACGAAAGCGGGGCTGTTAAAAGCCTGCTGGCGCTTGAATTCGTGGAATTTCTCCACCATCGGGAAGCGCTCGGGAGGGCAGCTGCGGATTAATTCCTGCATCGCGGTGTCGACGATGCCGGGAGCCACGGCGTAGCAGCGCAATCCGGTCTCCGCCTCTTCGAGCTGGATGGTCTCGCTCAGGCGATCGACGCCGGCCTTGCCGGCGCAATAGGCGGCCCAACCGGCGTAACCAGACCACGCCGCGCCGCTGGAGATGTTGATCAGCACCGCGTCCGCCACCGCAGCGTCGGGCACGGCGGGGTCTGGTGCAGCGGAGGCCGGCCGCCCAGGCTGCGGCACGGCTGGGTCTGCTGCAGCCTGGCCTTCACAGGCGACGCGCGTTTGCTGCCAACGGGCGCGGTGGCGGCGCACGAAAGCGCGGCTGCCGTGGAATACCCCGCCGAGATTGACCGCGAGGTGGTGCTGGAAATCTTCCCACTCAAGGTCGCGCACCGCCTCGATCGGATCAAGCATGCCGGCGTTGTTGACCCACAGGTCAATGCCGCCGAAACGCTGCCAGGCCTGCTCGGCGAACTCCTCGACCGCCGCTCCGTCGCTGACGTCGAAACGAGCCGAAAACACCGCGCCGATGGTGCAGGCGGCTGCCGTGGCTCCGGTTGGTCCAGCAGCTGCGGCGGCTCCGGCGGTGTCGGGGAGCACGCTGCTGCCGCGCGCGCACAGGGCGAGGTTCATGCCGTGCGCGTGGCAGACCTCGGCCAGGCCGGCGCCGATGCCGCGGCTGGCGCCGGTGATCACGGCGGTCTTGCCGGCCAGGGCGGAAAGGTCCATGGGCCTATTGTGGCGGCGCGGCAGCGGTTGCGACCAGCTGGAGCAGGTCGTTCCAGTCGAAGGGCTTGGCGAAATAATGCGAGCAGCCAGCCTCCAGGCAGCGCTTGCGGTCGCGCGGCAGAGCGTGCGCGGTCAGGGCGACGATCTCTCCGCGATAGCCCACCCCACGCAGGCGCCGGGCCACGGTGAAACCGTCAAGGCGCGGCATGGCCATGTCGAGAAGGACTGCGTCGAACTCGCGACCGCTGGCTCTTTCCGACATGGCCAGGTCCAGGGCAGCGGCACCGTCGGCCACCGAGTGGACCTCGTGCCCGGCCTCGGACAAATGGAACTCAATCAGCCTGCGGGTGTCCTGATTGTCTTCAGCCAGAAGAATCCGGCCGCACCGCGTGCCCGCGCCGCCGTCCTCATGCGGTGCAGCTTCGACCGCAGGACCCGGTCGAGGAGCCAGGGGGGGGGCGAGTTCGGCCGCAGCAGAATCCGGGGCGGTCAGGCCCTGGCGCGGGTCGACCGGCACCTGAAGCTGGAAGGCGGATCCCTTTCCCGAGGCAGAGCGCACCACGAGGGTGCCGCCGAGCTGCACCGCCAGACGCCGGGCGATCGCCAGGCCTAGGCCGACGCCGTGCTTGGTCTCGCCGCTGCGGCTGCCACCGGTGGCAAAGGACTCGAAGATCCGCGCCTGATCGGCGGGTTCGATGCCGATGCCAGTGTCCTCGACGGTGAAACTGAACATGCCCGGCTGCACATCCTCGAGCACCACCCGGACCACCCCCCCCTGCGGTGTGAATTTGATCGCGTTGTCGACCAGGTTGACCAGAATCTGGCGCAAACGAGTCGCATCGCTGTGGATGCGCGGCGGGATCTCTCCGCAGACCTCGGTTTCAAGTTGCACGCCGGCGGACGCCGCCTTGGGGCGGAACATTCCCGACACTCCGGTCAGGAGTTCGAGCGGGGACACCGGTCCCAGATCGGATTCGAGGTTGGTGTTTTGCAGAGCGGCCACGTCGAGCAGCTGCTGCACGATCGCCAGCAGGTGGGAACCACTGCGCTGCAGGATGTCGATCAGATCGAGAAGCGCGGCGGCGGCGGCCTGCTCCTCGACGCGTTGCTTCAGCAGCCGGGTCACACCGAGAATCCCAACCAACGGAGTGCGCACCTCATGGCTGACGTTGGCAAGAAATTCATCTTTGAGATGCACCGCATCGCGCGCCTCTTCGTGCGCCAGGCGCAATTCGGCCTCGTATTCTTCGCGCCCCAGCTCCACATAAAGACGCGTGGCAACGAGCGCCGCCAGGGTGCGCACCATGGCCACCCGGTCGGCGGTGAAATACGCGACCGCAGAATTCTCTGAATCGATCAGGCCGATGACTTCGCCCTCGAAGGTGATCGGAACCGCGACCTCGGAGCGGCGCGGCTGGTCATCGACGATGTAACGCGGGTCCTGGGCGACGTCGTCGATGATCAGGATCTCGCCACTGCGCGCAGCGGCGCCGACGATGCCCGAACCGAGCGGAATCTCGATGCGCCGGTAGGCCACGTCATCCTGGTCGTGGCCGCGCGCGCGCGCCGCCCGCTGCACCAGCACGCTGCGCTTGCGGTCGAGGATGTAGACCACGCAATCTTCGAAGCCGAGCTGCTCGACCGCGCCGCGGGCTATTTCCCGGACCACGTCGTCGACGCTGGCCTGGTGGAGCAAGGAAACCGCCAGCTCGTGCAGGATCTGGAGTTGTTCTTCGGTCCGGCGCAGCGAGGTCTCGCTCACCGGATCAGTATGGATACGCGGCGCCGTTCCGTGCACCGGCAATCCTGGCAGTGCCTAGAATCCAGCCATGCAGGCCCGTCTCGCCCACACCATGA
This sequence comes from Planctomycetota bacterium, assembly GCA_021776925.1. Classification (GTDB taxonomy): domain Bacteria; phylum Planctomycetota; class UBA1135; order UBA1135; family UBA1135; genus JAJFFB01. The sequence continues at coordinate 8,767 of JAJFFB010000163.1, read as the reverse complement.
TCCGCGTCCGTGATCTCGACCGCTCGCTGGATTTCTATTGCGGATTTCTCGGTCTGCGCGAGATCCGCCGCCACTCCATCGGCACAGAGGCCACCCTGGTGTTTCTGGGCGACGCCGACGGTGCCTACTTCATCGAGCTGACCTGCAACCACGACGGCCGCGATTACGAACTCGGCAGCCAGTTCGGACACCTCGCCTTCCACGTCGACGATCTGACCGCGCTGATCGAGGTGATCGAAGAACGCGGCTGGTGGTACCGGCGCAGCCGCCCCGAGCTGAATTCGAGTTACGTTTTTGTCCACGATCCCGATGGCTACGACGTCGAGATCCTGGAGTCCGCGCCGCCGCAATGACCCGATCGGCATCGCTCCCGAAAGTGCGCCTCTCGGCCGGCCTGGAGTTCGCGCCGGCCTTGATGCTGGCCCCGATGGAAGGGGTCACCGACCGCAGCTTCCGCCGCCTCATCGTGGCCGAGAACCCGGCTGCGGTCGGTGCGGCGTGCACCGAATTCCTACGCGTTTCTCAAACACCGTTGAGCGCGGAGCAAATCGTACGGGAATGGGGCCAGGACGAAGCACTGGCGGTGCCCGTGGGCGTGCAGCTGATGGGTAACGATGCCGATTTGATCGCCGAATCCGCGCTCCGCGCTGCCCACCTGGGGGCACCCTTCATCGACCTCAACTTTGGCTGCCCGGCCCCGAAGGTGTTTCAACACGGTGCCGGATCGGCGCTGCTGTGCGACCGGCCGCTACTGGAGAAAATCGTCGCCGCCACGGTGCGCGCCAGCCCGGTTCCGGTAACCGCCAAGATCCGCTCCGGAATCGAAGCCGACGACGAGGTCGAAGAGATCGCGCGCTGCATCGAAGCCGCCGGAGCGCAGCTGCTCACCGTCCATGCGCGGCTGCGGCAGGATTCCTACCGCACCGCCCCCGACTGGTCGCGCATCCGCCGGGCCGTAGAGGCGGTCGAGATCCCGGTGATCGGCAACGGTAGCGCAGATTCCCCCGCCGCCATCGACGCCATGTTGCGCACCACTGGATGCGCCGGAGTCATGGTCGGCCGCGCCGCGATTAGCGACCCGTGGTTGTTCAGCCGCTGGCGCAACCAGCGTCTTGGTATCCCTGCCGCCGTCACCCCCCCCTCCAGAGTGCACACCTGGCTGCACGCCTACGCCAACGCCATGGCTGCTGGCGGAGCCACCGAGCGCCAGGTTCTCGGGCGTCTGAAACAGTCCTGGAAGGCGTTATCGGCCGGCGGATTGCTGCCTGCCGCCTCCGATCGTACTCCTTTGACCAGTCAGAGCCTGGATTGCTTCCATCAGCGCCTGGGCGAGCACCTTGAACTGGATGCCCCCCAAATCCGTTCGGATTGAGTACCTTCTGGTTGGGCCAGCGGGCCTGCTTCCCATGTTTGACCGAATTCTCGTTCTCCTCAGTCTGATGGCAGCCGTCGGCGCCTGCGGCAAGGGAGAACCTGCGGCCACCGATGGAGACCTTGCAGCGGCCACCGATGGGAGCCTCGCAACAGACCCAGGCGATGCGCCATCGCCCCCCCCCAATCCTCCGCGCCTGGCCCTGGTGGTGGCCATCGATGACTACGCAGTTGGTCAGACCTATGCTCCGCGCGGTGCTGATGAATGGTGGGACCTCAAGGGCTCGATCAACGATTCGCGCCTGGTGGTCGAACTACTGCAGCAGCGCTTCGGCTTCAAGCGCGAGGAGATCCTGGTGCTGCGCAACGAACAGGCGACCCACGCCGAGATCTTGCGTTCTTTCGATCGCTGGCTGATTCAGCAGGCTGGCCCCGATACCCAGGTGCTGATGTGGTATTCCGGTCACGGCTCCCGGGCGCCCGACCTGAGCAAGGTTACCGGCGAAGAAGCCGACGGCAAGGATTCCACCTTGGTGCCATGGGACGCCCGCGGCGCGCGCGGCGATGCACCCGATCTGTCCGACGACGAACTCTATTCCTTGCTGCGTTCCCTGGCGCAGAGAACGCCCTGGATCACGATGGTGTTCGACTGCTGCCACGCCGGCGGCATTACGCGGGGGCCGAATGCGCGCCGCGGCCGCTGGCTGCCGGAGCTGGAAAACGGCATCACGCCGGAAATGCTGCGCAATCTGTGGCCGGCACACATTCCATTCCTCGATGACGACCAGCGTCTGCTTTACCCCCCCCTTCCGGTGGTGACCATCTCCGCCTGCGGCGCCGAGGACCAAGCCGAGGAATACACTCCGATCCAGGTCGAGGACCGCGCCACCACCTTTGGCGCCATGACCTGGTTCATGGCCGAGGCGCTGAGCGACGCCGGACCGCAGGTGACCTGGGCCGAGTTGATCGAAGAGACCGCGCTGCGCGTGTCTTCGCGTTTCGAGCAGCAGGTGCAGGCGACTGGCCCAATCGACCGGCAGGTGCTGGGCGGCGGCTATGGCCCGCCTCTGCCCGGCTTCCGCGCGGTGCTCCTCCAGGATGAACTGAGTCTGAGCGCCGGCGGCGTTCACGGACTGGCCCCGGGCCAGCAACTTGAATTGTTCGACCTGACGCGCGCAGCGGTCGGCAGCGCCGAGGTCATGGCCGAGGGCTTCGGCCCTTATGAAGCCCGAGCGCGTCTGCTCGACGGCCAGCCCGCCGCCAAGGAGATTCCGCTGCGCGCGGTGCCCACCGCGGGTGGCCACAGCACTGATGTTCTGACCCTCACCGTCGAGCAGTCTCCCGCCGGACAGGCCATCGAGGCTGCCCTGCGCAGTATGCAGCCCAACGGCATCCGTTTCGGCAGCGACGCGACGGTCGCCGATCTTGTCTTCCTTCCGGGACCGAACGCCGCCTGGCATCTGATCGAGGCCAGCAGCGGCAAGACTCTATGGCGCGAGGCCGACCAGCCCCCGGCCGCGGCCCGCGAACGCGCCATTATCCTGATGCAGTATCTGGGCTGGGAGGTGCGCTACCGGCGCATGCTCGACCTGACCGATGGTTTCGGCGGCATCCCGTTGAAGGTGAGCGTGAACGCAGCGTCGGCGGACCGCATCGCCGCCTATCGCCGCAACCGGCCAGCCGAGGAACACCGTGCTGCTCCATTCCATGCCACCACCCCCCCCCGCGCGCTCGACCGGCCGGGCCGCACGCGTGACATGGTCGAGTTCCAAATCACCCTCGACGAGTCCTTTCCCTACCCCGCGCACATCACCATGATCTGCGCCAGCGAAGACCGCAGCGTCCACGCCGCGTGGCCGGTCGACGTCAACAGCCGCGAAAATATTTTGCAGCCGGGCCAGACCTTGACCCGGCCGATCGAGGTTTATTTCAACGACAGCCTCGATCCTGCTCATCCCATCCGCGATCGCTGGATCGTGATCGCGACAGTGACCCACGCCGATTTCTCCGCCTTCCGCGGCGCGGTCCCCCAGTTTGTCGGTGTGCAGACCGATGCCAAGCGGAGTTCCACCCAGGCACTGCCCGAAGTCCTGCGCGGCGCCCTGGAGTTGCGCCGGACCCGCGGCAGCGGCCCACTGGACCGCAATGACTGGACCTTTGGCATCGCCTCCCTAGACCTGATGCTTGAGGTGGACCCGAATTGACGATGGCTCCTTCCCTGGCAGTTGTTCCGCCGCCCCAGCCTTGAAGAAATGATGAAACGCCTGTTCCTCACCTGTGCTCTCCTGCTTTCCTGCCTGGGCATCGTCATCGGCATTGGATCGTGTGCCGCTACCGGGGGCATCCTCGGCGCGACCGCCATGTCGATCGGGCAGAACCTGCTCGGCACCGCCGAGGCCAACTACGCCGGCGAGTATTCCGCCACGGTGGAAAGCATGCTCAACGCCATGCTGACCGACGCCGGGGCCGCAGGTTTTGACACCACCATCCCCCAAGCGCTGCTGGATTCGCCGATCTCGCTCGACGTGGCCGTCCTCAAGGAAAACGTATCGGCCGGACAAAGCATTCCGGTGCCACTTCCCAATGGCAGCGTGCTGGTCGACGGGCGCGGCGATCCCAATGGCGGTGACAATCTCAAGATCAGCTTCGAAGCCGATCAGGAATGCTACGTCTACGTGCTTGCCATCGACGGAACCGGCTGGGCGCAGCCGATCTTCCCGTCAGAAAGCAGCCACCAGAACCCGGTGCAGGCGCGGCGTCAATACGTCATTCCCGACGGCCAGGAGTGGTTTCCCCTGGACGAATTCCGCGGCATCGAAACCTTCTACTTCATGGCTTCGCACGCGCGGCGCCCCGACCTGGAAACCCAATTCGAAGAAATGGCCGGTCGCACGCGCCCGACGCTGCCCTCGGGCGGTTCGGTCCAGGTCGCCGAGGCGGCGGTGGTCGAGCGCGGGCTCGGCGCGCGGCGCCAGGGCAAGGGCGTCACCGTGGTGGCCTCCGGAGGCAGCAGCAGTTCCTTCAACCCGACCAGTTTCGTCATGGAGCAGGGAGCCAGCGATCTGGTGATCACCCGCTGGTTCCGCCACCAATAGACCCGCACCAGGACCTGCCCGACGGCGATTCAGTCCTGTGCGGGCAGCAGGCGGAATTCCAGCGAGCGCGTGGCCCAGTCATCGACCGGAGCGCCGACCTGGCCTCCGGCGATGCCGCCGGGAACGCCGCCATTGGAGCGCGTCGGCGCCACGTCCGGAGCGGGCTTCTGCTCCAGATCGCGCAGGTCATGCCAATCGCGGGTGACCACCCAGCGGCCCATGCAGGAGCCCTGGCGATAGAATTCTTCGTTTTCGGAAGGGATGAAGAGTTCGATGCGATTGCTCCAGCGCCGGGTGCCAGGGGCGATGGCGTCGTCCTGGCTTTCGGTGGTCCACAGAACGTTGATTTCGCCGTCAGGCGAGAACAGCAGATAGGAGGCGTAGACGGGAAAGGCGTTGTGGTTGACCAGGCTGGTGCGGTAGCTGTCCAGATGACGCACCTCGACCTCGCCGCTGGGACCGCGCTGCATCGGGCCACCTGCCTGCCAACGCCCTGAGGTTTCTTTCAAGCGTTCGTATTCGACTTCGAAACGCAGGCCGGAGGGGGTTTCATTGGCGACCGAACGCAGGCGCGCGGCGCGCGCGAGGTGGTTGAGGCGTCCGATCAGCAGGCTCATCTCACGCGGGTTGCCGGCTCGCGCGCTCAGCGGCAGAGCGCGGCCCAGGCTTCCGTTCAATTGCCAGCTGCCGCTCTTCCAGGCGAGGTGGAACCTTGCAGATCCAGTCTCACCGAAGGCGATCAACGGGAAATGACCTACCAGGTCGCGGCAGGCGAGCAGCGGTCCGGCCGGAGGAGCGGGTGCCGTGTCGTCAAGATCGAGTTGCAGGCGGAACGCCGAGGGCGCGAGCCGCAGCAGGAAGGCGCGCGCCGACTCCAGTCGCTCGGGCGGCGGCGTCTGGGTCAGCCACACCGCGCGCGCGCGCACGGTTTCGGCGCCGCGCACCCGGAGCACCCCGAGTACCTCGCCCGTTTCAGGGTCCAGGGTCCCGGCGGGGCAGACGACCAGTTCCGCGCCGGCACTGAGACCGTGGATGGTTCCTGCAGCGAGTTCGACGCCAGGCTTCAAGGACGCATCCTGAGCCTGCCCGCGGGAAGACCCGGCGGTCAGCGAGAAGAACGGGCGCGCCGCAGCAACACCCCCCGCCAGCACCGGTTGCTGCTTGCCGCGCCCTTCGAGCACGGGGGTCTGACGCGGATGCATCTGGTGAACGCGCCAGCGGGTGTTGTCCATCAACTCCACGTAGGTGGCGTTGGGTCCGGCCTGCGCCAGGCTCTGGACCAGGGCCCAGCTGAACAGGCCTTGACGCTTGGAACTGTTGGGATCGGCGTGCAGTTCGGCCGCGGCCTGGTCGGCGCGACATGCAGATAGAGCGACGTAATCCAGGTCGGCTGCCGCCACTCCGGTGGCGTCGGAGCGTTGGGCGACCAGGCTCTCACGTTTGTCGCCCAGACCGCGGACGGCCACCCCGGCCGGCCCCGGCACCTGGCGCAACGCAACGCCGCCGCCGCGCACCGCGGTTCCGGAGTGACAGCAGTCGAACACCAGGACCACGCGTTCGGTCTTGACGTTGGCGGCGCGAACGAAATCCCGCAGCAGGTCATCGCGCAGATCCTGTCGCGTTCCATCTGCGGCCAGGGCATCCCAGGGCACCAAGGTCTCGTCGAGCCCGTCGTGCAATTCATCGCCGTTGTCGTCGGCCAGCCACGAGCCGTGGCCGGCAAAGTAGAACAGCAGCAGGTCGCCAGGGGCGGCGTCCTCGCGCAGACGCTGCAAGGCGGCCAGGATGTTGCTTCGAGTGGCCTGTTCCTCGAGCAGGGTGGTGACGTGATCGGCCTGAAAACCCCCACGTTCGATGAGGATGCTGCGCATGGCCGCGACGTCGCCTGCAGGGCCCTCCAGGCGTTGCCATTCGGCCACCGGATAGTCCCCGATCCCGACCAGAAGGGCGTGGCGTTGGACCGCGACGCTCTGGGTTTCCTGCGCGTGGAGCGCGCTGCCAAACCCCAGCAGGAGTCCGGCGGGAAGCAGGAACCTCTTCATTCCAAAGACTTTAGGACCGAAGTCCAAAAACCGCGCAAGGGGAATCGGGAGTCTGCTCTTTAACCAGCAGCGACAACATCTTAGCATTGTCAGCGATGGCTGCTTCCTCGCGCTTCGGCTTGTCCCTGTGTGCCTCTCCCCGACAGAAAAGGAGCTTGGAAGAGGCGGTTGCTGCTGCTCCAGGGGGTCCTCAGGTACTCGCCGAAATCCAGCAGGCCTATGCCGGAACCGTCCGCGAAGCCGTGGCCTGGTCCGAAAACCGCCAGGCGCTGACGGTGGTTCTGGAAGAGGCGGTCGACGCCTTCGACGTCGCCGTCGCGGTCCAGGAGGCCCTGTGGCCGATGCGCCTGCAGTGCGCCTTCGTCTCCGCGCCGCCGGCAGGAGCGGCCGGCTCCAACGAGGCGATCCGGGCCAAATGCCTGAAGCTGCTTAGCAAGACGGACAAGCGCAGGAGCTTTTGTTTTGAGTGGTCCAGCAAGTCCGACGCCGAGCTGGACCTCGCTGCCGCACTCGCCCGCCTGCACTCCACGCTGACCGCCGAATGGACCGAGGCGCGCGCCGGGGCGGTGCGCAGCTACCGCCGCCACGGCAAGCAGGCCGAGGTCGCGCGCGAACTCGGGGTCAGCCAGCAAGCCGTTTCGCAGATGCTCCTCGGCGCCCGCTTCCGCGAGCTGAAAGCCGCCGAAGAGGCGATGCGCTCCTGGCTTTCTGGCCCGCAGCGCACCACGCTGTGGCCGCTGCGCAACATCGGCACCGCCCCCGCCGGGGTCTGATTCAGCGCCAGTCGCCCGAGAGCACGAAGCCGCCCCAGGAGTAGGGCAGTCCCTGGCCGTGGCGCAAGCGGTTCTGATGCAGCAGCTTCAACTGGGCGCCGCGCAGCGCTTCGATGGTGGAGTCACCCTCCAACCATAGGCGGCGATAGAACTCGACCATCAGGTGGAAGGTGTGTTCGTCCGGAACCTCCCACACCGAACTGATCACCGTGCGCGCCCCCGCGGTGTGCAGGGTGCGCTGCAAGCCGAGCATGCCTTCGCCGGCCTGCACTTCGCCCAACGCAGTTTCGCATGCGGACAGGACCACCATGCGCACCCGGCTCAGGTCCAGCCAGCTCCATTCCTCGGCGGTCAACAGACCGTCATCGGCGCCCGGGAGTCCGCGGTCATTGGCTCCCGCCAGAACCACACCGCTGGCCAGGCCAGGAAAATTCTGCACCAATGCCTGCCCGCTGGTGGTGGTCATCGGAATGATCCGGCCATCGGGCCCGGGTTCGAAACTCCACAGGCTCTCATGGGTGCCGCTCTGGAAGAAGCCGTGGGTGGAAAGATGGACCACTCCCCAGCTGGAAGCCTGTGCCCGCACCGCACCTTCGGTCGCCGCGCTCCCGCGCAGAACCTTGGGGGGGGGTGCATCGGGGTGCGCGGCCCGGAACATCTCGCTCAAGGCGTTGATCTCGGGTTCGGAGTGGGCCAGCTGAGGGAAGTAGCTATTGCGCCCCGACCGCCCGGCGCCTTCCTGCGCCGCGGCAGGGTCGCCCCCCCCTGGACCACCGGCCCGGTTGTAGTCCACCCCGCCGACGAGGAGGATCCCGGCTGCAGGCGGAGCCCGGTCCGGTGCGGAGGCCAGCAATACGCCCAGATCCTGAATGCGCACGAATTGGTGGTCTTCGAGTAGATAGCGCCCACTGGAATCGGTCAGGGTGCTGAAGGGAAAGGCACCGAGGAAGCCGTCCGGAGCGAGATAGAGCCGCGAGGAGGTGCCCACCAGTTCCGCGCAGGGGGCCCACAGGCGCTCAAAGACCTGCTGTTCCAACGGAACCTCGCCGGCCTTGGGCGGAACGCGTCCGCCGGACCGGGTGGCCACCACGTTGGCGAGGAAACGCCGCACCAGCGATTCGATTTCCTCGACCGGACCGAGGTCGAGCACCTGCGGCGCGGAACTGCTGGGCAGCGTCACCCACGCCTGCACCGAAGAGACCGCGGCAGAGACGTGGCCGTCTGCGGTCGGCAGACGCGGATCCGCCCGGCGATCGATCAGCACGAAATCCACCAGGGCCTCGCCTGGTTCCAGTGCACTGCGCACTTCCTTCCAGTGCAGGCGGGTGCCGGAGACCCCTGCTCCCCCCGCCTGCAGCAGCTTGCCTTCGGCAAGGGTGCGCCGCTGCCGCGCCTGGGTCAGCAGGGGATCATTGGCCGGGTCGTCGGAAATGGTCAGCAGCTTCGAGATCAACCGTTGCTGGGCTTGGATCTCGTGGACCTGCGC
>JAJFFB010000162.1 GCA_021776925.1 Planctomycetota bacterium | reverse complement strand
AGGAAACATCGGGATCGGGGTCTTGCTCTATGATGGAACGACGATCATCAATTTCACCCAAATATTCGGACTCGGCAGCCGAGAGAATCGCGGTGGTGAGCCGCTGCCCGGGGATGCAAAAGATGGGTCCCCCTCGCTGGAACGGGTGTACGCAATCGGAGTGGACCCAGCAGGCAAGATCTGCTTCGGATTGCAAGGAACTCAGGGCTCGAAGGGATGGCCATGGGGATGAAGATCAAGGGGTCCGCCGCGGTTCTCGTGGCGGCGGTTTGTGTGTACTTCGTGGTACGAACACCACGGACCGAGTCACCGCGGATGGCGGCGGTCGAGCCGCCGGCGATCGACGTCGAGCTCGCGGAAGCCGCGGACCTGACCGCGAACGTGACCGAGGAAGTGACCGCGAACGCGGCCGCGGCCGCAGACCCGGAAACGGAAGCCGGACAACGGAGTCCGGTCGCGGATGAACCACCCGAAGGTGCGTCTGCGGTCGCGGGAAAGAAGGTGCTGCGCGTGATCCTCGAGGGGATCACCGAAGAGGACGCGCGGATGGCAACGGTCACGGTGAAGGGCGTGGACGAGCGCGACGGGCGGCCCGAGGAGATTCAGGACTCGTGGCCGAGCCAGGGTTTGACGAGCGAGTTCGACCTGGATCCGTCCTTGGCTGTTTTGGCTGATCCTCACGAGAATCTGCGCGTCGACGAGCTCGAGGTCGAGTTCTACCATCCGCAATTCCTTCTCGAAAGGGCCCGGGTTTCTCTCGCCCGCGGCGTGGAGATGGCGAATGGCAAGACCCTTCACGAGCTTCGGGTGCGCCTGGTCCGGCCAGAGTTCTGGCCGGAGTTCACCTTGGTCGTGCGCGACGCGCACACGCGGGAGCACCTCGAGGACGTCGAGCTCCGCTTAGCGCCAGGCGCGGGCAATGCCCTTTGGGGGCGAAACGGGACGAGCACCTTGCTCGGCGACCGCCTGAAATCGCCCATCGCGCTGATGGGCGGACGCGCCGCGGACGAGGCGGAGGCCAAAGTCGCTGGCGTGGCGCTCTTACCGGCGCCGGGCGAGTCGCCCCGGCTCGTCGGGCTCAACCGCCGCTTTCCGCCCGAGCGCGGCGTCATCGTGTTGGCACGGGCGCCCGGTTACGCCTGGGGCTCGACCTCGCTCGACGTCTCGAAGGGCGAGCGCGAGCTGCTGCTGGAGCCGGCCGCCACACTCGACGTGCGGCTGACGAACGTGCAGCTCGAGCGTTACGCCGCGCTCGAAACGGTGCCCACGCTCTGCGTCTACCGGCACTACCCGAATGGGAATTTGAGCTATGTCCGCTTCGAGCGGCTTGACGAAACGCTCATGACCGACGGGATGCGGCTCGAGAGCTTGGTGCCGGCCGGGAATTACGCCGTCGCGGTCGAGCTGGAAGGGGGGGCGTGGACGAAGCGGCCCGTGCTCGCACGCGAGGAGCTCCCCCTCGCCGCCGGCCAAACGCGCGAGCTAGTGCTGGCGCTGGCCGACCCGCCCGCGCCGCCGCAGCGCGCGACCCTCGGCGGCGTAGTCTCCATCCCGGCCTTCGGCGGCGAGGAGGAGGTGCGGCTTCAGCTCTATTTCCAACCCACCCAGAGGTGGCGCAAGCCCGATGTCGAGTTCTCGTTGGCCGACCTGCAGCGTGTTGGTGGCGCGCTCCCGACCTGGTCGTTGCGCGTGGAGGACCTGCCGGTCGGAATGTACCGGGTCCAGCTTTTGCCGTTCCTGAAGGTGTGGATGATCGACCTCCCGGCCGGTGGACGCGAGGACCTGGAGCTCGTGCTCCCGGAGCTCGCCGAGGTGCTTGTCGAAACCGTCGACGGGCAAACCGGCGAGCGGGTCCCTCTCGATCAGTTCTACTTCCGCAACCAGGAGCCACTCCCGGATCAGCTGCAGAACGATTGGGCCAGGGCCGACACCCTGGAGCCGGGCCGCTTCCGCTTCTGGACAGCGCCCGGCACAGTGAGGGTCTGGCCCAGGTTTCCGAGCGGGTCGGACTTGGAGTACGGCGGGACTGGGCAGGACTTCGAGCTGGTCCCCGGGCTCCAGTCGGTGCGCTTCGAGCTCGCGCCCGTCTACGCCATGCACTTCGAGTTCCGTGAAGGTGGGGTCGCCCTGCCCGTCGGCGACCCGGGCATGTATGTGATGCAGAACATCCGCGCGGTCGGCCACGAGGGTCGCGTGACCGGCGACGGCCTGCAGACGGACATGCGCGTGGGGGTGAGCGCGCCCGGTCTCTACGAGATCAGCTTCGTCGGCATCGACGCCGACCGCTACCACCCGATCCCGCCCCGGCGCGTCGACGTGCGCGCGGGCGAGCCGGCGGAGGTGATCGTCGAGCTGCGCCGGAAGTAGGATCACCGTAGGGTGTAATAATTCAGCCGATCCCTAAGTCTCACGGGAATGCCTGTTTAGGTCTTCCGAGAACCTGGAAAACTCGCAGACCTATTGGTACTTCCGCTGAATCCACGTTGGCAATTCCAAAAATGACAACATCGAAGGGTATAGGAACGGCCGTCAAAGCCCCATTCTCGGGAGCCACAAACCGTCGTGGACTCTGAATTTAGAACTCGGCCGAGTTTTTGCACCCTACGGAATTGCTGTCCGTCCAACCGAAGACGTCGCCATTCCTACCTGGGCCACGTAAGTCCAGCCGAGTTTAACAACAACATCCCGCTGCGAGATGAGCTTCCCTCCGGTGTCCACTAAACTGGAGGAAGCCCGGTCAAAGGTCTCCTTACCCGACAGCCGCAATGTCCAATAATTACAAAGTAAGGGAGTCGTGCAGCCTTTTGGCTTTCCTACTCCTGAAGCTCGACGGCATGTCGCGCAACAAGGTCAAGCTGCGGCTGAAAACCGGACGCATTGAGGTGAATGGCGTATCGGTTTCGCAAGCCAACGCTGTGTTGAAAATTGGTGACGTCGTGGAAGTGCATGCCCGGGCCAAAGGCCCTCAGGCCGGAGCGGCACCGTTGGCGATCTTGTTTCAAAACGCAGATTTGATAGCGATCCACAAACCTGCAGGCTTACTGTCGGTCGCCCCGGCCAAGGAAGGACCACCCCATGCGCTGGCGATTTTGCGAGCGCAGATTCCTCCGGTTGGGCGGGGCAAGCCGACGTGGTTATGGCCGGTGCATCGATTGGATCGCGATACGTCGGGGGTTTTATTGTTTGCCACTACCCGCGAAGTTCGCAGAGCCGTCGTCGGCCGTTGGACTGAGGCGGAGAAGACATATTTGGCGATCGTGGAAGGTCGACCGGAGCCCGACGTCGGTAGGATCGAGCAGCCGTTGCGGATGGGTTTTCAAGGATTCCGCGCGTTGGTAGGGGAGCACCCTGAAGCAAAGCGAGCGATCACCAATTATGAAACGCTAAGCGTGGCGAAACGTCGCAGTTTGTTGGAAGTGAAAATTGAGACGGGTCGCCAACACCAAATTCGTGCCCATCTTGCCTGGCTGGGGCACGCGGTGGTTGGAGATCGGCGTTACGGAGTGGGCGATCAACGGCTTGGCTTGCATGCACTGAGATTGGATATCCCCTCGCCGTCGGCTGCTGGTCGCTTGGTTTTTGAGGCCAAGCCGCCGGCAGAATTTTCGGCGTTGTTGAACTGAGGGAAATCTGGTTTGGGCGGGCACGCGGATCGGGATTGATCAGAGTTTTTTTTTTGTTGCCTTTTCGCAGAATAAGGTCGACCAGTCCCGCGCCGACGAATGGCGGGGCGAAGCGAATCCAGTCGATGCCGGTTTCGTCCAGGGAAGTGATGCCGTGCAGTGCAATCCTGGCAAGGCCCGTAGCGTGCAATAACTCGGCCGGAGTTTTTTCCAGTGAAGCCCGGAACGATTTGCTTTCTGGGATCACCACGCTTTTCTGTGACTAAACTCCTCGCCCACTGTTGAGGCCCGTAGGGTGCAATAACACGGCCGAGGGAATTTTCGGGAGCGCCAGTCACGATTTACTTTGCGGAAACCCCACCTTCTCCTGTGTGTCCCGTGTAATGAGACTCTTTCGCATCCTGCTGGCGGCGGCCGTTAAAGCCCAATTCTCGGAAACCACAAACCATTATGGCCCTTGGGCTTAGAACTCGGCCGAGTTTTTGCACCCTGCGGTCAGCGAAGTCCGACGCCTGTACTCCGGCGCGATGGGTGACTTCGAAATGCAGAATACTGCCATCAAGTCATGTTAGGCGAAGGACTTGGAATCGCTTCAACAACGGCGTTTTTCGTAAGCGCCCCCCGTATCCAACCCTTGCTACACTGTGTCTGCCGCCGCCAGGATGGGCCTTTCCATCCTGTCTTCGATTCTGTTCTCTCAACCCTCCTAAACAGAAGATGCGGCATCACTCCCTCCGGTTCTTTGTCCTCACGTTCCTCGCCCCGCTGGCTCTATCCAGCGCCGCGTCAGCTCAGATCGTCGGCGGCCAAGTCGAACAGTTTTGGCAGTTCGACGGAGTCGCCCAGAATGATCAGTGCGCCTACTCTGTTTCCGGCGCAGGAGACGTTGACGGCGACGGCTTCGACGACGTCATCGTGGGTGCCAACAAGGCCGACCCTGGTGGCTTGACCGATGCCGGCTCGGCCTTCGTCTATTCTGGATTCGACGGCACGTTGATCTGGCGCTTTGATGGAGCGACCCCGGGCGATCTGCTTGGCAGCTCCGTCTCCGGCGCAGGCGACGTGGATGGCGACGGTTTTGACGACCTCGTCGTGGGTGCGATCTTCACCGACCCTGGCGGCTTGACCGATGTCGGTTCGGCCTTCGTCTACTCCGGCTCCGACGGCGCGCCGATCTGGCAATTCGATGGAGTGACCGCGGGTGGTAGGTTTGGCCTCTCTGTTTCCGGTGCGGGTGACGTCAACGGCGATGGATTCGCAGACGTCATCGTGGGAGCGCCCTACACCAATTCCGCCTTCGCCTACTCCGGTTTCGACGGATCCCTGATCTGGCAGTTCTCCGGGGTTGCCGATTGGCTTGGATACTCGGTCTCCGGTGCAGGCGACGTGGATGGCGACGGCTTCGACGATCTGATAATCGGCGCGATCTTCGCCAATCCGGGCGGCTTGGCCAGCGCCGGATCGGCCTTCGTCTACTCCGGGTTCGACGGCACCTCGATATGGCAGTTCGATGGAGCTGGCGAGAGCGATTATCTCGGCTTCTCCGTTTCCGGCGCGGGCGACGCCGATGACGACGGATTCGACGACCTCATCGTGGGTGCAATCTATGCCGATCCGGGCGGCTTGGTAGATGCCGGTTCGGCCTTCGTGCACTCCGGCTTCGACGGTTCCCTGATCTGGCAGTTCGATGGAGCCACCCCTGGTGGCAATCTCGGCTACTCGGTCTCCGACGCGGGCGACGTCAACCGCGACGGCTTCGACGATCTCATCGTAAGCGCGGTCTATAGTGCCTTGGGCGCCGGATCCGCTTTCGTGCACTCCGGCTTCGACGGTTCCCTGACCTGGCGATTCGATGGAACGACTCCGAATGAGAGGATGGGCTTCTCAAGTTCCGGCGCGGGGGATGTAAACGGGAACGGCTTCGACGACGTAATCGTCGGTGCGATTCTGGCCGACCCAGGCGGCGTGGTCGATGCCGGATCTGCTTTCGTCTTCGGCCTGAGTCCCTTCCTTTTGCCCACCACCCTCGAGGTCAACTCCTCAGGTTCTGCCCTGGTCGGGTACCAGCTTGATTTCCCCGAGGCGGCCGCCTTCGACGAGTACAAGCTCCTGATCTCCTCGAGCGGCAACGGACCGACGCTCTTCGGCGTCCAAATCCCCCTGACCCTGGACACCCTGGTCCTGAACTCATACTTCGGCTCTTACCCGGGCGGGCTGCTCTACGCCGACATGCACGGCGTCCTGAACGCCTCCGGTGACGGTCTGGCCGTGATCGGAATCCCGCTGCCGGTGATCCTGAACCTGCTCGGCACCGAACTCCAGCTCGCAGCGATTTGCAACGTGCCGGGGTACTTGCCACGGTTCTCGTCGATCGCGGTCCCGCTGCGCTTCGTTCCCTGAGGGCCTCCGTCCCGCGGAGCCCGTTGGGTCGGAATACTCAGCCCGCCTGTTGACGATGAGTTGGCAGCCAGCCTTGCCAAGGTGCTCGTAGGATGTAATTACTCGGCCGAGCTCTTACTCTCACCTCTACAGTAGGAATGGTCTTTTGATAGCCGCGATGAACTTAAGAGTTTCGTAGGGAAATCTCTGCCGTGCGCACGCGAAACTCTCTTCCCAACCCTAGAACAGTTCCAGCAGAGTCGCATCAGGGGAGCCAAAACTCAAAGGCCGCCGGAGAGATTCGGCGGCCTTTTTCTGTGGCGCCGCTGGCGCTTTGGAGAGAGGCGCCCTAAGTGTCTATTGAGTTTAAGTTTGGGCGGTTCATTTTTTGGAAATCTCCCGCAGTATTGACTCGTTTGCCAGGGAAGGATAGTGCGTCGCGGTCCAGGGATTGAAATCACCGCCGAACTCTCCGATCTGGGGTTGAGAGCCGATGGCGCATAACCAATCTGGGCTGGAAGTTCGTGAAACTTGAAGCAATCTCCTATTTGGAAACTTGCGGTTAACAGATATTGAGTCTGGCATTACCCGCCAGTCGCTGCAAATCGGTTCTAATGCTCAGATGTATCACTCTGCGTGGACCGGATTCCGGGGTTCACCTTAACTTGAAGGGATTACCATTTACCTATGGGCTGCATTTCAGGCTGCTGGAATCCCGTTCTGCTGCTGGCAGTTCTCATCGCTCCTTGCTGCCAGCAGTTGGGTGAGCAAATGCCGAGCCCCCTCACTTTCCGCGTCGAAATTGAGGAAGATCAACCTGGCGCAATGCTCTTGCACGTACACGGAATTGGATGGGCAGAAGCAGGATTATTCGGGACGGCGCACCACTTCTGGCTGTCGAGTGTGAGTGAGGCTGTTGGTCCAGATGGTGACCAGGCAATTGCCTTTTTCATCGTAGATGACCAGGTCGATGAGTTCGATGCCTTTACTCAAGGCATGGATGGCCTGCGAATGGTACTCGAGATAGAGGAAGACACTCTTATGAGCCCCTTCGTCATGCGCCTTCTCCCTGGGGGTGGCTTGATCACCGGCAGGATTGATGACCTAGAGGAATCCGCCATACCGCGTTTCCTTGAGATCATGCAGAGCGCCGTCCGATAGACTTTTCTGAAATCCCGCCAGGCCGCTTCCGAGGATGAGGAGGTGGTGATCATGAGTGGCAGTCCAGTGGATTGAAGCCCTGGCCTGGGTTCTCCTCCTTGCTTGGCCGACCTCATCCTGGGATGCCGCAGCCTATGTTTTCGGCTTCAAATTAATTCTGTTCATGCTCAGCATTGGGACCATTCTGGTGTGGTTGATTGTCCTACCCCCAGCTGCCCGATGGAGATGGCGACGTGGCCGGGTTCGTGGCAAGTGCTGACCTGGAGTTTTTAGAGAAGCCTGAGCTTGAGCGGGGCAGGCTCAGGATTTGATTGATGCCAGATGCGCCTGGTAAGTACATAACGTCCGTCCTGGCAGGTGAGCCAGGTGATGTTTGCCCGACGGATACTTGGCCTCCCCATCGTGAGGAGACCGTGAAGCCGGCGGGGTGTCTCGAGCACCCAGAGCCTATCTCCAAGCTCGCCACCGTCTTTTGTAGGATTTGTGGAGAGAATCCGTGCGACCACGGTGTTATTTCTTTCCGATGGATAAGGAACCCGGAGGACTCGATCTCGATAAGGCCCTGGAGCAGTCTGGGTGGCTGAGGTCGCTTGCCATCCACCTGGTCGGCCCTGATCAAGCCGACGACCTCGTTCAGGATGCATGGGTCCGGGCCTTAGAGCGGCCTCCCAGGAAGCAGACTTCTCTGCGCAACTGGCTGGCCCGCGTCCTCACCACGCTCAGCTTGAATCTAAGGAGATCAGAAGCGAGACGGAAGTGGCGTGAACGATCAGTAGCCGGATCACAAGCCATCGAAGCACCCGATGAAACGGCAGCTGTACTGGATGTTCAAGAGCAAGTCATGCAGGCGGTGCAGGCGCTGCGTGAGCCCTACCGAACCGCCGTCGTCCTTCGATATTTCGAGGGCATGACGACCAATCAGATCGCCCAGCGGTTAAAGGTCCCTCCTTCCACAGCAGGCAATCGTGTTGCCAGAGGGCGGCATGCCCTGCGCCAGAATTTAGAGGCACGTCACGGAAAGGGATGGCGTGATGCCAGCATTGCACTTCTGATGCCCTCTGGGGCTTCCATTTTTCCGCCCACCGCCAATCTAATAGGACTGGAGACACTTGTAATGACGATGAAAGGCAAACTGATTTTGGCCGCAACCGCGTTGGCAGTGATCACCGGAATTTTCTTGTGGCCGGAGAGTTCACTCCCACTGTCACAAACAACTGAGTCAGAGTTGTCCCAAGCCGTTGCCAGGTCGGACGACCGACCCGTTGCCGAGGGACCTAGCGTTTTTCGAGAGGAAGTAACGGACGAGGACTCAGAACTCTACCCACACTGGACCACACCGCCCGATCGTGAATTCGACTTGCACGGTCTGGTTCTCGGACCTGATAGTCAACCCTTCGCAGGCGCACAAGTTGTGGTTTTTCGTCCTGCAAAGCAAGGTGTGTCCACCCTGGACCTTGAGTGGAATGCAATTACGGTAGAGATTGGCTCAACACTCTCCAATGAGGATGGTGAGTTTCGCCTCCGCGTCGACCGTGGATCTCGCTACGACCTTGATGTCTCCTCAGGTGGTCTTCAAGCGCCGCTCTTCAAGGGATCCCAGGCCGGTGACCGGGTTGTGATTCGGCTCGAGCCTGGTGCATCGATCGAAGGGGTGGTGACCGATGCAGAGACGGGGGACCCGGTGGAAGGCGCGCCCGTAACCCTGTTCAGGCCAGGCGGAGTGGGCAGGCGCTTCCAGACCCAGACCGACCATGCAGGCCACTATCTTGTGGCTGGTCTGACGAGCGGAAAATGGTACTTGGAATTGAATCCCCAGAGACTCAAGCCACCAGACTGGGTCACATTGAAGGTCGTACTCGGGGAACACTTGGTGCGAGACTTCGAGCTTTCCCGCGGTTTCTCGACTCATGGACGGATCATTGACGCGAAGACCAGGAAGCCGATCGAAGGCGCCGAAGTGTCGAATAACTGGGTGTTCCGGAGGGTCACTAAAACTGATGCAGACGGACGCTACGAGTTGTCCGGGCTTGCGAGTATTTTCGGTAAGTTCATGGTGCATGCACGGGCGGAGGGGTACGGTGGCATTACAAAGAATCGTAAGCAGGAGAATCCGGATACCGAGACAAATTTCGCATTGCTCTCTGCGAACACTGTCGTTGGAACGGTCCGCCATGAGAATGGTGAACCTGCGAACGGTGTCTATGTTGCGGCAGTAGCAAGTTCCTTTGATACGGATGGAAATCAACAAGCCGATTGGCAGTCATCACGCAGCGGAGCTGATGGTCGCTTCGAGATTCGCAACGTACGCCCGGATCTTAATCACGCGCTGCGAGTCATGAAGCAGGGTCATGGATCCCTCATTTATGAATTCCCGCTACTGGAACATCCGCAGGGACGAATCGATTTGGGCGTCATTATTATTCCGCCCTCGGGTTGGATTTCTGGAACGGTGATTGACGAGTCAGGCGCAGGCGTGGCGCGATTGGAGTTGGAATTGACCGGATGGAATGAAGACCGAGGGCGATTCCGCAAACCGCGAGACAAGGAATTGGACAGTTATCTGAGCATCTTAAAAATGCGCACAGATGATCTCGGCCGATTTCGCTTTAACGATCTAGCAAAGGGAACCTATACTCTAAAAATCACACGCGCTGGAAGGCAACAAATCGGACCTAGGCAAATTGCTGTGGCAACAGGTCAAGGGACTGAGAACATCGAGATCCTGATTCCAGTCAGTGGCGTGATTGCGGGGGCGGTGTTGGGTCCAGATGGCGCGCCTTTCCCGCAGGCCAACGTCAGTCTCAGATCAGAACTTGGGAGCGAGGCGAGTTCCACATGGGTGGCAGTCGACGAGATAGGACGCTTCCGGTTTGAAGGCGTTACCCCGGGTACATACCAAATTAACGCACGCCCTGGTTCCAATTGGGACAATCCATCGGAGTCGGAAGTTCTGCTTTCAACGAGAATGGATGGAGTGGAGGCTGGGCAAGAGGGCCTGAGTCTCATGTTGCGGCGTGGCCGCACCATTACAGGCAATGTTGTCGACGCACTTGGTAACCCAGTTCCAAGTGCAGGCGTCAAGGCTTTTGACATGCAGGGTAGGCAAGTCCTATTTGTGTTTGCCAATCCGAAGGGCTTCTTCTCGCTCGCGCTTCCCGTAGGTGAAGTTGTGGACCTCGAGGTGCAACCGCCCTATCAAAGCAGCACCAGTACGAGCGGGATTCCAATATGGATATCCAATTCCCACCCCGCCCGAGTGAGAAGAGAGGGTGTTACCTCAGGAGCCTCGGACCTTGTTCTGCGATTGCCTTGGGAGCCGAATGAGAGTAGACGATGAAACGGTTAACAACATCGAGAAGGGTTTCGTTGTCATTAGCATTCGGTCGTTCGGGGAGTTTTCACCGGCGGGTCACTCATCCAGTATTTGGATGAAGGTACCCGTTGAATACCAAGGACCCCGCTAATCCGGTTTACATGCTGAGTCTATTTCCGCATCCAGGTGGCGAGGCTGCCGGTCTCGGTTTCCGTGCCGTCCTGAAACAGATATGCAGGCACCTTCAACCGCTTCGTTCCGCGTTTAAAACCGGGGATCACTGGCGGCTGGGTGTCTCCGAAGTGCGGCCAGGCGAAGGTGCCGCCTTCTTCTAGCAGCGTTTCGAGCCTCTCGGCCATGTCCATGCCATATTGCTTCTGTTCATTTACATCTTCCTCATCAGAGCCGTCCACATAGTCAAACGGATCGTAGAACACCAAGTCATACCTTGAGGCGGGAGAAAAATCCCAAAAGTCACCCAACAGAGGATGAACGCCAGGACGAGGTTGAGCAAACGCGCATAGATCTGAGTAGATCTGGGGGTCGAGTTCAAGAATGTCATGCACCTCAGGGTTAAGAACATCTTGGATGATCTCCGCAGAAACCCCAAGGCCATACCCAATCTCCAAGACTCTCCCAGGTTTGGAGTCGGCGAGCAGTTGTACTGCTTCATTCATGAGCGGAGCTTCGCTTCGTGACATCACAACCCAGCCCTTCCAAACGAGAAGGTCCTGGGTTTTTATTTGGAAGTTGTGTTTCATTTTGGGAAAGGCAAAAAATGGGGTTTTGAAACCAAGAGGAGGGGCTGAGCCTCCTTCATTCAGTGGCCCCTTTATTTAAGCAGCATCAGCTGCGGTGTGCAAGGCTTCGTAGTTACTGACCCATCCTGCGATCTCGGTACCTGTTCATGCCTCGCCGGGTTTTGGACGACTTGCTTTCCATTTGAGATTCTGGCAACTCTTTCATGCCTCTATCGAGGTTCAGGTGCGCCATGCCCAGTGCTTCGGCAGCGGGAGACTGCGGAGTATGAGGTCAATACCTCCACGGCCACTGACTTGACCAAGTTCCGGCCTAAATCTCCCGAATATTGTCTCCTGGGAGAAATTTTTTGTCCGCATGGAGCGCCTTGCGCTCACAGAGAGGGTGAACCAAGACCGGGTTGCCGAAGCTCGACTCGCCCAAGCTGCCCGGCTCACTACAGAAACAACACCATGAGCGCACATCATCTCCTTGCTTTCCTCACTTCTCTAGGTGCCCTTGCGGCTTCCCTTCCGGCTCAAAATGTCCGCGCTTCCCAGCAAATCGACCTCGGCCAGACCGGTCCTGCAGCCGGACCTTCCATTAGCAGCTACCTCAACCTGAGCGCTGTGGCTTGGGAGGATTCCAGCACCAACGCGATCTATGTCTCTACTTCGGATGGCCGCGGACTCCAGTGGTCGGCACCGGTCCGGGTGGACTCGAGCGCCATTGGCGCGAACAAGTTCACCAAGACGGATTCCTGCGTCGTGCTCGACGGCTCGATCTACGTTTCGTGGAGGGACGAGCGGAACGGCCTGGACGACGATCTCTACTTCACAGTCTCCCACGATGGCGGTCAGACCTGGGCTCCGGACCAGATGATCGACAAGGGCCATCCGGTCGGATCCAGTCCCGTCCGAGATTGGCGCATGATGCCTGCGCTCGGTCAGCACGTGTACTTTCTCGTTTCAACCGACAACCCAGTTACCGGCAACGAGGACCTCTTCCTCACGGCCTCCCATGACGGCGGAGTGACCTTCGCGCCGACCGCCTTCGTTCCCCGGGGTTTCGGGACCGGTGCGGTTGACGTAGATCAGATCGCGCTCATCGCCGAGGGCTACGCCGTTCATGTGGCGTGGGCGGACAGCCGTTCGGCTGCGGGCTATGACGACATCTGGTACCAGCGCAGTCTGGACGGCGGCCTGACCTGGTTTGGCAACGACGTCCAGATCGATTCATCTCCGGTCGGCACAGGTGACGCGGATTACGACATCGGTATCCGATCCGAGGGTGACAACGTCGTCATCGCCTGGTGCGAGGACCAGGCTTTCGTTAGCCGACACATGCTCTTTTACCGGGTCTCGACCGACCTGGGTGCGAGCTGGGGAGGGAGCGACCATCTCTTGGCGGGGGACCCGATGGGCACCTACGACGTGGATAACATGCAGGTGGGTCTGCTCCACGGCACGATTCGTGTCGCCTGGGAGGATAATCGTACCGGCCAGGATGAGGTCTACCTGGCGATGACCCAAGACATGGGTTCGACTTGGAACGAGATGCTTGTATCCGGGGGGAGCGGTGGGTCCCATCCGGTCATCTATGGCGGCATCGGAGACCCGGTCCCGGATGTCGACGTCATTCTGGGCTGTAATTGCGAAGGCGATAAGTGTAAGTGTGAGTGTGATTGTAGAACCTCTGCGGAAAGCAGCTACCTGGACAACAGCTACCCCAATGAAGCAAAAGGATGGTTCACGCGCGATGGTGTCACAGCAACGGGGTCTGATCTCCCCCTCTCCAACAATTCCGGCTTCGATGTTGACTATCTAGAGATGGCTTTCAACCTGACCTACAGCAACACCATCGTGGCATACCTTGCTGATGATCTCGGTGCAAACCACCTCTACGTTGGCGGATATCGGGCTCCGACACTGACTCCATCTGGGCCTCTCATCAGCGGCACCGCCATCCACTTCGAGGCGAGTCATTTCCCGACTCTGGACGCTGGCAAGACCTTTGCTGTCCTCGTCTCCGGGGCGCCTGGCGATCTCTTACTGCCGACGGACCCGCGCAACATCGGCCTCGCGCAAGACTCAATTTTCTCCCAGGCCATGAACATGATTCCCGGCTCGCTCTCTGCAACCATCCAGGCAGACGGCACCGCCACGACGCCCTCATTCACGCTGCCAGCCTTGACCTCCGGAATGTCTTTATACCTGGTGGGGGTGGCGGCGACTTCGGCCGGTGATCTCGGTCAGATTACCGACCTCCAGGTACACACGGTTCAGTAGCTTCCGTTGCTGCAACAGGCCTCCCTCGGGTTACTTCGCGATGGTCGGATCGCCGGCTTGCGTCACCCCCAGGGAGGCAGCCAGGTCGGGGAGGTCCTCGAGGAGTTCCAGGAGGTCGGGTCTCTGCTGCAGGAAAGTGGAGAAACCCACTCCGCTAGCGAGCATGCCGAGATCCTCCTCGACCGCCAGCGACCAGATCCTGAGCACCCCGTCCTGGTATCCCGCGACGACCTGGCGGCCGTCCGGGTGAATGGCCCCGCAGAGGGGTTGCCAGGCATGACCCCGCAGGCGGATGGGGTGACGACCGTGTTGCGGCGGCCAGATCACCACAGCTCCCCCCGCGTGACAGGCGAGGAACTGCTCCTTAGGGCCAGCCTCTGCAGAGAACCAGTTCGCGATCGAAGAATGGCCGAGTTCGTACGGAAACCGTGAGAGTGATGCAGATGCCTGCGAGTAGCGGAAGCGGAACAGTTTCCCGGAAGCCTGGTGGGTTCCGATCAGCATTCCCTCGCTCGGGGAGAAACGGACCGCCGAAAGTGTGTTGCAGGCCTCCGCCAACGGCGGAAACTCCCCTTGGGTATCCAGGACATGGACTCGTTGGGTCAGCCCGCCAACGGCGATCCACCGCCCTTCCGGATCGATAAAGGTGCCACAGGCGAGGCCCACTTGCCCATGGACGCCATTTCCGAGGATGCCGGAATCCAAAACGAGTTGATCCTTGCGGCAGTCCCACACCGAGGCTTGGGAATCTCCTCCCGTCGTGAGGAGCAGGTCCTGGCCGCCAAAACAAGCGCTTGTGATCTCGCCCTGATGAAGGAATGCCATCGAGCGTCCGCTTGCGCTTCTGAGGTCCCACAATCGAAGTCCTCCGCCTTCGAGTTCGACCGCCAGGTAATCTCCGCTCGGACTCAATTGCAAGCCCGACACTTCGCCATCATTCTGCAGGCTTTCCAGGCGGGCTCTATTTGGAAGATTCCAGATGTGGACAGAGCCATCCAGGCATCCGGTGATCAGGCGGCGCCCATCGTCTGCGAAGGTAGCGGCTGTGATACCACTTGAGTGGTCGAGGCGGTGGATCTCCTTCCAGTTCTTGCGGTCACTGGGGTCCCATAAGGTGGCGGTGCCGTCGAGCGATGCCGTGACTGCCATTTGGCCCGAGGGTTGGAAGCCGCACCAGGTGACCGCGCCTTGATGACCAGGCATGTTGTAGTTGAAAGTGCCGCGGTCGGCATGCAGAACCGATGACTTGCTAAAGCCGTTCTGGCTGCTTCCCTGATGGACCAGAATTCGCTCCCCATCTGGAAACCAGAAGAGCCGCCCTTGGTCGCAGGCCAGGGTGGTTTTCCTCCACTCAAGCCTCCAATCGTCCGTGTCCCAAAGCCGCAAAGTGTCATCCCATCCGGCTGTGGCGAGCCTGGTTCCATCGGGACTGTACTCCACATTCGTCATGCTCCGCAGCCGGCCTTTCGGGAGGGCTTGGACGATGACCCCGCTGGTGGGATCCAGGATGAACGCGGTAGCCCTTTTGCCTCCACTTTCGCCCACTGCGGCAGCGAGGGAGGAACCGTCAGGTGCAAGGTCGATGTCGAAAACCCGGGTCCCAAGGTCGGTGAATTTCACCGGCGCCGTCTGGCGCCAGTCCCAACGATACAGCGTGCCTTCTTCGGTGCCGATCCAGAGGCAGTCCGCGTCATGAGGAGAGAAGCGGCAGGCGGTCGGGATCTGGTCCAGAACCGGCGAAGTCTTCAAACGGTTGCCACTCTCAAGATCCCAGACCTGGATGGTCCGGTCGCATTTCCTGGGACGGGCGTAAGCATTTCCGCCGAAGGTCGCCAGCAGGCTTCCATCGCTGGAGAATGCAATGCCGGCGCAAGTGAGGCCACCATGGACTTGCTCATCCAGGATTTTTCGCCCTGTCCTGACTTCCCAGATCGCCAGGCGGCAAGGCTCATCGAGTCGGGACACGACAAGAAATTTTCCGCCTGGACTGAATTCGAGCCTTCCTCCGGGTGGCCATACCGGGAACTCGGACGCCAAGGAGGAGGTCTCGCTGTCATTCAAATCGACGAGGAGGATTTCCATATCCCGGGTTTGGACGGCCAATCGGTGTCCGGCGGTATCCAGGGCAAGCTTGGCCGGGCGCTCCACCGGGATGGCTTGGATGTCCGTGCCCTCCGAGCGCTGGAAGAACACTACGTCTGTTTCTTGGACAGATCCTCCCTTGAACCAGGCGATCGTCGAGCCATCTTCGGAAACGGTTACGGCCTTCTGGTGAGGACCGCTAGGAGCGACTTCCAGATCTTCACCAAAGTCGGATAGGAATTCGATCGCGACCGTGTCGAGATAGCCATGATCGGGATCGACGATCAACTTCTTCGCCAGGACAAGGGAGAGGGTGGCATCAAGCTGGGTAACGACCAGCCCTTCACCCACGTCGCGCGCCAATTCTGCGGCGGCGATGTTGCGTCTCCGCTGGAGAAGGTCCTTCTCCATAGTTTCGGCTAGCAGAAGGTTTTCTGAGGCGATGCCAGAGTAATGCCCGAGAGCAAGCAGCCAGACAAGCATGAGCCCAGTGATGGTGAACAACCCGACCGCCATACGGGGCTCGCGCTTCACCCACATCTGGAGCCGGCGCCAACGAGAGGGCTGAGAGGTCAAGATCGGCTGATAGCGGCGGATGCGGCTGAGTTCTTCTTTTAAAAATTCCGCGCTTGGGCAACGGTCCTCCGGCCGCTTGGCGAGGGCGGACTCCAGGACGAGGCAGAGGTCCTCCGGGATCGCGGGATTGAGTTGCCGAGGGTCCTGCGGCCTTTTGCTCAATACCGCCCGGCGCAGAGCCTCCCAGGACTCCTCCTTATGCGGAAGGCGCAGGGTCAAGCATTCGTAAAGAGTTGCAGCAAGAGCGTAGAGATCCGCTTTGCCGTCCACCTCGCCGCCTGCGTTCATCTGCTCGGGCGCCATATAGGACGGCGTTCCGAAGACATCGCCGGAGCGAGTTAGGTGAAGTTCTGCGTCTTCTACGGAAGCGAGGCCGAAGTCGAGCAGGATCGCATCACCATCGGGCCGGACCATGATGTTGCCAGGTTTGACGTCCCTATGCACCACTCCAGCGTCATGCGCGGCGGCGAGAGCACCGGCCAACCCTTCGAACAGAAGCAGCAGCGGCCACAACTCCGCCCGGCTCTGTGGTGGCAAGGGAAGCACGGAATCCTGCTCGTGTTCATGATTCCGGGCTCGTTTCAGGATTTCGTCAAGCGAGCGGCCGGGGACATATTCCATCGCCAA
>JAJFFB010000161.1 GCA_021776925.1 Planctomycetota bacterium | reverse complement strand
GGTCAGCGTGGGGGCAGAGGTCGAGCAGAAACGCACTTCCAGCGGCTCCCCTTCCATTTCCGCCGATGGCCGTTGGGTGGCCTATGCTTCCAGGACCATCAGCCAGATTCCCGAGAACAGCATCGGGAAGTGGCAGGTCCTGCTTTTTGACAGACAGATCGGCCAGAGCAGAGTGGTCAGCTTGAACTCAAGCGGGGAGCCTGGCAATGCTTCCAGTTTGTCGCCTGCCATTTCCGAGAATGGCCGATTCGTTGCCTTTGAATCCGAGGCTACGGATCTGGTCCAGGGCGACACCAATGGATTGACCGACGTCTTTGTCCAGGACCTGCAGACAGGCGAGGTCGAACGTGTGAGCGTAGCTTCGAACGGCCGCCAGACAGACCGCTGGAGCCTGGCTCCGGCACTTTCCGCCGATGGTCGCTTTATAGTGTTCGAGTCCCGCGCCACCCAACTGGTGGCGGGCGACAGCAACGCCGCCGCAGACATTTTTGTCCATGATCGCCAGTCGGGCGTGCTCACCAGGGTGAGTGTGAATGCGGACGGAGCAGAGGGAACTGCGCCGAGCAAGGGGTGCTCGATCTCTGGCGACGGCCGTTTCATCGCCTTTCAATCCGGCGCATCGTCCTTGGTCCTCGGTGATCGGAACAAGGCATGGGACGTCTTCGTCCATGACCGAAGGGCCGCCACAATCCAAAGGGTGAGCGTGAGTACGAAGGGCGAGGAAGGCAAGGCCCCAAGCCGCTCTTCGCCCAATCCAGGTGACGCGCGCCTCACGGGTGGGATCCCTGAGTCCGTATTCCTCCACGTCGTCACCCTGATCTCAGTCGGCGCCATCATGCTCTTCACCAAGGATGAGAATTCTCAACCGGTGATCGAGATGGAGGCCCAGGCTCCGCCGCCCCTCTTCGACGATGATGAAGAGGATAAACAGCCCGTGGACAAAGTCATTCCGCGGACTGTTAGCGTGGCCTGGTCGAAGCTGACCGCGGCGGATTAATTGGCGGCACCGAGTCTTTGCCGTCTTCTTGGGAGGGAAGGGCTTTCAGCACTACTGCCTGGATCCTCACCGTTCCCGAACCCACCGGGAGTTGCACGCTGAGCTGGGTCATGACTCCCTGATAACCCAGTTGGCCGGCGAGTTCTATTTCCAACGTGCGCAGCTGGCCGTCACCGATGATCTTGAAGGGCACCACCACCGGCTTGGCGGGCTGGGGGCGTTTGGCACGCTCGGGGCCCCATTGGGCCCAGTCGCCGGCCGCAAGCTCGTCGAAAGGTTGAAAGTGGAGCCTGGCCTCGGTCGCGGAGGTAGTGAAGCTCGCACGCAGCGAAAGAACGCCTGCGTCTTCAGCATGCCAGTAGGTGATTGGACTCTGCACAGTGGCGTAGGCAGCGCCCAACTTCAGTTGCAGCGCGCCTTCGATCGGCCACCCGGCGTCGATGGTGTTGTGGCAAATCCAATGCTGCCGGTCGCGGGCGAAATCCCAACCCGGCAAGGTGCGCTTCTTCTCCCGTTCATAGACGTGGTCGCGGATCTCCTTGAGCGATCCCACGATCAAGGTGTAGTCATAGGTGTAGACGATGTTGTGATCGAGGATTTCGCCGATCGTCGGCGCCATGTAGCCGGTCTGACTGTCTTTCGCGCCTCCGCTTCCCTTCGGCTGACCGGCAAAACCGCCGGTGAAGGCGCAAGCATCAGGCAGGTAGACGCCGATTCCCCGATCGTCCTTGCCGAGCAGTGCGGCCCAGTGCTCCGGGGTCTGGAACTGGCGCCACGGCCAGCCCCTGCCGTCGTCACGGTCCACCAACACGGTGGTTTCGGCGCCAGAAAACGGTTTGACGCCGACGTAGCTGACCAGCTTGTACCACTCTCCGTTGGTGTAGACCGCCGGCAGTTCCTGCGCCCGGCCCTGGTATTGGGTCTGGTCCGAGCGTTGATTGGTCAAGCGGCTGCGCACGCGCACGGTGTTGCCCTCGAGGCGGAACCAGCACTCGAAGGCGCACTCGCCCGGCACCTTCTTCAACGGCCACTGCATCGGGATGCAACGCACGTACAACTCTTTTCCGTCGTTGCGATGCGTGGTCACCTGCGAGCGGAATCCAAAGCAATCTCCAGATTGGATCGGGTTCCAGCCCAAGCCCTTCCACGACTCGTTCACCGTCGCCCCATCGGGGACGAAAGGGTTGGGGCCGGAATAAAATGACATCTGCACCTGCCGCCCCCAGTCGTGGCTGTTGATCATGTTCTTTCCGACCCCGGTCTCGGATAGATGCGTGATCGCTCCGCCAATCGACAAGTCGACGCCAAGTCGGATGCAACCGTTGTCGAGCCAGCTCATTTGCGCTTCCTGAGCCTGCGCAGAGGTACCCCCGGCGGTGAGAAGGGCAAGGAGAAGAAGGAGGCTCACCGGCGATGGTCGGCGCTCCGACCGGTGATCGCCAGATTGCCCTTCGGGATTGAAAAGATGAAAGCGGTCACCGCGCTGGCGGAGAGGCGCGAGTCGGCGCCATAACCGGCGTTGTCACGATTGGGCTGGTAATAGAAGCTCCCGTCCGCGCACTGGGACAGGGTGAACCACCAGCGGTTGGCATCCAGCAGGGCGCGCAGACTGCCGGGAATCGTTTGGGCACCCAGAGCGCCGTACCCCATGCCCAGGATCGGTGAGCCGTGGGTATCGGGGAAGCTCTCAGGGTGAGTGCCAATGACCGTGGCATGTGCGCGTGCGCGTTGGAGATAGATCTCTTCGGAATACGGACTGAGCCGGTTGGCAACTCCGGAAGCCCCGGTGCGCCCCATGTCGGCCCAATTCTGGTCGCCAGCTGGCTTATCTCCATACCACAGATAACCGTTGAAACCCGTCCCCCGAGCGAGGAACTCGTAGGCCGCATCATGGCGCTCGCGGTCCACCTCGACTCCGCAGCGCGCCAGAATCGAAAACACCAGGGCGCCCTGCCCAGTGAGCATGCTGATGGGTCCATATCCTTCAAAGCCAGGGTTGTGCCCCCAGCCGCCGTAGGAATCCATTGGCCCCTTGGGGAGGGCATGGGGATGAGTCTCCTTGACCCTGGGGTTCACCTGAGCCATGTCGATGTATTGACTGCTCAAGAGAAAGGCGTAGACCTCCTGCAACTCCGGCAGGACCCACTCTTCGCCGCTGGCCAGGTAGTACTCCCCCATCACCAGACCAGCCGCCATGTAGCGCCAGTTGATCAGCGACGATTCGTCTTTGGCATGGGTGGTGCGCGCGTGCATGCGCACGTTGCGCTCTACCGCGCGCAGGTGCTTTTTGTTTCCACTGGACAGCAGCGCCAGCGGAGCAAAGGTGTTGTGCACCGGATTGCCCCAGGACCCGTCCTCGCCTTGTTGGGCAAGCAGAAATCCATAGAGTTCCTCCAGGATCTTGTCCGACTTGGCGCAGCCCAAGGGATAGGTATCGGAGTAACTGCCATAACGGGTGCCGATCTTCAGCTTCATCTCGAGTTGCTCGCTGCCACGTTGGAGTTTCAGGGCCAAGGTGCCGCGCTTACCCTTAAACGCTTTGGCCTGGCAGGCCTCCAGGGCGAGGGCGAAATCAAGGATGGGCCCCTTGGGACCGAAAACATCCATGCCGTAGCCATTTTGATGAGGCTCTTCAAAGTCTCTACCCCCGGCTCCCTGGATGCGGTCCCCAACCCGCACCTTGCCGTCGGCGGGGGTCCCCGAAAAAACGTGGCGAACCAGCAGGTCCGTGGGGGCTTCTGGGTCCAGTTCCACCCGCACACCGCTGATGCCCAGGTTGTAGAACCACCCTGGTACCTCGGCGTCGGGACCCTGTCTGGCCTTCTGCCTCCAGGGCTGCCCGTTCGGATGATAGTGCACCTGTCCCAGGGCGGAAGATCCGAGTGCAACGAGGATCAAGGCATGGAGAACAAGCGAGCGGAGGGAGCGCAAGATGCCGTGGCTGGGGCTGGGGCTGGGGCCGGTGCTGGGGTCTTTGAGTGTCGCGAAGGTGGCAGCAGGAAGCCATCCTACATTGAGCGATGTACGGCGCCTTTCTGAGCGCGCGCGCTGCACGGCTATAGTTGCCGCGTGGCGCAAATGGACTTGACCGAGGAGAGACTCCCGCGTGTTTCTTGGAAGCTGTTGGCCCTGGGCCTGGTGGCTGCGTTGGTGGTCACGATCGCCATCGTCGGAGGCCCGTGGCTGCCGGCTCCGGATACTGAGTCGGCGTCGGCGCCCCTCCCTCCAGTTGTGCCGGGACTCCATGGTCGGCACCCCCTCGATGTGAGGGAGGTCGGGGCGCTGTTGATCGGCGAATTGGGATGCGCGGCCTGCCACCCCCAACTGGAAGCGTGGAACCCCCGCACCAAAGCCGCTCCGAGTCTCGAGGAAGTAGGCGGACGGGTTTCGCCTGAGTTCTTGCGCAGCTTTCTTGCCGACCCCGGGGCCGCGCAAGCCGGCACGACGATGCCTCAGGTCCTGTCGGGGGTGTCGCCGGAAAAGCGTGAAGGAATCGCCGATGCCCTTTCCCAGTTCCTGATCTCCCGCTCCAGTACTTTGTTTCGTCGCGGGCCGATTGATGAAGACGACATCGGCGTGGGCGGCGAGCTGTTCCACAAGGTTGGCTGCGTAGCCTGTCACGCCCCTCGGGAAGTTGCGATGTTGGGCTCCGTCGTTCCAGTATCGCTTGTGGGCGCGGTTGCTCTGGCGCATCTGCCTGAAAAATACAGCCTGGCGTCGCTTTCCCAGTTTCTGCACCAGCCGCTGAGTGTGCGCTCTTCGGGACGCATGCCAGCCATGGGGCTCAGTTCGGCCGAGGCCAGGTCGATTGCCAGTTACCTGCTGGGGACCAAGTCCACTGGCGCCGCAAATGCGCCAGTCAATCGATCTCTGATCGAAGCCGGCAGAGGCTATTTTCAGGAATTCAACTGCGCCGCGTGCCACCCGCTGGAAGGCGCGAAGGCTCTGCCCTTGGTGGGTGTCCAGGACCGGCTCGATCCGATGCGCGGCTGTCTTTCGCAGGAGCCAGAAGGTGCACCGGACTTCAGCCTTTCCGACGACCAGAGAGCCGCCATCCGCAAGGCGCTGCTCGCGGGCGTTGCCGTGCGGTCCGCCGACGAGCAGATTGCCGCGACGCTGACCGCCTTCAACTGCATCGGCTGCCACGTTCGCGACGACTATGGCGGGGTGCGGGCCGAGATCGACCTTTACTTCAAGACCAGCGAGCCTTCGCTCGGCGACCACGCCCGCATTCCCCCGCCGCTGACCGAAGCCGGCGCCAAACTGAACCCCGAGTGGTTTCACCGGGTGATGTTCGACGCGGCGAGCGTGCGCCCCTACATGCACACGCGCATGCCACAGTTCGGGGAAGCGAATCTGGCCTCCCTTGCGTCGCTGCTTGAATCCGCGGATCCGGCGGTTCCCTTCGAAATGGCGGAACTCAAAGGCGACGAGGCCCGGGACGCGCGTGAAGCCGGCCGCCTGCTGCTCGGGGCGGACACCCTGGGCTGCATCAACTGCCACACCTTCAACGGCAAGAAGTCGCCGGCCTTCAGCGGCATCGATCTGATCACCTCGGTGGAGCGACTGCGCCCCGCGTGGTTTTCGCGTTTCCTGATTGATCCGCAGGCTTTTCGTCCGGGAATCATCATGCCACAGGGCTGGCCCGGTGGACTGGCAACCCGTAGCGACGTCCTTGAAGGCGACAGCCAGGCGCAGATCGATGGGATCTGGTTGTTTCTTGAACAAGGACGTACCGCCAGAGATCCGCAGGGAATCCGCTCGGAGCCGTCGATTCTGACCGTCAGCGACACCACGCGCACCTATCGCGGGCGCAGCCGAATTGCCGGATTCCGTGGGATTGCGGTCGGATTCCCGAATGGGATGAGCTACGCCTTCAATGCCCATACCGGAAGCCTGTCCGGGATCTGGCAAGGCGGTTTTGTCCGGGTGCGTTGGGACGGGCAAGGCGCCGGGGACTTCGACCCAGCCTCGCGCGCCATCGCCCTGGCGCAGGACGTCGGCTTGTGCCGGCTCGCCAACGATGAGGCACCTTGGCCACTGCGTCCGCAGATGGACGAAGAGAATCCGGTCAATCCCGATCCGCTCTACCCCCGCAACCTCGGTTATCACTTTGGCGGTTACTTCTTCGACGAGGCGTCGGTGCCCACCTTCATGTACCGGGTCGGCGGGGTGGCCATCGAGGACACCTCGGCGGCGGAGCCGTCAGGCGATTCCAGTTCTTTGGCCCGGTCCATTCGCTTTTCCTCTCCAGCGGTCGACACGCTGTACCTTCGCGTCCTGACCGGCAAGATCAAAGAGATCTCAGCGCTGCAATTCAGGACCGATGCCTTGCAGCTCACCATCCCGCCAACTACGACCCTGCTGCGCCGACTACCCGGCGCAGGCGAAGACCGCGAGCTCATCCTCAAAATCGAGATTCCGCAGGGCGATTCCACCATGATGATCCGTTATGAAGTGCTTTAAGGCCCCGACCACCCTCTCTTTCCTCGCGGTTCTTGCTCACGCGCTTCTGCTGTCCGTGGCGACAGCCCAGGACCTGGGCGCGCGGTGGGGAAGCGAGCAGCGCGAACGCGCGTTTTATCGCGTGGTCGACGTGCCCACCCCCGCTGACTCGGTGATCGAGGCCGGCGCCTTCGTGTCGCTGCCGGGCGATCGCATCGCGGTCGGTACGCGCCGTGGCGACATCTACGTCTTCAGCGGCGTGGACGAATCCAAACCGGAACCAGAGTTCGAACTCTTCGCCACCGGACTCGACGAGATCTTCGGCCTGGACTACAAGGACGGCTCCTTCTACGTGACCCAGAGTTGTGAACTGACCCGCATCACCGACACCAATCAAGACGGTCGTGCCGATCGCTTCGAAACGGTTTCTGACGCGTGGGGCTACGCCAATTACCACGAATACGCCTTCGGTTCCAAGTTCGACCAGGCCGGGAACCTTTTTGTCGCCCTCGGCCTTTCCCAGTCGTACAACTCGCGTGCTCTATTTCGTGGCTGGGTCATCCAGGTGACGCCCGGGGGAGAGTCCATCCCGATCGCCAGCGGTCTGCGCAGCCCCGCCGGCATCGGCCCCAATGAACACGGCGCACTTTTCTACATCGAGAGCCAGGGGCCGTGGAACTCCTCCAACAGCCTCAAGGCGATCACCCCGGGCGGGTTCATGGGCCATCCCATCAGTTTCAACTGGTACGAGTATGCGCCCGGCATGGGCCCGCAGCCTGAAGTCCCGGCGTCCGGCTCACGGATCCTGATTGAAAAGGAGCGGGTCAAGCAGCTCGTTCCCTATGCGGTGATCTTCCCCTACATCCGCATGGGGCGATCGATCACCGGATTTACCGTCGATCGCACCGCAGGCCGCTTTGGTCCCTTCGAAAACCAGATGTTCCTCGGCGACTTCACGCTCTCGCTCATCATGCGCGCCACCACCGAACAGGTCAACGGAGTCTGGCAGGGTGCGTGCTACCCGTTCCGGGAGGGCCTCTCCACGGGCATTCTCAACGTACATTTCACTCCGCAGGGTCGGCTCCTTTGTGGCGGAACCAATCGAGGATGGCCGGTGCGCGGCATCAGGCCCTTTGCGCTCGAGCGCCTGGAATGGACCGGTGTGATGCCCTTCGAAATCAAGCGCATCAACATCCTGCCCGAGGGGTTCAGAATTCGTTTCACCAAACCAGTCGAGGTGGAATCTGGAGGAGATCCTGCTTCCTACCAGGTCAGCACCTTCACCCACATCTACCACGCCGGATATGGCGGGCCCGAGGTCGATCAGACGACGCCAACCGTCAAGTCAGTGGCACTCTCTGCGGACGGACTGGAAGCTGTGCTGGTGCTGAGTGAGATCAAACTGGGTCACGTGCACGAGTTCGATCTTGGTGAATTGCGTTCACGTGAGGGCGAGGAACTGCTGCACCGCGACGCCTATTACACGGTGAATGCGATTCCGGATGCCGGCTTTATTGGCGGTGGCCAGCCGAGTGCGGAGGGCGAGGAACAGTGATGCACGCAAAAGACCAGGGCATCGGTCCCTACCTGGCGTGGTCGGCACCCTGGGTTGCAGCGTGCTGTTGCCTCGCGTTCCTTTGCGCCTGTTCCCCCGCCCCAAGGACCTCCCATCCGATACCTGAGAGCCCAAAATGGCTGATCTATCCGGGCGCTGATGGACCGGGCGAGGGCAAGCACATCATCCTGATCGCGGCCGACCAGGAATACCGTAGCGAACAATCGATGCCAATGCTGGCCAAGATCCTCTCCGAACGGCACGGCTTCCATTGCACGGTACTCTTCAGCCTGAACGAGCAGGGTGAAGTCGATCCGACCCAGAAGATCCGCTGGCAGGACGAGACCGTGGTTCATGACATCCCCGGGCTGGAACACCTGGCAAGCGCGGATCTGATGGTGTTGTTCAGTCGATTGATCACGCTGCCCGAGGATCAGCTGCAGCACTTCTACGACTATCTCGATTCGGGTAAGCCGATCATCGGCTTGCGAACCGCCAACCACGGCTTCCTCGGCTTTGACTACCTGAAGAACGATGCGCGGATCAATTTTGGCGAAGACGTCCTCGGCGGATCCTTCCGCAGCCACCACGGCCGCTGGCACCAGGATTCGACCCTCGGCACCGTCGTCGTAGAGCAGCAGGAACACCCGGTGGTGCGCGGGGTCGGCACGATATGGGGCCCGTCCGACGTCTATCGCACCTACGCCGAGGATTCGGTTCTTCCCGCAGAATGCACCGCCCTCGTCATGGGTCAGCCACTCATGACCCGCGCGCAGGACTCGCCGATCAACCCGGACCTCATCGCGCTCCCCGTTGCCTGGGTGAAGGACTGGACCGGCAATCTAGGCAGAACCGCGCGCGTGTTCCATTGCACCATGGGAAGCGGCAAGGACTTCGAGAACGCCCCTCTCCGCCGTCTCGCCATCAACGCGGTGTATTGGTGTCTAGGCATGGACGATCAGATCGACCCGGACTCAAGTGTCGACGTGGTGGGCACCTACAACCCGCTTGCCAGCGGCTTCCATTACGAAGAACTCGGCGCGCGTGCCCACCCGCCAGCGTTCCTGCGCTAGAGCCGTTGCCACAGTCCTTCAGCGGCATTCAGTAGCGGAAGAGGAGGGACACGTGCCTCATCTCCAGCGAACCAAACAACACCAGGATCTGGAGCGCGATCGCGACTGCATTCAGAAGCACTCTCAAACGTCGCCTCGGACCACCTCGAATCATCTCCGCGAGAGTATTAGCCAGCAACAGAACAACCAGAAGGCCCGCGCAGATGGCAAACATGAGTCCGGCCTCCGGCACACCAGAGAGTTTGCCCCCCGTCTTGTCGTGGAACTTCCAGACGACCACCGTCAATGCCCCGAAATGCCACCACAGAACGGAAAAAACGACCGACGCAAGCGCCGGAGCACTCAACGGCAGTCCGTGGATAAACGAGCGACGTCTCTTGGCCCTCATCTCATGAAATGGTACGGCTCAGTTGGCCATGCATTCGCAAAAGGGTTTACCGCCCATCTGCACGGCGCAGCCGCATCAGGTGCTATCGCACATGCGGGGCGCTTCGCATGAGCCCGCTAATCCTTGATGGACGCGTGGGGATAGCCCGGCTGGCGATTCTGAAACGACAGGATATCAGGCTTCTGAATCACTCCCGCATCAATATCCACTGCCCGTCGAATCGTCTCATTTTTCTCCCAGTCCTCACGACCTGCCACAACAGTTGGTAAATGGACAATGAGTGCTCCGGAAACCGATCGCGACGCACTTTCCCAGAGATAACTCGGTGTATGATCCACGGCATAGTAATCTACGGTTCCAATTTTGATCATAGGATCTTTAAATGTGGTTGGTTTTGCAAAAAAGAAGCCCATTCCCTCGTCGCAACTGATATCAATGATCAGACAGCCTGGCTTAAGAGATGCTATTTCCTCCTCGGTCACGAAATGCATGGGATGGTCAGGTTCTTGGAATATTCCGTTGATGACAATGTCTGATTCGCTGATGAGCTCGGCCAACGGTCGCTCAGTGCCATCGTGTTCGACCACCAAAAGGCGCGCTTCGCCCTCACTGCCTTCACGAATACGGACATAGTGGCAATCAAGGACCTCCTCACGAACCTCGTGGTCGGGACGCTGAATGCAGATGGTGATATCTCTAAATCCGCGCGCCTTGAGGGCGTATATGGCGCCACGGCTGACCGCACCAAAACTGAAAATGGTCGTTTTGCGTTGGTTCCCATAGTGCCCGTCGATACCTCTTAGCCGTAAGGCATGTAAAACCGCGCAGTAGCCGGCCATTTCGTTGTTCTTATAGAAGGTGTGGCGGCCAATTTTCCCGTTGGGCCCCCAAACAAACATTTCCTCAAAGGCAATGATGGTCTGCTTGCGATCGATCGCAGTTTGCGTTACTGGCCATTGCTGTACGCAATGCGGCCACCCCCAAAGGATTCCTCCCTCGCGAAGTTCTATTAAATCAGATAGCACTGGCTTGGGAATAATTACATTTCCAATGTCGGCCAATAATTGTTGGCGTCTTGCGACGCCACCCGTCTGAACAGCAATCTCCGAGTCTGCCATTCCGAATGGTGCCCCGTATCCTTCTTCGAAGACCAACAGGCGACGAACGTGTTCGGGAATGCGCGGCAAATGCTCCGGGTGGATTGGAACACGTCGCTCATCTTCTTTTTTTGAAGTCCCAATGACTCCAAATGTTAATTCTCCCACGTTGTTTCCTTTGTTAATGGAAGTTGTGATTTATGACCGGATGAAAGCATTGGCAGCAGTTTAAACGGGCTCGGTCCTTAGTGCCCGTTTAATCCCATCAAACCAGGTTCTCAATCTTGCCAGCCGAGGGCTGACTCAAACCGTTGGCATTCGTCAGGGATGGTATTCCACCGAGGAAGGAGTGAGAAATGGAAATGTGGTCAGGGGCACCTGGGGCGGATTTACCAGATTTGGGCTGGCTTGTTGGACTGCATGAGGTGGGCCGTGGGCCGCGGAGTCTCGTGGTAAGATGTTTTCTTTAGCGGAAAACCATGAAGATCTGCCTGCGCCCTGTCCTTGCCATCTTCACGCTGCTTGTCGCCTCGACCTTGGGCTACGGGCAGGTGGTGATCAATGAGTACGTGAGTTCGAACGTGGACAGCCTGTTCGACGAGGACGGCCGCACCCCCGATTGGATCGAGTTGAAGAATCTTGGGCCGAACACGGTCAATCTCGGTGGTTGGGGACTCAGCGATGACCCCGGCAATCCATTCCAATGGGTGTTTCCAGATCGCTATCTTCAAGCCGGCGAACTTCTCACCTTGCACGCCTCCGGAGAGGACCGGCGCATTCATTACAACGAGCTGCGCACCGTGATCACCTTGGGCGATTCTTGGTCCTACTTGCCAGGTACCCAGGCACCTCCGGCTGCGTGGCGCGCTCCGACTTTCGACGATTCCTCCTGGGCCACGGGATCCAGCGGCTTCGGTTTCGGCGACGCTGACGACGCGACCGTGGTCCAGGCCGACACGGTCTATCTGCGCAAGACCTTCCAATTGCCGTCGTCTTTTTTAGATCAGCTCACCATCGCCTATCTGCACGTCGACATCGACGATGGTTTTGTCGCCTACCTGAATGGTGTAGAGATCGCCAGGCAGAACCTCGGCCTGCCCGGAGATTTCCCTGCATTCAACCGTCGTGCTCGCAAAGAATTGGAAGCCCGCCTTTACCAGGACTGGGGTTTGCAAGCGATTCCGATCGAGGAGTTTCGCAGCCTGATCCGACCCGGGATCAACGTGATTTCAATCCAAGCCCATAACGCCACCGCCCAAGGCGACGATTTGAGCGTAATCCCCATGATCACCATTGGCATGACCAACGCCAACCCGGTGAATAACGTCTTCCCGAAGCTGCTCTTCCCTGAGCCACTGCTGCACACCAATTTCAAACTTGATGCGCTCGGCGACTCGATTGTCCTGACCCGGCCGGATGGCGGCGTAGAGGACCAGGTCGATACCGGCCCGATGTACACCGACGTCTCGCGCGGCCGCCATGGCGCCGGCCTGCCTGGCCAGTGGTACCTGCACTTCCCCTCGCCAGGAAAACCTAACGGCACTTCCGCCATGGAAGCCTTTGCCGAGCCGGTCGAAATATCCCCTCCATCTGGTCGGGTCAGTGCGGGTGAGCTGGTGGTGATGAGCCATCCTTCGCCTGGCGCAACGATCTATTACACGCTGGACGGCAGCGAGCCCTCGCTGTCCTCGTTGATCTACTCTGGCCCATTTCCGCTGGTCGGCCCGGTGGCGGTGGTGCGTGCGCGCGCTTTCCAATCCGACTTGTGGCCGAGCTGGCCGACCACTCGCACCTACATCGAACAGGGTTCGGCAACCGTTCCGGTGTTTTCACTGGTCACGGATCCATTGAATTTGTGGGATCCTCTGACCGGTATTTATGCAAACTGGACCCAGGACTGGGAGCGCCCAGTACACGTCGACATGATCGGTGCCGATGGCCTTCTTGAAACCGAATTCGACGGAGGGATCCGCATTCACGGCGGCCTTTCACGTTGGTGGAGGCAGAAGAGTTTTCGCATCCTGACCCGGGGTGGATACGGGCTTCCGTCGCTTGGCCGCCGTCTATTTCGTGACGAGGGCCTTGATAATTTCAAACGTTTTGTGCTGCGAAACGGTGGCACCGACTGGCTTCGCGCTCACCTTCGGGACGGATTCACCTCGCGCTTGATCCGGGGCGAAGACCTTGATCACGCGGCTTTCCGTCCGGCGGTCGTGGTTTTGAACGGTGAATACTGGGGAGTGCAGAATATCCGCGAGCGGATGGACAAGCACTTTGTTGCGGGGCATCGCGGTGTCGATCCAGATCAAATCGACTTGGTTGAAATGGTCGGGCGCGGGACCCTGAGGAACATGAAAGTGCAGGCCAACCAGGGCGATTCCGAGCACTGGAACGCGATGATTGCCTACCTGTTGAGAAACCCGATGAGCGATCCGGCCAACTATGCCCAACTGCAGACCCTGCTTGACACCGATAACTTTGCCACCTATCAGATCATCGAGATCTTTGTAGCCAACACGGACTGGCCGCATCACAACTCCAAGTTCTGGCGCGAGCGCACTCCCACTGGGCGCTGGCGTGGGCTGCTTTATGACGCTGACAACGGCCTCGGTGCTGGAAAAGACGCCAGCCACAACACCCTGCATTATGCGATTGGCCTCGACAATGAATTTGAGGTCAACGGTACCTTCCTCTTCCGCGAATTGTTGACCAGTGAGGTATTCCGCAACGACTTCATCAACCGCTATGCGGATTACTTGAACACGCGTTTCCGCACCGATCGCGCATTGGAGATCCTGGCCGCAATGGAGCAGGAATTGGATCCTGAAATGGATCGGCAAACGAGGCGCTGGAATAGTCAATATTCAACCTGGGTAGCAGAGGTCGACAAGGTCGAGCTCTTCTGCCAGCAGCGCCCTGCGCGGGCCTTCCAACACATACTCAAGGAGTTCGGTCTGGCCGGCCCCTGGACATTCGATCTCGACATAGTTCCGGCTGGCAGCGGCCGCGTCCGTCTGACCGCGATCGACGTGACCGATCCTTTCACCGGTGTCTATTTCTTGGGCGTTCCGGTGCGGGCTGAAGCCGTACCCGCCGAGGGTTTTGAATTCGATGCCTGGTCCGACTCCAACCTGCCGCCGCAGTCCGGGGTCCTCCTTGATCCTGGTGCGGATTACGCACTAACCGCCCATTTCCTCCAGGTCGGGCCTGCGCTGCAGATCAACGAGATCAACTACAAGTCCGCCACCGATTTCGATCCGGGGGACTGGGTGGAATTGCACAACAATTCCGACCAGGCGATCGACCTGTCAGGTTGGGAGTTTCGTGATGAAGGCGCTGCCTTCGTCATTCCCAATGGAGCCATGGTGGCGCCCCGCGGTTTCCTGGTCCTGTGCCAGGACCTGGCGACCTTCCAAGTCGCTTTTCCCTCGGTCACCCAGGCGATCGGCGATCTGGGCTTCGGTCTCAAGGGCACCAGCGAGGAACTTCGTCTGTTCGATGACAACGGCGTCCTGAGGGACCAACTGCATTACCTGAATCAGCCGCCCTGGCCGATTCCCCCTGCAGGCCAGGGTCCGACCCTCGAGTTGCTGCGTCCCGCCTTGGACAATAGCGACGGGCGCAATTGGCGCTCCTCAGCCTTCGTCCACGGCACTCCAGGCGCCAGCAACAGCGCCAGGGAGTGATTTCCTGTCGGGCGTCCCGATAGTGGTACCCAGCCGGTGTTCCGGAAGCGGGATCCACCTCAGGCTCACAGTCTCTGGTCAGGCCTTCCTCACCTCGATCAGATGCGATTTCCAGATTGCGGCCCTTCGACGAACCCAGCGGACGATCAGCACAAGAGGAAGAAAGAACAGGTAGAGGTAGGAAAACGAACGACAGAGCCTTGATGACTCACTCCGTCCGCTGGTGGCTCGGCTTCAGATTCCAGTAGCGGCGCCGATCACTCTCCCTGGAATCCTCACCACAAAGCCTGCACGGCGCGCTGCATGGATCGAGAGTCGCGAAGCAGTAAAGGCAGTACTTTCTCATTTGGAACAGGAATCCATCAGGAATCACTCGTCTGCGGCGGTTTTCGGATGATTCTCCCAACTCCAATCCGAGGGGCTTGCTTCAATGAGCTGACAGGGGCCAACATCCACACGAAGCCCCACGTTCGGGGGTGCCAGGATCATATCCAGTCGGATCGTTGACAAATCCCGGGAAAGGAAGATGTCGAGCGGAGATTCTCGAGAAGAGGCCTTCGCAATTCGTTCCAACTCCTCCAAGGAAAGCGTGACATTCAATTGGATCTCCTCTCCTTCTATTGAGAGACCGCCACTGGAATGCAGGTCTGTTTCCCCTTTACTCCGTTCAATTGGCTCCATTTCTCCTCCAACCGTGGTTTCCCACGCTGCTGACTTAAAGAAACCATCGCTTTCTTCCACCGGCACGAGCGCCATTCTCAAGTCGCTCAGTTCATGTCCTTCCTTGACCGCGAGTGCCCACGGGTTCTCTCTTGCCAGCGGATGGTAAAGCGTGTGCCAGGGGCCGTCTGGCAGGCGGAAGTTGATCTGCTCACACCCCAGGCTCCATAAACCTCCGCAACACTGGGTGGAGCCCCAGACCCCCAAATCTTCACCAATGGCAAGCCACGCGGAACTCGCTTGACTCCCCATCTTCAGCCGTGAGGGGTAAGAGAATCTCTCAGTAATTTTGAATGTCGGATAGTCATCGCTCGTTTTTCTCCTCTACAACCAAAAAGAACCATGAGGGAGATTCTCGCCGACCTTGCATTTCCGGTCATGCCGGTCCTTTTTACCATACTTGTATCGTACCCTCCTTTGACGGTGCTTCCGTCATTCAAGGAAGTCGACGGGCGGCGGAGAACACATCGCGCCTGGTCGACCTCCGCCCTGCAGACTGATCTCCCTCAGTGCCGGCTCACGGACCCTGAACTCTTCAGGTCCTCCCGACAAACTACGACCTGATCCCTGTCCGAGATCTTCGCCGTCTAAGCAGCCAACCTTCCAGGCCTACGGCACGATCGTCAGGTAGCGCGTGACCGAACTCAGTCGGCCGGTCAGCGTGGCATGGTCGAAGCTCACTGCGGCAAGGTACACGGTGTTCCCGATCCAAGGAATGAACCCCGGGTCTCCGCTCAGGATCGCCTGAGCGTCGC
The DNA here is from genome assembly GCA_021776925.1 of Planctomycetota bacterium. GTDB lineage: Bacteria > Planctomycetota > UBA1135 > UBA1135 > UBA1135 > JAJFFB01. Next base: position 23,110 of record JAJFFB010000161.1, on the reverse strand, counting down.
CATTGGCATCAAGGAAACCGATGCCGCCTTGCAAGGGTGGCGGGTTCCAGCCGCCGAGCATGCGATTGAAAACAATATCCGGCGCCAATGGAATGTCGAGGCCGGCCTGGGTCGTCGGGCCGATCCCAGAACCGCTGGCCAGAACGGCGTAGGCGAAGCCCGCTTCGCTCGGGGGGAAGTCCACCTGGAGAGTGACCGGGCTTCCGGAAGAGGCGGATATCGTGGAGGAATCCGTGTGGAGGAAAGGGTCAAGCGAAAAGACGAATGCGGAACCCGCCAACAAAGAGCCACCGGCTTCGGCCCTAGGTGCTCCCACGATCACATCAGCCAGGCCATCTCCGTTGACGTCTCCGGCGCCCGAAACGGAACCACCTAGGTAACCGAACTTAACCTCTCCGTCGAACTGCCAGATCGAGGAGCCCGTGGCGCCCGAAAGGATGTGGGCGGAACCAGCATCGGAAAGACCACCAGGATCTGCATAAGAAGCTCCCACAATCACATCGGCTAAGCCATCGAGGTCAACGTCTCCGGTCCCCGAAACGGACAATCCGGTGTATTCCCTCGCTTCCTTGCCGTCGAACTGCCAGATCAAGGAACCGGAGGCACCCGAATAGACGAAGGCGGTACCCGCCCAGAACAGACCGCCGGGTTGCGCGTACACCGCTCCCACGATCAGGTCCGGGATGCCATCTCCATTCACATCCCCGGCGCCCGAAACGGAATTCCCCTGCCAGTCCCGCGCTTTCTCTCCGTCGAACTGCCAGATCAAAGCGCCCGTGGCGCCGGAGAAGACGAAGGCGGAACCTGCGTTCTCAAGGCCACCTGGATCGGCCAACAGTGCTCCCACGATTACATCAGCGAAACCGTCCCCGTCGACGTCCCCAACGTCCGATACGGACGAGCCCAGGTAGTCTCCCTGGGCCTGTCCGTCGAATTTCCAGATCAAGGTGCCCGTAGCGCCCGAGTAGACAAAGGCGGTACCCGCCGTGTTCAGATCGCCATGATCCGCACCATTCGCCCCCACGATCAGATCCGGCGTGCCATCCCCATTGACATCCCCGGCGCCCGAAACGGAAAAGCCCAGGAAGCTGTCGGCTGACAGGCCGTCGAACTGCCAGATCAAGGTGCCGGTGGCGCCTGAGAAAACATAGGCGGAACCCGCCTCAAAAAGACCACCAGGATCTGCCCGGTGCGCGCCCACGATCACGTCGTCGAAGCCATCCATGTCGACGTCTCCGGCGCCCGAGACGGACAAACCCAGGAGGTCCTTCGCTGCCATTCCGTCGAACTGCCAGATCAATGCGCCGGTGGCCCCTGAGTAAACCAAGGCGGAACCCGCATCCAATCGACCACCAGGATCGGCAAGAGGAGCACCCAGAATCACATCGGCGAATCCATCCCGGTCGACGTCCCCGGCACCAGATACGGACCTGCCCAGGAAGTCCCCCGCCTGTCCGTCCAAATGCAAATTCGTCTCCCACCGTCCGCCGACAATTTGGGCGGAGAGCGGTGCTACCGACAGCAGGAATGCAACGGAAAGAAAAATGCGGCGGTGCAGCGGCATGGCGGTTGAAAAGGCCTGAGGCGGCAGGTGGTCCGCCACATCCAGGTGGCGGTGCCCAAGTCCAACGCGAGAGAGTGAATCCGTCAAGTCGGTCGCACGGGGGCTGCAGAAAGAGCAGCTATGCCCCGGTGTCCAACAAATCGGAGGAGGCGCAAGATGTCCCTCCGTTGGATTGTGACACCTTGAGGGAGGGATCTTGGTGCCACCATTCCTCGGTAGGCGGAGTTTTTGAAAGAAGGAAAGGGGGTCATGGGTACTTGTCTCGAAACGGGACAGGCGTTTTTCGGGATCATCAACGAGGTCGCCGAGCGCTTGCATTTGGCAATTGGAACTGTGTGTTCCTATTGCCAAAAGGGAATTGCCAATCATCGTGACTAAAAAAATGGATGCCATCTACCCACAGATAGACATAACGCTTACCGGCTAGGCTGCCCCTGCTCCAAGCCTCGTAGTCCTCCTCCCAGACCTTCTTCAAGCGCACGATCGTGCTCGACGAGAGGCCAGGTGCGTCTGCACCGAGCAGAGCTTGAAGCGCATCGCTGAATCCAACAGTCGACACCTCCCTCAAAAGAAGCTGGCTGGTGAAGCGGTCCTCGGCCGCGTCCCGATAGTCTCGCACTCGGGGCTGCCTCACCGGCCCGCTGCCGGTCTGAATTTCGCGCTCGGAAAGGCAGCCGTTGCGGACCACAAGCCAGCGACCTCGAGCAACTCTTGAGCGCCTTGCTGGAGGACCTCTGTCAGCGCGTCACGCGCGCGCGGGACTGGATCAGAGAGGGAGCAAGAGGTGGGTCGGGTAGTGTCTTGATCGGGAGGATGATTGGGGAATGGTGTATATTGAAATTTGGAATTCCTCTCCCTCAGCGTCCCATCCCCTAAAGCCATGCCGACATCTACTCCATCTCCCTTTCCTTTTCAGGCCATTACGGCCTGGCTTGCACTGGTGAGCTTGTGCGGCGCACAAACCACAGAACGATTTAGCGTGGACCCTGGAGGCATAGGCGGTGACGCGGATAGCACTTCACCAGAAATTTCCACGGACGGAAAGTTTATTGTTTTTGAGTCGCAAGCGACGAACTTAGTGCCTGGAGACACCAATTTCCAATACGACATTTTCGTTTATGAGCGTGCCACCGGCGCCCTCGAACGGGTCAGCGTCAGCTCTACCGGGGTAGAAGGAAACCTAGGAAGCTTTACCGGTGCCATCTCCGCAGACGGCCAGATCGTCTCCTTTGTTTCCAGTTCCGACACTCTGGTTCCAGGGGGGAATTTCAACTCTGATGTCTTCGTACGCGACCGATTGACCAGCACGACCACCCAAGTGAGTGTGGACTCCTTCGGAACGCCGGCCAATGGAACATGCGGCGGCGCAGCAATCTCCGCCGACGGCAACCTGGTGGCCTTTACTTCCTTCGCGGACAACCTGGTCGCCGGAGACACCAATGGGCGTGCCGATGCATTTGTCCACAACCGAACAACCGGCGTCACGCAACGGGTAAGCGTCGACTTTCTCGGCAACCAGGCCGACTCAGGAACTTCCGGCGTGGCGTTTTCCGGTGACGGCAATATCGTCGCGTTTTATTCCGGCGCCTCCAATTTGGTGGCGGGAGACACCAACGGTTACGCCGACATCTTCACTCACGACCTGACAACCGGCATTACGGAACGAGTGAGTGTCAGCTCCACTGGCGTTGAAGGAGATAAGTGGAGCCTATTACCCACTTTGTCCTACGACGGACGCTATGTCGCCTTTGAATCTCACTCCACCAATTTGGTTGCTGGTGACACCAATGGCGATGGCGATATTTTCGTCCATGATCGAGTCACTGGGACGACCAAGCGAGTAAGCGTCGATGCGAACGGCGTTCAGGCAGACGGCAAATCCACCGGACCGGAAATCGCCGACGACGGTCGTCACATCGTCTTCATGACTTTGGCTAAAAATTTGATTCCGGGCGACACCAACTCCTACTTCGACATTTGTCTTTACGACCGAGTCAGCGGCGCCGTGGAAAAGATCAGCAACAGCTCGGATGGCGTTTACGGCAATGGCCATTCATGGTGGCCGTCGGTGTCGGAAACTGGAGAGACTGTGGTCTTTGCATCCGACGCAGAGAACCTGGTTTCGGGCGACACCAATTCTCGGAAAGACACCTTCGTCCGTGAGCGACTGGATGGCCTGGGAACCAATTTCATCGTGCTGGAAGGACCGACGGTTGGCACGGTTGGCAACTCAATCGACCTGACGTGGTACTCCGCGCGACCCAATTCGAGCTTTTGGCTTTATTACTCCCTAAATGTGAACGGTTTTACGTATCTGGGCCATTCGTTTGACCTCGGTACGCCGCAAACCTTGCTCGATAATGGTACCAATTTGAGCAATGGAAACGGCAGTTACACTTCGCCGCCACTGCCGCCTGGAGCCGCCGGCTTGACCATTTACTGCGAGGTTGCGGCGCTTGACGGCGGGGTGCTTTACGACAGCAATGCCTTGGGCATTTCGGTCTTTTAATCGGTCCAAGATGTCGCCAAAGGAAGAAGCCTGGATGGCAGTAATGCCATCCAAGCTGGATGACGGCCTTCTGCAAGAAAGTTGTGCTGCTAGGGTGGGAGGCATGAACACCCTGCTCCGCCGCGTCGTAGCCATCGCACTGGTTTCGTTCCTGGGCCCGCTGCTCTCAGACGCCCACGCGCAAGTCGGCCGCTTCCAAGTGCACCTTGATGACCAGGTCTTCGATGGTCCCTTCACCGGTGAGGTCTTCGTGGCCTTCGTCGGCCTCGAAGAAAGGCGCGAGCCGCGCAATGCAATGCATGCCTGGTTCGGGGCGCCTCCATTGCTGCGTTTCGAAGTTTCTGCAGCTAAGGGTGAGCTGCTTCTTACTCCGACCGATGCCGTCGCCTGCTCGCCCACCGACTGGACCGAAGTTCAAGCGGGAGAGTGGCGTGTTCAAGTCATTGCTCGCCGCAGTCCAACTGGCCGCAAGGCCGGCCTCAGCCCCAGCGATGTGTTCAGCGATGTGATCGACATTAGCTATGATCCCGCTTCCAAATCCGCCGTCAAGTTGCTGCTTGATCATGTAGTGGAAGCCCGGACATTTCCCGAAACCGACCGCGTCCGCCTGTTCGAATTCGTGAGCCCCGCGCTTTCCGCATTCCACGGATTCGAGTACACCATGCAAGCGGGCGTGCGTTTGCCGCGCAACTATCAGAGCGATGAGCGCTACCCGGTGATCTACAGCATCACCGGCTTCGGCGGTACAGCCCGGAGCATCGCAGGCTGGGAGAGACGCGCACCCAAAGGCAGCACTCTCGACGAATGCATCATCGTGGTGCCCGATGCGAGCAACCTCTATGGACACTCGGCGTTTTGCGATTCGGATAGCATCGGACCGTGGGGTCACGCGCTCGTTTACGAATTCATCCCCGCGCTCGAGGCAAATTTCGGTGGAGCTGGCGCCGAGCAGCGTTATGTGACGGGCGTGAGCTCAGGCGGTTGGTCGTCACTTTGGTTGCAGGTGGCTTACCCGGAAGAGTTTGCTGGATGTTGGAGTCACGTGCCCGACCCGATTGACTTTTTCGACTTTCAGCAGATCAATCTATACGAGCCTCGCGCCGACGGGACGCCGCGCAATATGTACGTCGACGAGAAAGGTAAGCCGCGTCCGCTTGCACGCCGCGCTGGAGAAGTCACATTGACTTACGAGGGATTTGTGCGTCGCGAGAACGTGCTCAATCCCGGCGGTCAGATTCGTTCGTTCGAAGGGACCTATAGTCCGCTCGGTGCAGATGGAAAACCAGGCCGCGTTTTCGATGTCGAGACGGGTGTCATCGATCACGAAGTGGCAAAGCATTGGCGCAAGTACGACATCTCGCACATCTTGCTCACGCAGTGGGAAGAGTTGCGAGGCTCGCTCGCGGGCAAGATTCATGTCTATGCCGGTGAGCAGGACACTTTCCACCTTGAGGGAGCGGTGGAGCGCTTTATGGACTTGGCGAAGGAGGCGGGAATGCTGGACGAGATGGTGATCGAGGTTGTTCCTGGGATGACCCACAGCTGGCATGCGCCGGGTGGGGCGGAGATGGAACGAACGATCGCAGAGCGTCGGGTACAGAGTCAGTCGAAATAGACTCGGCGTCAACTCCGTAGTTCTTCGGCCACACCTTCCATACGGGCTTGGCCGTTCTTGTCGCACAAACTCACGACAATCGCGACGAGGAATCCGACCAAGAAGGATGGCAGCAGCACATCCAGCGAGGCCAGATAACCCGACCAGGTCTCCATGCCGGCAGCGTCCAACAGTGGCGGAACTGCCCATTTGAACAAAGGCACACTCAGGAATCCAGCCACCATGGCACTCTTGGCACCGAGCGCTGTGAGCTTGGACCAAAAGAGACTGAGGATGACCGTCGGGCAGAAGGTCGCCGCAATGCCGGACCAACCGAAGATGATGGTCCAGAAAACTTCGTTCTCCTTGTCAAACATCATGATGCCCATGCCAACCAGGAACGACACAAGTGACAAGGTGATGGTCACAAAACGCGTCAGGCTCAACAAGCGCTCATCGCTCATCTCTGGATGCTTGATTTTCTGCCAGTAGTCGCGCACGCCCGCACTTGAAGCAACGACCAGCAGCGAATCGATGGTGGACATGATGGCGCTCAGGACCATGGCGATGAACAAACCGGCGAAGAAGGCCGGCAACAAGTCTTGCGCCATCACCGGAAGGATGTTGTCGACATTGCCACTCAACACTTCCGGCGCATAGATGGCTCTTCCAAACAAACCGACCAATACGGCGCCTGAATCCGCCAGTAATGTCCAAATTCCAGCGGTAATCGTGCCCGGAAGGATTTGCTTTTCATCCTTCATCGAGATGTAGCGGACGAAAACCTGTGGAGACCCCAAGAAGCCGATGCCAATCGCAGCCATTCCAAAGATGGAAACGATGGCGGAGGTATTCCATGCCCCACTACTGGGACCATCTTTGCCAGGACCATGCCAGGACAACAGATGTGGGTCGATTTCTTTCAGCGTGGTCGTTATTTCCGAGAAACCGCCCACAAAGTTAAACGCCACCAAAGGCAAAGCGACCAAGCCAATCACCATGAGGCTGCCCTGGAAGACGTCGGACCAAACCACGGCCGTGAATCCTCCTTTGGTGATGTAGAGCATGACCACTCCGAATCCCACCGCGGCACCCACATAATGATTCCAACCGAGGAATGCGTGGAATGCTGTTCCGGTGGCGAATACTTGGGCGCCTGCATAGATCGGCACGAACACCACCAAGGCGAAGGCGGCAATCAAGCGCAGGGTGTGGCCTGAATCCCGCAGTCGACTCTCCAGGTAATCCGGCACGGTGATCGAGTCATAACGATCAGTCAACCGTTTGAAGCGGCGCGCCATCAACATCCAAGCGCCGCATACACCCAGGACTTCACCCAACACAACCCAAAAGGCTTGCACGCCGACGGCATATCCCATGCCTGTCAGGCCGAGCAGTAGCCATGCGCTTTCGCCGGTGGCGCGCGCTGAGAACGCGACGTTGAAGAAGCCTAAGTTCTTTCCGGAAACGAAATAATCACGGATGCTCTTGACCCGTCTGGACGCCAAATAGCCGATCACCAGCAGGATGGCGGCGTAAAGGCTGACCGCCAGCAGCTTCATGGCAAGTTCTAGATCGATGTCATTTCCTAAGGCAAGACTCAACCAGGGAGACGATTTCGCCTCCACAGGTTCCACATCATAGGACAAGGATGAGAGAGGGAAGCTGGCAGGGTGGAAAATTAAGCCGAGTTCTAGGACCATGGGCCACTGGGGGCTGTGGCTTCGGATTATTGGGCTTTGCCGATCGATACCTTGCCCGCTTAGATGATCCTTTTTGGAACTTCCCCGGTGAATTCATTGGAAGCACCTGGGACTGCAACGAGAAGGAGTTGTGGGATGGCCATCGGTCTCTGGACGATTGGCTCTCTCAGGCCTGACGTCGACAAGCGCCGCGTGCGTAGGCTCGGTAGGCTCGTTGTCCCGGAGCCCCACTGCCATGAACGCCTTCTCCCTTGCTCTCACTCTTTTGGTTGGCATTGCCGGTTCTACCCCCCCCGTCACGGCGCAGTCCTCGCCCGAGGTCCTCGCGCAAGCCGAGGCGCGCATCCGTGCGATCTACGAACGCAATGAATTCGGCGCCACCCCCTTCCGGGGTGGGTGGCTGCCCGATGGCACCGGCTACACGGTGCGGGAGCGCATGTCCGGTTCGTCGGAACCGGTCCGCGTCGCCTACGACGCAGCCACAGGAGTGCGCTCTGTTCCAGCACCGGTAGCGGAACAAGCCCCCCGCGGCCTCCTCTCTCCGGACGGGCAACGCACGCTGATGAACCAGGGAGGCACCCTGTGGATCCGCGACCTTGCGAGTGGCAAGCGTACGCAGGTCGGGCGGACGGCTGTCCCGAAGGCGATTCGCAACGGACGCGCGGTGTGGAGTCCCAACGGCACGTGGCTGGCTTTTGTCGAGACCGATCAATCCAAGGTGCGGCTACGCGCCCGCCTGGTGCCAGGCGATCCAACCTACCCGGAGGTGACCGAGGACCGGTTCGCGCGCGTAGGCGGAACAATCACCTCGCTACGAATCGGCGTCGTGGCCGCGGAGGGCGGCGAGGTCCGCTGGCTGGATCTGCAAGCGCCACCGGAGGGCTACTACCTGGGGCAGGTGGAGTGGACCCCGAACTCCGATGAACTGCTGATCGAAAAGCTGAGCCGCTTCCGCGACGAGCGCGAGTTCCTGCTGGCCGACGCCGGCACCGGCGAACTGACGCGCATCTTTCATGAAAGCGACCCCGCATGGGTCGTCGCCAGCTACGGCACAAATTCCGGCCTGACTTGGCTTGACGATGGCGCGGCCTTTCTGGTGCTGAGTGAACGGGAAGGCTGGCGCCAAGCTTTCCTCCACGCGCGCGACGGCGCCTTGCTCGCGACGCTGACGCCCGAGGGCTACGACATCATTGCCCGCGCGCAGGTCGACCAGGCCGACGGGTGGTTCTACTTCTATGCCTCGCCCGAAAACGCCACGCAGAAGTACCTGTACCGCGTGCCACTCGATGGCTCGAAGACCCCGGCCCCTGTCACACCAGTGGGCCAAACGGGCACCCACGACTACGACATCGCGCCCGGCGGCAAGTGGGCCTTCCACACCTACTCGAGCTTCGACGCACCGCCGGTCACGGAACTGATTTCGCTGCCCGATCACAAACAGGTGCGCATGCTCAGTGATCGCGCAGATCTTCATGCACGCGCGGAAGAAGTGATCGTACACCCCACCGAGTTCCTGCAACTCGAGCTTCCTGGCGACGTCACCGTTGACGCCTGGATGATCAAGCCTCGCGACTTCGACCCTTCGCGCAAGTATCCGCTGCTCGTCTACGTGTACGGCGAGCCGCACGCGCAGACCGTGCTCGACGCCTGGGGGCAGTCACAAGCCCACTACCACCGCGTAGTCGCCGACCTCGGATACATCGTGGTGTCGATCGACAATCGCGGCACGCCCGCACCGAAGGGAGCCGCCTGGCGCCGCGCCTGTTTCGGCAGTCTGGGGCCGCTTTCAACCAAGGAACAGGCGGCGGCAGTGCACGAACTCGCGCGCACGCGTTCCTACGTGGACACCGAGCGTGTCGGCATCTGGGGCTGGAGCGGCGGTGGCTCCAACACCCTCAACGCCATGTTCCGCAAGCCGGACGTCTACCACGTCGGGATCGCCGTGGCGGCCAAGCCGCAGCCGTGGCTCTACAACGCATGGTTTCAGGAGATCTACATGGAAACGCGCGAGACCAACCCCGAGGGTTACCACAACTCGGCGCCGCTCCACTTCGCAGAAGGCCTGCAGGGCAAGCTGCTGATCATCCACGGAACGGGCGAGCTCAACACGCACGTGCAGATCATCGAAGGCCTGGTCGATCGGCTGATCGAACTCGGCAAACCCTTCGACTACATGAGCTACCCCCATCGCCGCCACGGCCTGCGCGAAGGCCCGGGCACTGTGGTTCATATGCGCATGCACATGGTCCGCTATTGGCTCGATCATCTGGCACCCGGGCCGCGCTGATGGTTCTTCTACTCCCCTACCTCGGGGGTGATGATTTGCACCGGGCCGAGCAGGCCCGATTTCATGAGCGGTGGAATCTCGCTGTAAACGGGTCGGGTTTTTCCGTTGGGAATCCGGCCGTATGAACTGTCCGAGGTCGGATCGGTTTGCATCCGGTCAAGATTGCTTCGTGTGAAGCGAGCTGACTCGGGCAGCAACGAATCGCCGTTCAGCCGGTTGGCCCAGAGGTTTGCGATCCGTATCTCCAGCGTATTCGCTCCGACCCGAATCGCGCGGGTGATTTCGATCCGATAGGGAGGCAACCAGACGAGTCCGAGCCGACTGCCGTTGAGGGTGACTTCGGCAATCTCGGCGAGGTCACCCAGTTGAAGGAAGAGTCGCTCTTTCTCGGCCAACGATTCCGGGACATCGAAGGACTTTTGATAGGTGGCGATTCCGGAGAAGAAGCGGATCCCCTCATCCTTGGACTCGGTCCAGCTCTGCAGCTTGGGGAATGTCGCTTCAAGCGGCGCGCCCCATCCCTCGGGGAATTCGACTTGCCAGGGGCCGGTGAGGGTCATACTCGCGGGAGCCTCCGCCGCGGCAAAAGTCTCGATTGCCAGGGGATCAAGCGGCGGATCAGAACCTGGGCCCGTTTTCCGAAAGACGACAAACACCGATCCCAGCGGCCCAAGCTCCAGCGGAAGTTCGGTATAGCCGTTTTCGACGGTTTTCCAATCCGGGCAAGCACTTCGGGTTCCTGATTGGGGCCACCAGAATTCCGGTGACTGACCGGTGGCCTCCGCCGCAATCCGGAACCGGCAGGTCAGGAATAGCGCTTCCCTCGTTTTGTTGCGGACGAAATAGAAATCATCATCCGTGGTTCTGCGATGAATGAAGTCCAAGGGCCCCAGGTCATTTTCCGTGCGTCCAACGATTTTGAAATCCTCGCCGACCCCAATTTCTCGGAGAGCCCCGCTCCGATCGGTGGTGACCATGAACCGTCCCCTGCCGAGTGGCCCCGAAGATATCTCCCGCCCCCAAAGCTCCTCGGCCAATCGACCCACCGTCTTGGATTCCTTTTCATGATCCTGCAGGCCGGGGGCACGCGTCGGGCGTTGATGGGCGATCACGGTGGCCCCGTCGGCTATCAGATCACGGATCCGTTCGAGCACAGCTGCAGGGATATGGTCTTGCTCGGGCAGCACCAACGCCGAGTAACTCATGCCATCCGGCAGCACGATCCGGCCCTCTTCAACGCGCATCCGTTCAAGGATAACCTGCGAAGAACAGACGTCATAGTCGTACCCCGGATGAAGACCATCCAACAAGGGATGTTCAGGAACATTGCACAGCAGCGGATAAAAGTTCGGTGCCTGATCCCCATAGTAATAGCAGACGTCAGCCACGAACCAACCTTGCCGAAGCATGTGGGAACAGCGGGCCAGGTAGTCGGTCAACGCACGCACCATCGGCCACCAGGTCGCCGTCGGATTGATGTCGGTGCCGGCGTGATAGGCCCAACCGGGCAGTCCCGCCTCCGGTGGCGAACTGGCGAAGGTGTGGAACGAGAAACAATTCAAGCCTTCGCACAGGGCGCGATCGGCGATCTTCTTGTGATTCAACGGCCCGTCGACCCAGCGACGCCAGGTGGTGAACGATTCCGCATCGACAAGGCGTTTGTCATAGACGTGCGCGGCGGACGCGATTTCCTTGATCAGGAAGATCCCGCGATGCCGGATCCAGAATTCACCGCGCGGAATATCGACCGCCCCGAGCGCCCTGATACCGTCCACCGGATTCGAATCCCAGATCGGCGGCCCCGGTCCGCCCGACTCGGCGATCAGTTTCACGCCATAGGCTTCGAGAAACTTCCGGCCGGTCACGTAATGTGAATCGATCAGGCGGTCGCTCACCATCTTGCGCCAGTCGTAAAGGAAGCGCTCATGGAGGTCCTGATCCGCCAGTTTCCAACCGGCCAATAGGGGCAGATAGCGGAGGACCGGATAGCCGACCCGCCGCTGGAACGCATCGGCCATCGAATCGTTCCAGGGCGTGAATCCGTCGAGTTCCATGCTGTCGAACTCCAGGGTCTTGAAGCTCGTTCCCTCAAACGATGCCTTCCCCAATTCCTTGAGGATCGTGGTGACCATGTGATTCAGATGAAACTCGGTGGCCCCAGAGTCGAAGAAGTCGATCATCGGTCCGCCCGAATCCGGACTTGGCACGATCAACTGCTGTCCATGGTTCGTGCAGACAAAACGAAGGACGGTCCAATCGCCTTCAGGCGCATTCCAACGCAGAGTTCCATCGGCATCGGTCATGGATGAGAGATCAAGAACCCGATCGACATCGGCGATCGTTTTGGAACCGTGGTGGGGCACGGCCAGCACCGCCACCTCGCGAAGATAGATCGGCTTGCCGTCCTGGTCCCGGGGACAGAGCTTCGGCAGCTCCGGCATGGGCAGGTCGCCATTGAATTTGCCCGGCCCGGTCACGCTGGTCGTCGAGTAGTAGAGCCCCTTCCCAGCGTGTTCCGGGGGGATCCAGGAACCGCCCGCATTCCAACCGCTTGAGGCCACCACCCCGATCTCCAAGCCGAGCCGATCGGCCTCGCGAATCGCATGTACCATCAAGCGAGTAGATTCCGGCCCAAGGAACGCCGGCCCGGCAGGCACCCGCCCATCAGGATCGGCGTAGGCAGCCACGTCCCAAATCTCGCCGCCGCGCATGCCGCCGCGTTTCATTGCTTCCAGATCCCGCGTGATTTGCTCCCTGCTCATCGACCCGTTCAGCCAGTCCCAAAACGAACCGGGCCGCGAATGGACCGGCGGGTCGGCAAACTCAATGGGCGAAAGCCGGTCGTCGTACCGGGACGAAGTTTTTGTCTCCACCGAATCGCCATGAACGATGATCTCGCCCTGCGTACAGCCAAGCTGGACGAGGGACGCTAGGAGCAGAGCGATAAAAATCCGTGACGTCGGTGAAGGAATCCCCAATGGATGATGAAGCTCAGGTCTCGGTGGGTTTGTAATCGAATGCAATGAACGCCGCCGATTCCTCAAAGCTACGGATTCGCCCCACGGCTGTCCATCACCTTCGGTGTGACACACAGATCCGGGCCCACTTCCCAGGTGAGTCTCCTGTGCCAGGACCGTTGTCCCGACATCCTCTTTGCTAATCACAGGCTCGTAGTGTCCGAAAACCCAGCCAAGCTCATTCTGAGCCATGGCGAGCGGACACATCAGCCTATCCCCCAGCCGGTTACGAGGGACACGACTTGAAGAAGGCCGATCGGGACGTTTCCATTCCAAGTTCTCATGGCGTCGGCTGCGGGCTGGCTCAATCGACTCCAACAGCACACGATTGAGTATCTGGGCCACTACCATGAGGAACGCAATCACCAGGGCCTTGGAAACGAGTTGATCCAACCAATCGGCGGCGGCAGGTCAGCCGGCGGTGTGGTTTGTAGAGAGCGTTTGGGTGGCTTGTTGCGCTTCCACAAGCGGGCAGCGTAGATTGAGCGGACATGTTGAATCGCTCTGCCATCCTTCTCCGGCCGTTGAGCCCCTTCTTGCAGTGGCTGTCGCTGGACGACATGGAAGGACTTGCGAAAACCGTCATTGAAGATATGCGGGCGGATCCACACATTTATCTTGTCCCTGAATTCGAGGACCAGGCCTCTCGCGATGCGGTGGTGAAATCCTGTTGGGCAGAATTGTTCGAGGAAGCACTCGAAGGCTGGCTGGTGGACGATTCCGGCTGGCCGCCCAACCGAACACTGAAGATGTTCCTTGAGTGGTTCGAAATCGAGACCTTCACCACGGTTGAAGACATGGGTTTCGGTGAAGTCTCGCTTGTTTAGGCAGCCAGCAACCCAATGTTTGCCCATTCAAATCCTCGGCTGAATTTTCGGTCACTACGCTCTGGAATTGGAAAAGCCCAAATACGCACGGGTGAGGTCCGCACAGGCAACGCGACAGAAGATGTCGGTGCGAACCTCTCATGCCCCGGCCCAGCCGAATCTTGTCCAAACCATAGCGGACAAGGATTTCGGGAGGGACAGCCACCGTACATACTGCCTTATTGGATTACGCGCATCTCAACATCTGAAGTATCGCCACTGGCGATGGCTTGAATCCACACGATGGTGCCTGCGGTTCCACCAGGTATGTATTTCGACATGCTGACGTCGCCGCTGCCATTGGACATTGCAGTGGCCGCTTGAATGGGTGAAGCAATGCCCATTACCGTTAGCAGCGCCGGGATCGGCGTAGTTCCCGGACCGGCAAGCGAATAGGCCAGGTAGACCCTGGTTGAAGGTGGTGCACCACTAACCGTGAGCGTTTCAATGCTGTCCTGATGGAGCACCGGAGCGGTCAACTCCATATTACCTTCCACCGCTGCGTGCACCGCCTGGTTCATGTTGGTACGGCCCCAACCAAACACATCGTCTTCGCCTGGCGCACCGAGGTCATCGCAGGATTCGTACAGGCGCATTTCGATCTGGTAGGTGTCGAGGTATGGGTTTGCTGCCCACATCAAAGCGGCAACTCCATTGGCCAAGGGTGTCGACAAACTGGTTCCTGAATAGGCATTGAAGCCGCCACCGAGAGCGGTCGTCCAAATGCTGACGCCCGGCGATGTCAGGTCAACTCCACGGCCAAAACTGGAGAAGGAAGCCCGATCGTCAATTTGGTCGGTGGCTCCAACCACAACAACATCCGCCCAATCAAAGCCACTGTGATTGGCACTTGAGTTGCCAGCGGCGTAGAAGTACAAACCGCCGAGGGAGCGCACATAGGCGCCAGTGGTTTGAATCGAGGCATTCTCGACTCCGCTGTAACTTGCACTGATGGTGGTCGCGCCATTTTCAACCGCCCAACGCGCGCCATGTTCCAGGTCGGAAAGGTAGGCACCTCCGCTGGATAGGTTGGAGACTCGCACCGGCAGCAACTGGATGTCCCAACATGCACCGGCCACACCAAGGTTGTTGTTGCCGATCGCGCCGATGGTCCCGCCGGTCAAAGTGCCATGACCATTAATGTCCTGCAGATCGCCGCCTTGCGCTTGCGTGAGTCGATCGACCGCGTTGTAACCGGGAAGCAGAGAAGCCGCCAGATCGGGATGGCCTAAATCGACACCGGTATCCGTCCAGCCGGCAATGCGCCCTGAAGCGCTGTTGATCAAATCCCAGGCCAACTCGGATTGGATGGTGGCGTGGTGCCATTGGTTTCCGAACAGTGGATCATCGGGCGTGTCGATCGGATAGCAGATCCAATCAGGATGCACGTATTCCCATTCCGCCGATGCCACCAACTGGGCGGCAAAATGGTTCTCATCCATGCCTTCAGGAACTTGAAGGATGAGTTCGTCGACCTTTGAGTACTCGCGAATTACCCAGGGTTCGACCTCGGCACGAGCAGCGGCTCGGGCCACAGGATCATCCTGAATCGGACGCGCGATCATGCGACCGGACAATTCCAGGACACCGGGTTGGTTCTCAAAGTGGGGCAGCGGCTCCTGAGGGAGGGCCGCCGATGCAATTAGGGGGGTAAGAAGTGCAAGGAACATGTCTGGAGGCTAGCAGAAGTGCCGGATTCAGGGTCTGAGCCACCACGATTCCGCGGCAAATACTTGACATCAATTCCGCCAGGTATGGAATTTTGTGGGCGTAGGGCGTAAAAACTCGGCCGAGTTCTTTGTCCAAGGGCCACGGTGGTTTGTGGCTTCCTTCTTTGAAGATATGCGAGCGGATCCACACATCTATCTTGTCCCTGAGTTCGAGGACCAGGCCTCCCGCAAGGCGGTTGTGGAATCCTGTTGGGCAGAATTGTTCGAGGAAGCACTCGAAGGGTGGCTGGTGGACGATTCCGGGTGGCCGCCCCACCAAACACTGGAGATGTTCCCTCAGTGGTTTGAAATCGAGACCTTCACCACGGTTGAAGACTTGGGTTTCGGTAAAGTCTAGCTGGTATAAGACGCTAGCAAACCAATGTTGCTCCATTCAGTTCCTCGACTAATTTTTCGGACACAACGGGCTCCGGAGAATTTGGCTTTGACGGCCGATGCCATGCAACGCCAGGTGGTAATTCTTGGACTTTCCCTCGTGGATTTGCCGGAGTTACAACTTGGTCGCCAGTTTTTTCCTGGTTTTCGGAAGACATAAACAGGTATGGCCAAGAGACTTAGAAATCGGCCGAGTTTTTAAACCCTACGGGGAACTCCGGTCCAAAAGATGGAACGTTCCCCTTGCCGAAGCCTCCCGCCTCACACTCACGGAGAGACGGGGGGCATCGAGAACAACGTCAGGAAAGCACCGAGGTCAGCAACACTCTTCATGAGCGTGGTGTCGACAACAGCAGCACGCGCATACCTGGCCGGCCTTTGGCCAGACGGCCTCGTCCTCAGCACATGTCGCGCTTCCGGCCAGGCCGAAGAGGGCGTCTTCGGCCTCTCTCAAGCCGATTCTCTTGATCCGCTCGGCGGCAGCCTTGAGTCGGGCGTCGACGAAGGATCCGGCCATGGAAGATACGAGCTTCTTTTTGGGGGCGTCGTCCTCTGCCGAATCCACCCAAACTAGGTCCGGCGAGTACCCGTATTCGTCTTCTGGCCCAGCGGGTTGAATGAGCTGATCCAAGCCGGCGTCGAGCGAGAGGATATGGCCGGCGTAGGCATCGAAATCGAAATCTTGGTCAGGCGGGTAAATCGCGACCCACCCGGCGACTCGGCTCACTACTGCCATGGGCGAATTGTGGCTCATTAGCCAGCCTTTCCAAAATCCAGGTGGAGGAAAGAAGTCGGGGTCGTTTTCTGGACCGGCCGGATAAGTCACCCCGCCACCACGATTCATATCCTTCAACGCGCCCCACTCCTTCTCTAGGGTCCGCAGACTTTTGGCCAAGTTCTCTTCGTAGACCCCGATCGAATAAGGGAGTCTCAGCTTGAAATATGGCTCCCCGGATTTCTCATTCTCATTATTTATCTTCTCGTATTTTGCCAACTGTTTCCGCGCAAACTCTAGTTCCGCTCTTGCATTCCGGACATCATTGGTCGCTTTCTGGAGCTTCTTCCGTTGTGCTTTGATTGCAGCCTCGTCCGGCTTCTTTTTACCCCCGGCATTCCCGTCCGAGCCGCTGAACCATTCCCCCACGGTATCCACGGCATCTGAGATAGTCTCACCGATCGCTTCGAACACCTCCTCGACGAAGTCCGTCACCGCATCCCAAGCATCACCCAGAGCGCCCATTTGCATCTCTTCTTTAGAGACCCGAGGCAAGCCCACGTCAGAGGTGTATGTACCCGTAGCCGCGTCAACGGTAAACTCCACATCCGTGGTAACGCTCTCCGATGCCAACCAGGACATCGTGGCGCGATCGTAGAAAGAGTCGAAAGCCATCTCGGATCCGTCCCCAATGGCATTGGCTTGCTGGAAGGTGAAACCCTGGATATCAGACCCGATTCGCACGCCAAAGTTGAAGTCGTGCGGATTGTAGGAAATCATGTAGGGAATGTTCGGACCCGGCTCACCCACTGGCGTCCCGGCGATGTCACTCAAAAAGTCCCGGCCAGCGGAGTACGTCGGTCCGATCACACCCGACAACCAATCGGACAGTTCCTGCGCAGGCGAAGCAGGGGCCGAGATCGGGAAGCGAACCCCGATGCTCGTGTCCACCGCGCTAGGGTCGTAGCTCCGCACGAGATTCGCGAGCTCCTGGAAGACCGCGGCGTGGTTCATCGAATCCGCCGTGGTGGCACTGAGGTTGTGGTCCAGGGCGTCGATCAGGCCGCCAACCGCGCTTGTCACCGCTTCCGCCTTCCCCAGATAGATGGCCTCGCTGTCGAACACGGAATACAGACCTTTCCGGATATGGTTCGGGTTGAGGAATGGGTTTTTTAGGACCTTGCAGGAATAGACTTGGTTTTGATGATCCGTGAGAGCCTTCGTTAGCGCAAGGTTCGAGTCCACTTCAGCAGCCAACCCGCTTGTGAAATTGAGGTCGAATTCGGCGTCAGCCTCAGCGTTGGGAGCCAACGGAATGAAGTGGACTCTTCCGCGGTGCTCGAAGACGAGGCAGTAGAAGAAATCGAGGCGTTCAGGCTCCGTGGAGAAAATGTTCGGATGAACCCCAACCAGGAGCTCCTTCTCATACGTTCGGCCTCCTCTGGAAAGCAAGAAGTTGGTCTTCTTCGCCTGACGCCAAGTTACAGAGACCTTCTCACCACTGTATTCTTTTCCATCGATGATCCACTTCGCCTCATCTCCGGCTTTCGGCGCGGAACCCAGTAGGCTTTGTGCATCGAACTCGACGGGCTTCCCAGCAGTTACCGCAAGCTTGGGAAGCGTTGCGAATCCACGATGCCGAGCTGCTTCGGACCGGCCAGTTGATTTCATGGTGTTGGTCTTTCTGGTGGGTTTTCTGGTTGCCATTGATTTGATGTAGTAGAACGGGATCGTAGACACTAGTCGGAAAGCCAAGTTGCTTTCTGCAAGAGAGAAGCTGACTCAAGGGGGATCTCCAGGCAGGTCTCGATTGGGGGCGAATCGAGGTTTTCATTAAACCTCTACTAGAATGACGATTAAGAACAGTGCCCCATGCGGCCTCCGCCACGTGGGGTCTAGAGGTTAGCAGAATACTCGGCCATCTCCCGAACAGTGTAAGAACTTGGCCGAGTTCTAAGTCCAGGAGTCACCGTGGTTTGTGGCTGTCCCTCCCGAAAACCCCATCCGCCGGCCAGGGACCCTATACCCGACGATTGACGAGGCCTCAAGAAGCGTCGAAACTGGTCTCAAATGCTGTTCCTATTCAAGCTTCTGGGGCTACTCCTTACGCCACGAATATCCCTCATCGCGGAGAATCTCGCTCTTCGTCAGCAACTCGTCGCACTCAAGCGAAACGTCCCCCGCCCTCGTCTGCGGCGCCTGGATCGAATCTTCTGGGTTTTCCTCCGTAAATCCTGGCCCGGTTGGCGCGAGGCCTTGGTCATCGTGAAGCCTGACACCGTCGCTCGATGGCACCAGCGCGGATGGCGGCTCTATTGGCGGGTGAAATCAAAAAGGTCAGGTCGGCCTACGATCCCTCGCCGGGTCATCTCTCTAATCCGCCAGATGTCCAGCGAAAATTGCCTCTGGGGTGCGCCACGCATCCAGGTGGAACTGAGGCTCTTGGGATACTACGTCGCAGAATCGACCGTCGCCAAATACATGGTCCGTCGGATCTCGCCTGGGCGCGGCCAGCGCTGGCTCACCTTCCTGCGCAATCACGCCTCCCAGATTGACGCCTGCGACCTCTTTGTTGTTCCCACGCTGACGTTTCGACGCCTATTTGTCTTCGTAGTCCTCACTCACGACCGTCGCATAATCCTGCACACCGGAGTGACGACAAACCGACTGCATTCTGGCTTGCGAGCCAGATCAAGCTCGCGTTTGCCCATGCCGAGACCCGACCGCGTTACCTCTTGCGTGACCGCGACGGTGCATACGGCCGGGTTTTTGATGAGGCGGTCGCTTCTCTCGGTATCCGAATGTGAGCTTCCCCCATTCCGTGGACACTTTATTTAAGCAGCATTGGCTGCCGGGTGCAAGGATTCAAAGGAAGCTGGGCTGAGAAAGCCCAGCGTGGAGTGCTTCCGGATTCGGTTGTAGAAGACCTCGATGTAGTCTTCCACTGCCACACGGGCAGCTGCCCGTGTGGCAAAACTATGGCGGTAAACAAGCTCCTGCTTCAGGGTGCCGAAAAAGCTTTCCACCACCGCATTGTCGTAGCAGCAAGCCTTTCGGCTCATGCTGACTTTGATCTTCCTGGCGCGGAGAATCTGTTGGTATTCATTGCTTGCGTACTGGGAGCCGCGGTCTGAGTGGTGCATCAAGCCGTCCCCTGGGTCGCGCATCCCCGTCGCCATTCTCAGTGCATTGGAGACCAAGCTGGTCGCCATGTGCTTGTCCATCGACCAGCCCACGATCTTGCGCGAGTACAGGTCCATCACCACGGCCAGGTACATCCAGCCTTCTCCAGTCGAAATGTAGGGGTGAGTAGGCCGGGGCATTGCAGCCCCAGCCCCTCTCAGAACCGGACGTGAACCTCTCAGCTCATCCGGCTCCCATCATCGAGCCTTCGGGATGTATCCGAGTTGCCAATGTACGAATGCATTCGGAGATTTCTCGGCGAGGCGTCCAAGTGCACGCGCAGCACGGGTCACCCCGATTGCGAGGTTCTTGTACTTTCGCCGCATCCAGCGGACAAGGTAGTCATTGACACTCCGCCACAAGGGCTTCAGTGCCGTTGGATAGAATCGACCGTAGTAGTTCTTCCAGCCCTGCAAGACCCGGTTGAACATGTTCGAGAGATCACCCAAGCCTTTGTCGGGCTTGAGTTGGATATGCCAGCTTCGCACTTTCTGCCGCATGGCTGTCAAAGCCTCGCGGCTAACTGCCGGAGAAAAGTTCACATACACTCGACCGTACTTATCGACCGTCTTGCGAGGACGAAAAGTGTAGCCCAGAAATGTGAACTGGATGACGGGATAAGTTTCACACCGATTTTCATCGGAGCAGTAAACGATCCGCGTCTTTCCCGGGTGCAGCTCTAGCCCGCATTCCCCCAGCCTTTGACCGAGCTTCTGCAATACAAACCTTGCCTGCGCTTCACTCTTGCAGTGGACCACGGCATCATCTGCGTACCGAACGAATTGCACGCTTCGCAAACTGCGGCGCATCCAAGCGTCCAGAACGTAATGAAGAAACAGGTTTGCAAGCAATGGACTGATAACGCCTCCTTGTGGAGTTCCCCGATCGCGGGGCACAAGTGTGCCGTCTTCGTCCTGGAGCGGAGCCGTCATCCATCGCTTTGCATACATGACGACCCATGGCACTTTACAGTGCCACTCCAATGCACGAAGGAGAAGAGCGTGATCGATGTTGTCAAACAGACCTTTAATGTCAAATTCAACAACCCAATCGCGTTTCCAGCACCTTCGCCTTACCAGGGCCACCGCGTCCAACGCGGATCGACCTGGACGATAGCCAAACGAATCTGGATCAAAAATCGGCTCAAGCATGGGCTCAAGCACCATCTTCGCCACCGTTTGGGCAACTCGATCTGAAACCGTCGGAATCCCTAACCTTCGTTGTCCCCCATCTTTCTTCGGAATCATGACGGACTTCACCGGAGGAGCAAAGTAGCTCCCCGATGACATCCGATTCCAAATCTTGTAAAGGTTATCCCGGAGGTCTCTCTCAAACTCTTCGATTGATTCTCCATCTACACCCGCTGTTCCTCCATTTGCTTTAACTCGTTGGAACGCGTCCCAGACAAGTTGTTTCGGAATCTCAAAAGACTTTGTCATCTCCTCAGGCTCCTCCCGCTGGCGCGGTTGACCTGAGTCCATGACTCGATGACGCGACCCCTTCGCTCCAGAACCATTACAGTCCCTTCAACACTACTACGAGTCGCTCCGCCCCTTGACTGCGCATCGGTATTGTCAGCCTCGCCGATTCGGCTTGTGCCTTTCCCTTTACATCGCAGTCGAAGGTTCCCGCAGTTCCACACGAGAGCCTGAATCGAGATCGCGCTGCCTCTATGCCGGACGCCGCATGGCCAATAAACAGGCACTTTCCATGCTGATCCCGGGCCAACAAAAACTCCCGGTTTCGACGTCATCTTAGCACTTTCGACACTTGAACGGCAGTTCACGGGTGTTCGCCTTCTTCGATTCATACCTGATACCTCGGGGTACCTTTTCCGCAACGCTCACGACCAGGGCTTTTGACCCAAGCCGCTTGCGGTGGTTTGCAACCTGCTCCTGTAAGCCGATTGCGAGGGGCCTTTCCCTCATCTCTCATGCAGCTTTGCTGCGGCACACTGATGTCGGACGCCCATACCTGGTTGGGCTGGGCCACGTCGAATTCCTGATTCAGAAGGTTCTCGGCCACCGGAAGCCGATGCTTCGAATTCGTCGTGACTTTGAATTTCCGCTTTGGGACCCCTTGTATGCCGTTTTCACGCATGATTCGCTCCACCCGCTTGTGATTGATCACGAAGCCACGGTCTCGCGGCTCCGACGTCATCCGGGGTACCCCGTAGACCTGTTTGACCTCACGGTCAATCTTCAAAATGGCCGTGAGGACCTCTTGATCGCTGCGGATTCTGTCGGTGGTGCGAGGGCGCTTCAGCCAGGCGTAGTAGCCGCTCGAGCGTAGCTCAAGGACTCTGCACATGAGTCGCACTGGGAAGTATTTGCTCTCGGCTTTCATCACTTCGTAGGCGGATCGTTCTCCTTCGCGAAGTAGGCCGTCGCTTTTTTTAAAAAGTCGCGCTCCATGCGTAGCCGCTTGTTCTCGCGGCGCAGCCGTGCGAGTTCTTTCCTATCCTCTGTGGTCACAGCGCCGGAAGGTCCTCTTCCGGCATCAATCTCGGCCTGCCTTTTCCAGCGGTAGATCAATTCGGCCGAGACATCGAGGTCTCGGGCGGCCTGGGAGACGTTGCCGAGCTCCTCGGCGAGTCGGAGGGCCTGGGCTTTCTGCTCAGGGGTGAAGGTGCGTCGTTTCTTCTTGGTCATGAGGACAATGGGCAGCCTATCAGGCTATTCCATGTGTCCACTTTTTGGGGGAAAGGTCAAATGTTACGGACAACGCCTCAGTCCCCATGGCAGACGGTTATGTAGAGCGGATCATCGGCAGCATTCGGCGTGAGTGCCTCGACCACATGATCGTGCTGTCGAAAGCTGGCCTGCGAGCCCTACTCGACAAGTAGGTCGCCTACTACAACGCGGGTCGTGCACATCAGGGACTCGAAAGACAGCGGCCAGTGGCCCACCCACGTCGCAGCAAAGGCCGCATCGTCGCAGCGCCGGTTCTTGGCGGACTCCACCACGTCTACACCCGGGCGGCTTAAGCCACCTGAATTGGAGAAGCCCAGAATCACACGGATGAAGACCGCCCAGGCAACGCGACAGAAGAAGTCGGTGCGAACCCCTCATGCACCGGCCAATCCGAATTAGGTTGAAACCACGCCGGACGGGGTTTTCGGGAGGGACAGGTTTTCGGACACAACAGCCACGGAGAAAACCCCGGCCCAGTATTCACGCCCCACGGGGAACTCTCGCAAGTTCCCCTGCCCGAGTTGACGACTTGATTCAGCCTGAAGAACCTGCGGAAGAGGCCGGCACGAGGACCCCAAGTCGATCTAACTCGGCGCGAAGCTCCTCGCTCTCCGGCACCTTCCCGCCCTGGCACTGCCAAGCGAGCCAGTTGCGCATTACGGCGACCAGCGCGAGGTGCCTCTTTTCGCTTCCGAGTCGATCCTCATCATGGGCAACCTGGAACTGGCTGAGCCATTCCGGCTCGTCGATGCCCAGCATGTGAGGAAGCGAAAGCAACCCAGCCAGGGCCACCCTGAGCTCAGCCCGGCGGTCTACTGACGGAGCGCGAAGCCGCTCCAGCATGGCCCATGCATCCCCCACAGGACACAAGGCG
>JAJFFB010000017.1 GCA_021776925.1 Planctomycetota bacterium | reverse complement strand
TCGCCGGCGATCTGTTGCCCGAGGCCACCCGCGAACAGCGCGTGGCCACCGCCTTCAACCGTCTGCATCGACAGACCAACGAGGGCGGCAGCATCGAAGAGGAATACCGTATCGAGTACGTCGCCGACCGCGTTCAGACCTTCGGCACCGCGTTCCTTGGTCTGACCTTCGAGTGCGCGCGCTGCCACGACCACAAATTCGACCCGATCGCGCAGCGCGACTTCTATCGCCTCGGAGCCTTCTTCGACAACATCGACGAGAGCGGACTGTATTCGCACTTCACTTCCGCCACGCCGACACCGGCGATGATGCTGCCCGACGCCGCGCAAGAGCAGGAACTCGCCGCGGCATCGAACCTGGTGGTGCGCGCAACGGAAGCGCTGCAGCGCGCACGCCGCTCGGGAGCTGAGCGCCACGCGGCGTGGTTGCGCTCCTCTGCTCAAGAACTGGCCCAGGAACTGGCCGGGGATTTGGCCCAGGAGTTGGTTTTACCCGCAGCCCAGGACGCCTACGACTTTAATGACGACCCAGCCGACGGTTTTTCCAACCTGATGGCAGAGGATCGGCCGGCCACGCTCGAAAACGGGCCGCTCGCGGTCGCCGGTCACCGCGGTCAGGCGGTCGAGCTCGACGGCGATGGCGGCGTGCGCTTCCCCGGCGCCGGCGAGTTCACTCGTGCCGATCCCTTCTCGGTGGCGTTGTGGTTGCAACTGCCGCGGACCATGGAGCGCGCAGTGGTGCTGCACCGTTCGCGCGCCTGGACCGATGCCGCCAGCCAGGGTTGGCAATTGCTGATCGAAGACGGCCGCCTGACCGCCGCATTGGTCCACTTCTGGCCCGGAGACGCGATCGCGGTGCGCACCACCGCCGAAGTGCCGACCGCGAACTGGGTACACCTGGCGATGAGCTACGACGGCTCTTCGCGCGCCGACGGTTTGCGCCTATTCCTCAATGGCGGGCCCGCGGAAACCGAGGTGGTGCGCGATCACTTGCTGCACGCCATCACCGGCGGCGGACCGGGTGCTCCCACTCTCGGTCAGCGCTTCCGCGACCGTGGTCTGGCCGGCGGCCGCGTCGACGACCTGATGTTCTTCGACCATCGCTTGAGCGCCATGGAAGTGCGCCAGATTGCGGCGAGCACTGCGGCGCCGACCGCTGCGGAATTCAGCCAGGATCTTGAGCACTATCTGTTGCGCGTCGACGAGGCTTGCGCCCGCGCGCGGGAGGCGCTGCGCCAGGCGCGTTTGCGCCGCGACCGCGCGCGCGATGCGATTCCAACGCTGATGGTGATGGAGGAGATGCCGCAGCCGCGGCCGAGCTTTCTCCTGCATCGCGGCAGTTATGAAGAACCGACCGCTCGGGTCAGCCCCGGAACTCCAGGCGAGTTGTTGCCCTTCCCCGATGCGCTTCCCTTCGACCGCCTGGGCCTGGCGCAGTGGTTGCTTCTGCCGGACCACCCATTGACCGCGCGGGTGGCGGTCAATCGCCTGTGGCAGGCGGTGTTCGGTCGTGGTCTGGTCGCCACCAGCGAAAACTACGGCAGCCAGGGTCAGGCGCCGAGCCATCCGCAACTGCTGGACTACCTCGCCCGCGAATTCCAGGCCAGTGGCTGGGATCGCAAAGCGCTGTTGCGCAAGCTGCTGCTCTCGGCGACCTTCCGCCAATCCTCGGCGGTGCCCGCTGCGCAGCGGCAAGCCGATCCCGAAAACCGCTTGTGGTCGCGTGGTCCCGCCCTCAGGCTGAGCGCCGAAATGCTGCGCGACGCGGCGCTCGCCGCCAGCGGTCTGTTGGTCGACACGATCGGCGGTCTCAGCGTCAAGCCCTATCAGCCCGCCGGCTTGTGGAAAGAAAAGAGCGGGCACACCTATCAGGCGGACCAGGGCGAGGGCCTCTACCGCCGCAGCCTCTACACCTTCTGGAAACGCACTTCCCCGCCGCCGTCGATGATGATCTTCGACGGCGCCAAGCGCGACGTCTGCGTGGCGCGGCGCGAATCGACCAGCACACCGCTGCAGGCTCTGGTGTTGTGGAACGATCCTCAGTTCGTCGAAGCCGCGCGCGTGCTGGCGGCGTCCTCCTTGAGTGAGTGGCCTGAGCTCGACGACGCGGAACGGATTCAGCAAGTCTTCGTTCTGCTCGCCGCGCGTGGCGCCGACGCGGCTGAAATGGAAGCCCTGGAACAGCTCCTGAAGCAACAGCGGCTGGCCTTTGCCGCCGCTCCGCAGCAGGCTTCGGCGCTGCTTGCGGTGGGGGACTCCGCGGTGGCCGCAGACCTCGATTCCACCGAGTGTGCCTCCTGGTCGGTCCTCGTTTCCGCGCTGATGAGCGCCGACCCCTTCCTGATGCTGCGCTGATGCAAACCTGCCCCAAACCGCTCCTGCGCTGATGAAACCCGATCTCTCTCGTCGCAATTTCCTCCAGCGTGGCGCTCGTGGCCTGCTCGGTGTGGGTGCGGTGGCCGGCTTACGCCAGGAACCCCAAGCCCCCCCCCAGCCGCGCGCCGACGGTGGCCTGCATCACGCGCCGCGCGCCAAACGTATCATCTACCTATTCCAAAGCGGTGGGCCGAGCCAGCTCGAGACCTTCGACTACAAGCCACTGCTCAACGAACGCAACGGCGAACAGCTGCCCGATTCGGTGCGCCAGGGGCAGCGCCTGACCGGCATGTCCGGCAACCAGACCTCGCTGCCGCTGGCCGGGGCGCAATTCAGCTTCGCCCAGCACGGTGAGTGCGGCCGCTGGGTCAGCGAGCTTTTGCCGCACACCGCCAAGATCGTCGATCAATTGTGCGTGGTACGCTCGATGCACACCGAAGCGATCAACCACGATCCGGCGATCACCTTCTTCATGACCGGTTCGCAGATCGCCGGGCGGCCGTCGCTGGGAGCGTGGATGGCCTACGGCCTCGGCAGCCTGAACCCCGATCTGCCCAGCGCGATCGTCATGGTCACGCGCAACAAGGGCGGCCAACCCTTATACGCGCGCTTGTGGGGCAGCGGTCTCCTGCCGGCGCGTTACCAGGGAGTGCAGTTCCGCGCCGGCCGCGACGCGGTGCTCTACCTGCAGAACCCTGACGGCGTCGACCCGGCCACGCGAAGGCGCATGCTCGATGCGATCGGCGGTCTGGCGCGGTCGGCTTTCACTCGCCAGGCCGACCCCGAGGTGATGTCGCGCCTGGCGCAGGATGAAATGGCCTACCGCATGCAGACCTCGGTGCCCGAAGCAACTGATCTGAGCCAGGAGCCTGACGAGGTGTTTGAACTCTACGGCGAGGACGCGCGCACCCCCGGCACCTATGCGGCCAATTGCCTGCTGGCGCGGCGCCTGGCCGAACGCGACGTGCGCTTCGTCCAGCTGTTCCATCAGGGATGGGACCAGCACGGCGGTTTGCCGGGAGCGATCCGTACCCAGTGCCGCGAGACCGACCAGGCTTCGGCGGCGTTGGTGACCGACCTGCAGCGGCGTGGCCTGCTCGAAGACACGTTGGTGGTTTGGGGCGGCGAGTTCGGCCGCACCAACTACTCGCAGGGGCGGCTGACCGCCAAC
Organism: Planctomycetota bacterium; assembly: GCA_021776925.1. Lineage (GTDB taxonomy): Bacteria > Planctomycetota > UBA1135 > UBA1135 > UBA1135 > JAJFFB01. The sequence goes on along the minus strand of JAJFFB010000017.1, from coordinate 22,044 downwards.
GACTATGGCCGCGATCATCATCCGCGCTGCTTCTCGATGTGGATGGCCGGCGCCGGAGTCAACGCCGGCAGCCTCTACGGCGAGACCGATCCCTTCGGCTACAACATCGTCGCCGATCCGGTGCACGTGCACGATCTGCAGGCCACGCTGCTGCACCAGCTCGGCATCGACCACGAGCGCCTGACCTGGAAGTACCAGGGGCGGCGGTTCCGGCTGACCGACGTCAGCGGCCAGGTGATCCAACCACTATTGGCTTAGCCTCGCACCCGCGCGCGGGTCAACGGCGAAAGGCGGTCGCCGGGATGGGCTGCATTTGCGTGCCGGGCCCGGACCAGTACACCTCCAGACCCATGCCGCCGCGCTGGTTGAAGTAGGCGAGGGTTATCGGGTGGGCGCCGGCCTGTAATGCGATCTGCCCGCGCGCCTCGACCATGCCGTGCAGACCGTCGTTGTCGGCGAGCAGCTGATCGCCGATCCACAGGCGACTGCCGTCGTCGCTGCGCGTGGCGAAGGTGTACACGCCGTCCTTGGGCACCACCACGAAACCGCGGAAACGCAGCGCGAAGTTCTCGTCGCGTGGCCGCACTTCCAGACTGGGGTGATCGGTTTCTCCCTGCGCGGTGGCGGTGCTGCCCTGCAGCTGATCGAGGGTCTGCCAGCCGCCCTCAAAGGCTTCGTAACGCAAGCCGGTGGGTGGATCACGCAAGAAATGCGTGGCCGCGCGCAGGGAATTGGCGTCGTAATGGGTCATATCGATGCGCAGCGCTTCGATGCTTTGCCGGCCGGAAGCATAGGCGGTCGCGCGCAGCGTAAGGCTGCGGTTGACCGGGATCGGCCCCTTATAGCGGGGTGAGTTCTGGCTCGGGGCACTGCCATCGAGGGTGTAGTGGATCTCGGCGCGCGGGTGGTCGCTGGCCAACACGACATGTTGATCGCCAAGGAAGTGTTGCTGGGCTTCGATCACCAGCACTTCCGGCGGCGCCGCGTAGAGCTCGAGGTTGGCCAGGGTCGGACAGGCCAGCGATTCCAGGATGCGCACGCGCACCGCATTGGTGACCACGGTAGAAAAACGTAGGAAGCGCTTGTAGCCGATGGTGGTGCCGCTGGCAACCTCGCGCCAGGCTCCGTCCTGACGCACGTCGACGGCGAAACGCGCCACCCGTTGTCCCAACGCGATCGCTTCCTGAAGCACGATATGGTCGACCACTTGCGGAGCGGACAGTTCTACCACCAGCTCGGCTTGCAGATGGGCGTCGTCGGTACACCAATAGCTGTCGGGGTCGTCATCGATGGCGAGTTCCGCAGCGTAGTGCGGGTCGCCCGGGCCGTAAGCGAAGGGACCATCGCCGGGCCCGGACTGGCCACGTACAAAGGAAGCACTGGCGCGCGCGCCGCGGGCGAGGTTGTCGGCAAAAATACTGTCGAGCGCGGCGCGCAGGCGCAGCAGCGCGGCGGCGTCGTTCTCGTGCACCAGGCCGCGGCGATCGACCGGCAGGTTGAGCAGCAGATTGGCGTTGCTGCCGACACTGGCGTAATAGATGTCGAGCAATTGGCGCAGGCTCTTGACCTGGTCGTCCTGCTCGGGGTGGTAGTACCAGCCCGGGCGGATCGAAACGTCGCACTCGGCCGGTATCCAGTGGCTGCCGTCACGATGGCCCTCGGTCAGCTGCCGGTACTTGGGGGTGCCGGGCTGAAACTCGTCACCGTTGAGCGTCGACCAGTTGGTCTCGGCGGCGTAGCCGCGCTCGTTGCCGACCCAGCGGCAGCCCGGACCGGCGTCGCTGAAGATGATCGCGTCCGGCTGATGGCGGAACACCGTCTGATGGAACAGATCCCAGTCGTAGACCTGCTTCCTGCCGTTGGGTCCTTCGCCGTTGGCGCCGTCGAACCACACCTCGAAGACTTCGCCGTAGCGGGTCAGAACTTCCTCCAATTGCGCGGCGAAGAACTGGTTGTAGGCGGCGCCGGAACCGTAGAGCGGGTGGTGGCGGTCCCATGGCGACAGGTACACCCCGAACTTAAGACCGTACTCGCGACAGGCTTCGCTCAGGTCGCGCAGCACGTCGCCTTTGCCATCGCGCCATTGCGTTGCGGCCACGTCGTGCTCGGTGTGGTCCGAAGGCCAGATGCAGAAGCCGTCGTGGTGCTTGGCGGTCAGGATCACCGCCTGCATGCCGGCGTCGCGGAAGGTGCGCGCCCACTGGCGGCAGTCCAGCGCGGTGGGCAGGAAGGCGTTGGCGGTTTCGTCGCCGTGGCCCCACTCGGCGTCGGTGAAGGTGTTCATGTTGAAATGAACGAAGGCGTAATAGCCCAGTCGGTGCCAGCGCAATTGCGCAGCGCTGGGCAGGGCCCCGTATGGGGCTGGCGGGGCCACCTCGGGCTTCAGCAGGTCGCGCAAAACTGGTTCGAAGACGTCGGCCATGCGCACGAAACCCAGATCGGTCGGATGCGAACCGTCAACGGTGGCTTCGCTGTCGTCGCCGAGCAGGTGGTGGCCCTCTAGATAGTGCAGACCCTGCACGCCGTTCGACAACAACTCCTGATAGGCAGCGCGCAGCGCGCGGCGGCTGGCGGCGTGATGGCTGGCCCGGCCCTGGTTCAAGAAGGCGTTGGTGAAGGTGCGATCCTCGACCAGCAGGATCGGAGTGTCCGGGCGCAAGGCGCGCAGTCGGCTGACCAGGGGCACGGTGCGCGCCGCCACCGTGTTGGCATTCATATTCGGCAGGCAGTCGATGACGTAGACCGCGGCGTCGATCTCGGCGATCAGGTCGGCCATTTCCAGATCCATGCGCCCCTGGCCGGAGAAACCAAGATTGAACACCGGTCGCTGCAGCCGACGCCCGAGGATCGCGCTGTGGGTCATGCCCGGCCGCGAGGCGCAACCGCCCTGGGTGATCGAGGTGCCGTAGAAAACCAGCGGCCGCTGATAGGCGGTGCGCGGCGGTGCGGCTTCGATCGTTGCGGTCGCGGCGGTCCCGATCTGCACGCTGTCGACGCCGTTGTAAAGCGGCAGGTAGAGAAGGTAGTCGCGTTCTTCGGCAATCAACCCCTGCGCCAGCACGGCGTGGTTCTTCTGAGCGCCGGGTTTACCGTTGGCGAGCCAGCGCCACTGCCCTTCATGCTTCACGTACAGGTCGACACCGCTGACCCCGGTCGCCGGCATGTGCGGCATCGACAAGGTGGCCGAGATCAGTTCCCAGCGCGCCTCGATGCGCGGCGAGTCACTGCGAAAGCGCACCACCATGCCGGAACTATTGCGCGACAGCTTCCACACCGGCGCACGCACCAGAGCCTCGGCTGCGGCCGGCAGGCGATCGAAGGGCGCGGCGGTATCGGACCAGCCCTGCCCTTCCAGACCAAGCTCGAGGGCGTCGCTCCAACGCAGCGGATCGGCTTCGGCCTGGGGAGCCGGGATCAGAAAAGGCAGGACCAGGAGCAGGGGCAACGTCACCCGCGCAGCTTACGCCGCGCGGCGCGGAGCGGTTGGCAAGCCCGGCGGGGTGAGGCCGGAGGCGCCTAGCGAAACCAGCCGGGGGTGATCGACTTCAGGTAGACGCGGTAGGCGTCTTGCCAGGCGTTGCCCTCGAAGACGTCGGCGCGCAGCGAACGGGTGACGTAGTCGATGCCGATGTCGGGGCGGTCGAGCTGCTCGGTGTAGAGGTCCCAGCCGAGGAAGCGCTGCGCGCGCGAGTATTCCGGGTGCTCTGCAGGCACCGAACGCAACAGGGCCACTGCCTGATCGATCTTGCCGCTGCGCGCGGCGTGGCGGCCGAGGCGGTAGAGATCGGTTTCGCCGGGGCCTGGCGCGGCTGGCCCGGTGAGCATCGCCTCGAGCACCGAACCACCCTCGATGACCTCCCAGGCGGCTGGCGCCGCGCGCCCCAGACGTTGGCTGATGCGTTCTCCGGCCGCGGCGCGGGCCAGCACCTGGCGCAGCGGCAGGGCCCCGCCGCCGGGCATGTCGATGCGCATTTCCTGGTCCAATGCGGCCGCCTCCTCGGAAATCACCATGTGGGAGAGCAGCGGGACCAGCCCCGCCACGATCAGGGCCATGTAGAAGATCTTCTTGAGGAGTTTGAGCATGGATCCGGCGCGGTCAGTTGCTTGTTGGGATTTCGGCGCCGCTGGTTTCGGTCGCGGGCAGCTCCTTCAGATAGAGATTGGCGTATTCGACCCTGCCGTAGGGGCTTCCCAGCTTCAGGCGGCCGCGCGCCGGGCGCCCGTTGAGCTCCTCCATCTGCACCGCCGAGTGATCCAGGCTCATCTCCATGCGCCCGCCCACGACCCGGATTTCGAGGCGATGCCAGAGTTCGTCGGGTACCACCGGGGGCGCGACGTGGCAGCGCGCGTCGGGCTCAACGCTGGCATCGGCGAGGTTCGGGTGGCTGCTGGGAGCGCCGCTCACCGCCTCGAGCCAGCGGAAGTCGAGGCCGAGTTCGAAGTCGCCGTAGTGTTTCTTGCTGAGCAGAAAGTGGTTGGCCTTGTGCTGGCGCAGGAGCCAATCGGCGGCCATCCAGCCGGCGCCCTTGAGATTGCCTGCGGCGGGCGTCCAGCCGTCGAGGTCGATGCCGGTGTAGATCGATCGAAAGCCCTGGTCTGCAACCGCGATCATGTCGGCGGGCAGCATCGGCTCGACCGCCGGGTGCTCAATAATGCGGACGTTGCGGAAATGCACTTCGCTGCCTTCGGATTCCAGGCACAGGTAGCCGCGCCGCGGACGGATGCTGTGCCCGCCGCTGACCTCCTTGCCGTTGACCTCCAATTTGACCACGCCGTTGCGGCATCGCACCAGATAGTGGTTCCATTGCGGCGAATCGAGGCTGCGGCGCTCGCTCGGCAGGCAGCGCATCGAGCCGGCGGGGTGGGGACGGTCGGGGGTCATCGTCGCGCCATGAATCGCGAACACGTCGCCGTGGCTGGTGTAGTTGGCGGTGTTGCGTCCGTCGAGGATCTGCACCTCGATCGAACGGGTGAAGGGCTGGCCGCGGGCGGTCAACGCGTCGGACCACAGGAACAGGCCGGCGTTGCCCTGCGGCTGCATGTGACGCCATTCGAGTTCGAGGTCGAAGTCCTGGTACATGCGCTCGGTGCGCAGCACGCCGGTGGGCTTGCCGCTGCAGATGACCATGCCGTCGCGCACCGTCCAGGTGCTCGGGGCGCAGTTGACGTTGACCCAGCCACTCAGGTCCTGGCCGTTGAAAAGGTCGACCCATGGCGGCAGCACCGGCCCTGGGGGTGCCTGCTGACAGCCGGCGAGTACGGATAGGAAGAGGACGGCCGGCCAGGACCGGCGGCTGCGGACGCGCTCCACGATCGCCATGTCAGAAAGTCTAGCTGCCCGGAAACCCCCGCAGAGGGGGGATTGGCTTAATATGGTGGTTGAAAAACAGCCAGTTAATGGTTGAAATTCATCCATAAATACGGCACTCTTAAAGCTGTGATTCCCCGTTCCATTCATGCCAGCGTGCTTCGTTCTCTTGCCGACACTCCGGCGGTGTTTTTGCATGGCCCGCGCCAGGCTGGCAAGTCAACCCTGGCGGCTGAGATTGCCAGGGATAGGGGCTGGGAGTACGTCACTTTTGACGACCAGCTCTCGCGCGCTGCGGCGGCAAACGATCCCGAGGGCTTTCTTGCTGACCGGTCTGGACCCATGGTTCTGGATGAAGTGCAATTGATTCCCGACCTTGCCAGAGCGATCAAAAAGGAGGTGGACCACTCGCGCCTGCCCGGCCGATTCCTCCTGACCGGGTCGACCGAGATCCGCGCACTCCCGGCACTGGCTGAGAGTCTGGTCGGGCGGATGGAGGTCATTCCATTGCTGCCCTTCTCGGCCAGTGAGATCGAGGGCTCCAAGGGTGACTGGGTGGACCGGCTTTTCTCACGGGAAGATCCGCTTGCGCGTTCATCCTCGCCCCCCGATTGGAGCTCTCCTCTTCCACGCCTACTCATCGGGGGGTTCCCCGAAGTGGTTCAGCGGCGCGCAGAAGAGCGCCGGCGCGCGTGGTTCGAATCCTATCTGACAACCCTTCTGCAGCGGGAAGTTCGTGTTCTGACCCAGGTCTCAGAACCAGAGGCCCTGTTCCGTCTACTCCAATTGCTGGCCAGCAGGACCGGTGGGCTGCTCAATTTTGCCGATATCGCGCGCACCGTCGACCTGCCCCAGACCACGTTGAAGCGCTACTTCTCTCTGCTGGAAGCCACATTCCTGGTGCGCTTGCTGCCCGCGTGGTCGAGAAACCTGGGATTACGCATGATCAAATCTCCGAAGGTGTTTCTGGTCGATACCGGGCTTGCCGCAAACCTTCTCGGGGCCGATCAGCAACGCCTGAAGGCCAATGGCAACCTGCGCGGTTCCCTGACCGAGAACTTCGCCGTGTTGGAACTGCTCAAGCAGGCGACATGGAGCCGGACCCGGGCGCGCTTGTTTCATTTCCGGACAACCTCTGGACACGAAGTCGATCTGGTCCTGGAGAACGCGGCTGGAGAGGTGGTCGGCGTCGAGATCAAGGCGAGCACGAAGGTTGACAGCAGCGATTTCAGCGGTCTGCGCCGCTTGCGAGGTGAGTTGGGCGGTGCATTTCTGCGCGGAGTGGTGTTGCACTCCGGCGCCGAGAGTGCCTCTTTCGGCGATGGGTTTTTCGCGCTGCCAATATCCCGCTTGTGGCTGGATGATTGAGCATGGGGTGGTGATGGGCGTGAAGAGAGTGGCCGGAACCGGTCTGATTATGGTGCGTTATGCTGGATACACGGAGCCATGTTGTTCATCCGCACCTCCCTTCTTTTTGGCGCTCTGCTGCTTTACGGCTGCCCGGTTCTTGGCCAGGCACCCGAGCAGGAAGAGCCGCCCAGCAACGAACAGGCCCTGGAGCAATACAAGGAGCTGCTCAAGGACAAGAAGAAGACCACCGAGGTTCAGGCCGCGCTCGAGGACCTGCAGCGACGCTATGCCGTTTCGCTTGAGGCGGAGCGCGGTTTCCAACTGAAGATCGCCCGCGGCGAGGGCAAGGCCACGGAATGGAAAAGGGCCCTCCGTGACGGCGAGCGCGAACGCCAGGACCTGGCCCAGGGGGTCTATCGTGCCTTTCGCGTGCGCACCCGGGAGAACCCTGGCAACGCCGGAATCTGGCGCAAGGGGGTGTGGGCGCTGGCGCGCATGCCCGAGCACGGCGCCGACCTGCTGTGGCGGGTATTCAAGGACAAGCGCTTCCGCAAGGACTCCAAGTTCCTCAGCGCGGTGGTGGACGGGGTCGGCCGCACTCAGGACTACGCGCAGTACCAAGAGCTGCTCGATCTGCTGCAGCATCACGACTACAGCGTGTTGGCCGCCGCCGCCGGCGCCTTCCGCTATTACAAGGAGGCACCAGGCTCGATTCGGCGCGAGTGCACCAAGGAATTGGTGAAGAAGGCCGAGTCCTACCGCAACGCCGCCAACTCGAACGACGGTTACAGCTCCAATGAACGCTGGGGCAAGTGTCGTGGTCCGATGATGCGCTCGCTGACCACGCTCACCGGCGAGGCCTACGAGGACACCCTGGGCTGGACCCGTTTCTGGAACAAGAACAAGAACAAAAGGGAGTTATGGCGCGACTGAGCGACCTTTTGTTGCGATTTGGGGTTTTATTGAATCGGATTCCCCCGCGGCCTCGTTTTTTCTGTTGAGCCTATGTCTGCGAACCCTCTTCCCCTGAGTTCTGAGGATTTCCTGCGCCACATGCCGGCGCTGGAATCCTTTGCGCGGTCCCTGGTTGGTCAGGAACAAGCAGAAGACCTTGTAGCTGACACCTTGCTGCGCGCGGTGGAGAAGCCGCCCGCGCATCGGAAGAACCTGGGCTCGTGGCTGAAGACCATGATGCGCAACCTGCATACGGATGCGGCCATCCGCGAAACGCGACGACGTATGCGCGAGGGCAGGGTGGGCAGGCAAACGCGAGACAAGCTGCGCTACCTTCCGGCCTCGCCTGACAAGCTGGTGATGAAGGCAGAGGCAGCGTCGCAGATCAGCGAGGCTCTGGTCAGTCTGGAAGAGCCCTACCGTCACGTCCTGCTGCTGCACTTCTTCGAACACAAGGCGATCCGGGAGATCGCGCGGGAATTTGCCTGCCCCGAAGCCACCATCAGCACATACCTGCGCCGCGGCAAGGAGCGGGTCAAGAAGATCCTCAAGCACCGCTACGGGGGCTCCGGCCTGGCCCCGTGTTTCCTGTTGCTCGGAGAGGCTTCCATTCCGCCTCTGACCATCAGCAGCGCCGCCCTCAGCCGTGCCGCCGCCTTCCTGCTCAGCTTGCCCGGTTTTGCCTTATTGGGTCTGGCAGCGATCTGGCTCGCCTTCTTCCAGCCCTGGGCTTCCGCTCCCTCAATGCTGGTGGAATCCTCCTCCGATGGGATTTCGCTCGTCGGTATAGATCCTGGCGTGGAAACCATCCTTCCCAGCGTTCAGTCGTCCGCCACGCGCAACCTGGCGGAGACTCCGGGAGTTCCACCGGTGTCGTTTTCCCTCACAGGCGAACGGGGCTTGTCTACCGCGGGCAGTGTCAGCCTGTTGGGAAATGGAGAACGGATCAACATCAAAGTAACAAGAGGCGAGGCCAGGCAGATTCCACTTGATCCTCGCTACCTGGGATTGACTCCGCTTCTGATACACGGCAACAACCATCTGGCCGAGGCGATTGAATGGGATTTCCAACCTGGGTCGAATCGCATTGTCTTTGCGGATCGAGAAGTGTTGGCCGGTCGCTTGGAATTTCGGGGAGACACTCCCCTTGAGGTCACCTTCCTGCGGTTTGATTTGGACCAGCACTCCTCCTCAGTTCAGGCATTTTTGGATGGGCCCGTCTTCGATGCGCTGAATGTCAAGGAGCAGGGTTGGGTCAGGAGGACTCTGAGTTCCGCCCTGGCTTTGGTCGAACCAGATGGTTCCTTTCGACTTTTTGGATTGAATGCCCAGTCCAGTGGGCGGTTGAGTTACAACCATCGGGGATATCAACTGCTTTCGATTTCAGATGACGGAGAACCCGGAGTCCTGTCTGTCGGTCCAGGCGACCGCCACCTTGGCACCCTGGTCATTCGCGAACATCCGAAACTCCGCGGTTTGCTGTTGAATGCGGCGGGAGAGGTCGAGGATTCCGTTGAAACGATCACCGTGGTGCCGGTCGATGATAGAGAAATTGAATATGTCGATGACCTTTTCAATAGCTATGACCTTGCAACCGGTGAATTCCGCGTTCATTTCAAGGAGTTGCCAGCAGGAAGACTCAAGCTCTTTGCTCATATCAAAAGCGCCAACACCTTTGATGGCAACAAGATCGAGATCCTGCTTCCTGAGGTCCCAGAAAACGGTGACTTCGGAGTTGTACGGCTCCCGGATTCTATGCCCATATCCCTGCGAGTGGTTTCTGCAACTGGAGATGGGTTGAGCGGGGTTGAGGTATTTGCCCGGGTTGGCGAACACCTGATCGGATCTACCGACGAAATGGGAAACCTGGAGGCCGTCGTTCCCGAGAACTTGACAGAGGTCTATCTCTGGCATCCCCATTTCATGGCGAAGGTCATTCCCGTGGCGGAACTCGCCACCGGAATGGAACACCTGATGCTTCCCGCATTTGGCCTCGAGCTCGATCTGAAGAATCAATTCGTCATTCCCCAGCAGTACTTGGACTCAGGCATTCAGCCCACCTTTTTTGTGGAGGTTCGATGCCATGAAGGCCTGTTCGGCCGAGCGCTCTCCAGCCACGAGGTCAAGCAGCTTGCCCTTCACTGGAATGTCCTAGGTGGTGACGATGATGGATCTGATTACCAATGGATATCCGCCGGGGGCGGGAGCGATGACGTTCTTACCATTCTGGGACTTCGACCCCAAGGATTGGTCATGGTCCGCGTTCGCTACCAAGGAATCGACGTCTTTTCGAGAGATTTCGTTCCCGGTGATTTCCAGTCGTTGCTCAAGGTTGCGGTGACGGCCACCTTGCCTCCTCTGGTGACCTGCAAGGGCAGGGTGGTTAATTCTGTAGGAGAAGGATTGGAGGGTGCCGACGTGCTATACCAATCTCCGGAAGGAGAGCTCAGAAAGGTCCAGTCTGGCGCCAATGGCCGCTTTGAAATTGTGGTTCCAGAAATAATTGGGACCATGGTTCAAGCCAAGATGAAGAACTGGGTGCCTTCTCCCAAGGTTCCGCTGCCACAGGCAGAGGCTCATGACAACTTCACGCTGCAATTGGACGTCGGACTGGAATTGCAATTCCTCTTTGATGGCATTCCCCAGCCCGTGCCGAAGCTCGTTACCTGTCAAGTTCAATCCATGCCATCTCATTTGTCGGATGGCAAAATAGGAAGTCGTTTGCATTTCCGCCCAAACGAGGATGGAAGCCTGAACCTGAGCGGTCTTCCCAGCGGCCAATTGAAGATTACGTTGCTGTTCCAGGGCTGGCGGTTCGAGTTGAACCACGACGCCGCCAACCCGGTTGTCCATGTGGCCTTGCCGCCCCTGGGTACCCTGGAAATCAGTGAAAAATTGGACAAACTCCGACCTCAATCCCTTTCGATTGAATCAAAGGAAGAAGGCTGGGTCGAAAACGTACTCCTTTGGAATACGAAACATCGAAGCTACTTGCGCAGTCTCCCTCTTCCGGAGGGCGAATACCTGACCTCCATCAATTTCCTGCCTGATGAAAGGGCTGACGCTCCGTTGAAGCCCCTCGTCCAGGTTCTCGAGATCAATGCCAATCAAAAAATGACCATTACGATCGAGTGAGCCTATCTGCCGCCTTTCCTGTCCCTATCCACGGGCGGCCTTTTTTTCCTTTTCCTCCAACCCCGAACCCGCCATGAGAAGAACTCTTCTTTTGCTCGGCTGCAGCCTCCTGGCAGCCGCCACCATCCTCGTTGCTGTCATCGGTCCGCCCGACGTGAACCCGATGGGAACTTGGGAACTGACCGACGGCGAAAATGCCATTGGTGAATTCGCTCCAACGGAAAATGGCACCATGACGGTCGTCAATAATGGACCAGGACCGATTCTGGCTTCCATCGAGAAACCTGACGGCACCGTGGATGGACCCTATCAATTGAATGCCAGCGGCTCGGTGAGCATGCCGATGACCCCTGAAGACGAACTCCATCTGGACGACATAATCGAGGGCCAGAGCCTGGACAGTGCCGGAACCTGGGCCTGGGTCAAGTCGTGAGCAGATTCAGGAACTACCTCTTGTTGCTGACCGCACTCACAATTGTGGGGCTGACCGTTGGGGCTTTCCCATCGTTCTCCTCGGTAGCCCAATTTGAGTCTGATCAAGCGATGTTCGATCAGGAATTGTCAGCGGCTCCCGATTCTGTGACTTCCTTTTCCTCCCGATCCGGTCGTCGCCAATCCCAGAGCTTGCAGCCGGTGATCCCGAAGACATCCGCCCGCATGATCATTCTGGGATCGGGGCAAGCCGTGAGCGGAGTGGCATGGAGTTTGAAATCCACCGACCAGGAATTGGTCCTGACTTCTGACGACCATGGCAGGATCAAAGTCCCAGTGGGCCAATGGACCATCCTCGCAGCCGACGGCAACTGGATCCCCCTTGAACCACGGGTGCTCCTGACTCCCGGCCGCGAGGCCGAGATTCACGTAGCACCTGCGCGCCAACTTGAAGTCCAGGTGCTGGATCCCGACGGCAGGCCATTCGGCTCTGTTTCCGTTCGCTGGGCGTCCCAGGGAGTTTCGGAAGTGGCTTGGCCTGAACACCGTCAGGTTACGTCCGAAGATGGAATTGCGCGCTTCGTCGTGCCGGTGGTGCCGTGTGCACTGGATGCCAAGGCGGAGAGTGGCGCGACTGCAAAGGTGACCCTTCCCGGAGGTCCGGCACCGGATCAATCCCTAGTCCTGGTCCTTCCCACCGCGGACGAGGAACGCGCCCCGATTCGTGTCATCGGTGAAGCTGACCGACGCCCGATCGCCAACGCTTCGTTGCGTGCGGGCCAGGAAGAGCTGCACACCGATGAATCCGGCGTGGCCATGGTTCCATTGCGCTGGGTAGATGAATTCCACGGCGTGAGCCTCAGTGCCCGGGGATATCAACCCTGTCTAAGCCGCTTTCGCGGTGAGCTCCCTGTCGAGGTGGCGATGGCTGCAGCGGCGGAACTCCGCATCCAGGTCGTGGACGAAGCTGGCTTCCCGGTCGCTGGTACCCAACTGCATGTCTGGGCCGAACTCCGTGCGGCCCGAGGTGCAAAAACGCAACCGCTTGCCGTTCACGGACTGGCGAGCGATGACGAAGGCTACTGTGTGCTTCCATGTAAGCCGGATAGCGAGGTCCAGGTCTACGCCGTGGCACCCGATGATCGTTTTGGCGAGCTCTACCTGGCCAAGGTCGAACAGGACTCCACCCAGTCCCTGGTGGTGCGCACCGTAGAGGCCCTGCGCTTTCGCCTTGCCGATCGGCAGGGACGATCGCTCGACGCCCGCAGCGCCTCGATCCGCTGCGTTGGGGTTGATTACCGGCCGCGACCGTGGTCGATCGACGGTCACGGTCGTCTGCTGGTGCCCGCACCGGCATTCGTACGCCAGATCGTCATCGATCTACCCGGCAATGTAGCCGCCTTCCTTGAACAGTCCGCCCTACGCGAATCCAAACTGCCTCACGTCTATCAGGACGCCGGTGGCGACGTGGAACTGATCCTGAGCGGAGCCCATCGGGTAGCCGGCCGGGTGATCGACGAGTGGGACCGAGCCATGGCACGAACGGCATTCCGCCTGGTTCCGCAGCGGGTGCCCGCCCTGCGACCGGCCGAGGGCGACGTGCCGCTGGCGGTGACCAACTCGCCTCTCTGGTCCGCCAAGGTCTCGGCTCAGCCTTTACAGTTGCGCACCGATGAGCACGGAGAATTTCAGATCGGCGGCGTTCCAGAAGGCCTGTGGACCCTCGAACGAAGTGAAACCCGACGAGGTTCCCGGTCCTTGGGAAGTGGGGGAAATACGGATCATCCCTTCGTGGTTCCCCAGGCCGCAACCCAGGAATTCCGCGTTGCTGGAGTCCTGGCCTTGAGCCTCAAGGTCGTCGATGCCTTCACTGGCCGTCCGGTACCGCAGTTCACTCTGCGCCAGGCTTTCGACCCGGTTAAAAATTCTTCCGTAGCCGCGGAGAAGGGTCGAAAGGGTTTCCTGCAGACCATGGTCCGAACTTCGGTCCTCGGAGAGTTGGAACTCGCTGCCAGCGGATACCAGGTCGAAGGTCTGTTCCTGCCAACCGAAGCCGGCACCGAGTACCTTCAGCGCGTTGTGCAGCTGCAACCCGCAGCGGCCGGAATGGTCGAGTTCCTTGGCGAATACGCTGCGCAACTACAGGGTGCTGTGGTGCAGATCACCGACGTCGGCGAACGCGGCATGAGCATGCCCGGACGCGAGCGTTGGTGCCATCGACTTCTGGTCGATGGCACCGGGAGCTTTGAGTTTCCTGCCCCTGGGGCTCCGGCGCGTCTGCGTCTGCGCCTTGCCACTCACAACGGCGCGGGCTTGCGCTTCGAACCGTCGGAATTCCTCTATACTCCAGGAGACCACCTGCAGGTTCTGGTCGTGAAAGCGACCGGGTCCTGAAATCAATGACCGATTGACCCGTGACCGGGATTTTCCATGAACAAATGGGTACTGGCGTTTTGTTCGCTTGTCCTATTGGTGCTGGTTGGCATTTTTGTCTGGCCCTCCTCGAATGCAGACGATGGGTTTGCCGGAAGGACCGGGTCTGATGCTGATCTGGCGGAGGGCAAAGCCGAGTCTGCTGCACCCCAGACCGCAGGCGCGGAAAGCCCCGCCGAGGATCAACGAAATCCTGTCAGCACCTATTCTCCGGCAGCTGCTGGCCACAGCTGGAAAGACGGAGAGGTGGTTTTTCTGGATGCCGATGGCGGTGAAATCCTGGTGAAGAAGGGTTGGTTCTACAACCAGGGAAAGGGTGACAACCCATGGCGCGACACCCGCGCCACCCCGCCGGCGCGGTTGCGCTGGCCCGTGGAGTGCGGCAGCGGTGCCGCGGTCCTTGCTGAGGCGCCCAACCGCGCCCCCTTCTTCGGTTGGGTGGAACGCGGTGAGGGCCCGGTGGTGATCCACTGGCCGCGTGGGTCGGTGCTTTCCGGCAGCGTCGAAACGCGGGGGGGAGCGCTCAAGGAGCCGCTTGAAGTTCGAGTCGAGCTGGATTCGCAGATGCCCACGATCGGATCGCCGCTGTATGCCTTGAGGACACACGTTGCCGAAAGAATGAGCTACGTCTTCGACGACGCTCTGCGTTACGCCACGCTTGAACTTCCTGAGCAAGGTGCATTCCGTTTCGAAGGCCTGGAGCCCGACTGGCATGGGACCTTGCATCTGCGTACCGATCGTTATCGCGTCGAGGGAATGGATCAGGTCAAGCAGGGTTCTGGTGAGTGGCAGCTGACTCTCGCGACCCCACGCCAGGACCTGAAGCTGGTGCTGCACGAAAACGCGAGGATCTACGGGCAGGTGGTCCACGCCGATCTGACTCCATGCGAGAAGCACTCAATGCATCTTGAATGTTTCGTGGAAGGCAACCGGCGCAAAGTGGAGCATATATATGAGGGGGAGCCCGGGCGTTTCGAGGTCTTTCTTCCTGGCACGACCATGCAAGAAGTGACGGTCGTTTTGAATCACCAAGGGGCCAGGTACGAGATCGGCAGCATGACCCCCGATGCCGATGGCGACCTTGGGCAGGTGGTGGTTCCGGTGGATCCCGAGTTCGATTTCCAGGTCATCGATCTGCAAGGCAAGGGAGTTCCCGCGGTGCGCTGGATACAGGTGGCGAGCAGCCGTTATGGAACCACCGACGCCGACGGGATGGGTCATATCGTGCTGGGCCCTGGTGCTGCAGAAATCTCCTTCCGCGCCGACGGTTATCTTCCGCAGATCGATCCGATCCCGGATCCTCTGCCGGAGCTGGCGACCTTCGTGCTGCAACCCGATCGGGGTTACCGCATCGTGCTGTTGCCGGATGCCAGCTTTGAATTGAAGATCCAGAACGACAACCCGGATCCGACAATGCTCCACCTCCACGACGTGAGCGTGGAATTGGAGAGTGACCACGGCTTCTTCCCGAATGGGGTTTCAAGCTCCTTGTTGGATTTGCTTCTGCCCGATGTTTCCAGCCGTCGAAGCGGGACCAAGGGCGGTGGTTTCATGGGCATGGCAGTGAAATACGTGGATTCGACCGAACTCCTTTTCCATGGCCTGGAGTTCGAAGGAGACGCCCACCTCAGGGTCTACGTCAAGGAGGACATGATCTTCGATGAGGTCTTGCCGCCGATGCCCGCCGCCGGGTTCACCGACATCGCGGTTCCGCTGCGGGCGCCCTCCGGCGATGATTTGATCGTCCTGGTCATGGACGAGGAACGCCACGCGATCTCGCATGCCTATCTCAATCTGAATTACGGCGGCAAGCGCGTCACCGCCAGTTGCGATCGCGTGGGCAAGGCCATCATTCCCAGCCTGCACGCCACCGCCGCAGAACTCCTGGTGCGGGATCGGGACTATCTCGACAGCGGCTGGATTCCCTTGCAGCTCCCGCTGAGCCAGCCCCTGGAGGTGGTGCTCAAGAAAGGCCACCCCTTCGATCTCGAAGTGCGCCTCGCCGACGGCAGCCTGCCGGAGTCCTTCGGCGTCAGGCCGATCAATCCGGAAACCGGAATCTGGCTTGAAGGCGACGTGACCTCAGCCGGGCACTATCGGGTGCGCAACGCACCCGCTGACCGGATGATCGCCAGGGTCGCAATCGGCAGCTGGTTCGTGCGCTTCGAGGTCGATTGCTCCGGAACCAGCGGCCGGGTCGATCTGCCGCAACTCTACGACCTGACCATCCAGGTCGACCCGGAGAAGTTTTCCGCCGACCAGCGCCCCTACCTGCGCCTGACCCAGGGCGAGGAGAGGTCCTTGGCCCGCATCCTGCCGCAGGAAAACCGCCTCCGCAGCGGCCCGATGAAACTTCCGATCGGAAGCTATGTCGCCGAACTGATTTCCTTTACCGAAGACAACCAGGAGGTCCCGCTGCCAGGATTCGAAGCCCTGCGCCTGGAAGTCACCGGCCGCGGCCCGATGGAACTGGATTTCCGATGACCGATTCCTTTCTGCCTGAGATCTGCACATGAAGAAAACTGCCCTCGCCCTTGGCTTGGTCCTGGTCAGCATTCTTGTCCTGGTTTTGAATTGGCCTGCCAGCGATCGAGAACAAGATTCGACCTCGGGATTGGCCTCGGAGTCACAAAATCCTCCCATTTCGGTTCCTGATTCCGATTCGCCGGTGCAGGATTCGGCTCCCTTGATCGCGAGCGAACGCAACCCAAGCGTTGCAGGCATCCAGGGACCATCGTGGGCCGATGCGAGGGACGGCGAACTTGTATTCCTGGATTCCGAAGGGGAGGAGGTCGTGGTTCGGACCGTGTGGATCTACCACGAGGCCAAGGGCGTGCGCGAGGTGCGCGACAAGACCGCGCCCGATCTGCCGCGCTTGCGCTGGCCGCAAGAGTGCGGCAGCGCGGCGGTGGTGCTGGCGCTGGCGATCAACCACGCTCCTTTTCTGGTTTGGGTTGAGCGAGGAGTGGGGCCGGTTGTGATTGAACTTCCTCGTGGTCACGCCCTGGCTGGCACGGTGGAAACCCGGGGCGCGGAGAGAGAGGAGGCCCTCTTCGCACGCGTCATCAGCCGCTGGGCGGCGGCTCCTTCCGACCACAGCCTCGCCGAGCTGCGCACCCACATGCCTGCGGAATCTCTGGCCTTGTTCGACTGGGATATGGTCCATGCCGACATGATGCTTCCCCTGGATGGGCCGTACCTTCTCGAGGGATTGGCTTCGGATTGGAGCGGAGAAATCGAGGTCGAGTTCAATCTCTACCGCTATCGCGTGGAGTGGGTGGGTGAGGAGGATCTGGAGTATTGGCAGCCACTCACACTCGGCCAGCCGCGTCAGGACCTGGAATTGATTCTCCACGAGAACCCTCAGATCCACGGAATGGTGGTGCACGCCGACGGTTCCAATTGTGAGCACGACTCGGTCTACATTGATTTTTATTCCAAGCAGGGCATGTTCGGTATTCAGTCCAGCAACGATGGCTTCCAAAACCGCTTTGAGACTTTCCTTCCCGGCGGCCATCTGGGACCCCTTGGAATGGAAATCAAACACCAGAGAGCACGGTATTATTTCGACCCTCGAATGCCAGACGAAAATGGCGACCTGGGTCAGTTCGTCATTCCCGATGACACGCCCTGGGGATTCCAGGTGATCGACCTTGCAGGCAAGCCCATTCCTGGGGTCGAATTCGCAATCCACCGAACCCAGCGTAAGGGAGTCACGGATGCCCTAGGTCATGGGGAACTTCTATTGGCTCCCGAGCACGCTCAAATGAGCTTGGTCGCGGACGATTTCCTGTCGCAGATCGCTGAGATTCCTGCAGACCGCTCGCAACCCGCCGTTTTCGTGATGGAACCGGACCGCGGTTACCGCATCCTGCTAAGTGCTGACGCTGCCTTTCAAGCAGCCTCGGCTACGGCAGATGCAACTGCGGAGTATCCGTGGTTGAAGGGGCTCCATTTGAGTATGGAGTGCCCCAGCGGCTTCTTTCCGGGTGGAATCTCTTACCCCCTCAGTTCTCTTTTGTTGCCCAAGGCCAATGGAAGGACTGGGATGCCCATCCTCTATCGAACCCAGTACTACCAATTGTCGGATCCGATCATCATGGTTCATGGCCTGGAACACCGTGGCCCGGCCTCGGTCAAGGTCATGCTCCAAGGGCTGGTGATCTACGACGCTCCCTTGCCGCCCATGCCCGATGCCGGTCTGGTCGACGTGGAAGTCGTTCTCAGTCAGCCTCGGGGAAACCCCGTGAGCGTGCGGGTGTTGGATGAACTGCGCCACCCGCGGCACTCCGTCGACGTCGAGCTACGCGGCCAAGAAGTCGAACTGAGCCTATACACCAACGCTGATGGCTTGGTGGAATTCCCCAACCTTCCGCTCAGCGAGGTGGAGATCTCTGTGCGTGTCGAAGGCTACCTCGCCAGCGGCTGGGTGAGACTGGACCTGCCCCAGGACGGACCCTACGAATTGGTGTTGGAGCAAGGTCATGAATTGGATCTCGCCGTCCATCTGGCCAACGGCAGTCTGGATCACGGCTTCTGGGTTTATGCCCAAGATCCAGCCACCGACGCCTTCCTGCACATCTCAAGAGCCGAGCCTGGCCATTACCTATTCCACCAAACGCCTTCCCCGAGAGCCGAGGTCCAGGTGGACGTAGGCGGTTGGCGTATCCCCTTCGTGATCGATACTTCCGGATCCTCCGCCCGCATCGACCTTCCGCCGCTCCATGAGGTGACCCTGCACATCGATGCGACCAAGCTCGATCGCGAGCTGAGCTACGCACTCCGGCTCACCCAAAGAGATCAGGTCCACCACGTCAAGCTCCTGGGTGCCGAGGGCGGATTTCAAAAAGGGCCCTGCCTGCTCCCGCTCGGCAGCTATCGCGCCGAGCTGACCCATGCCGCCTCCAGGAGCGCATTCACTCCCGTCGACGGTTTCGAAGCACTTCCCGTCGAAGTCACCGGCAACGGCCCCGTGGAACTGGACTTCCGATGAAAAACACAGCGTTCTGGTTGGGCCTTGGTGTCGTGGTGGTGTTGCTGGCGGTCTTCTGGTGGCCCGAGTCCGACGGCTCTGGAATCCAGGATGACGTTCAGCCCCAGCGCAGTGCCGACGCGGGCGCCCCCGACCTTGCCATTGCCGACGAGGATCCTGCGGAAGCCAGTCCTCTGGCAGGTGCCCAAGAAGGGCAGGACAACGAAGGGCGGTCTTCGGCGCTCGGCTTCGATGCCGCCGATGGGGAACTGGTCTTCCTGGACGCCGATGGCGACCGCGTACCGATTGAATGGGCGTGGTTGTTCAACCAGGGCGAGGGCAAGAAGTTCTCGTTTGGACTAGACCCGGCCCTTTCATTCATGTGGCCAGAAGAGTGCGGCAGCGCGGCGGCGGTGATCGCGGTGGCGGTGAACCACGCGCCCTTCTTCGGCTGGGTGGAGCGTGGCGAGGGTCCGATCGTGTTGAACTTCCCCCGCGGGCAGACCCTGGCCGGGACCTCCCGCACCGAAGGCCGACCGCGCGCCAAGCCGCTGCGCCTGCGCGTGCGCTTGGACTCGCAGATGCCGCAGGCGGGTTCCCCCCTGCACCTGCTGCGTGAACACTTCCCTCCCGATTTGCGTCACGGTGTGGACAGCGCGTTGGCAGAAGCCACGGCGGAGATCCCCTTCGCGGGCAGCTTCATGATGGAAGGTCTGGGGGAGCAATGGCACGGCAATATTTCCCTGCATACCTACCGCTATCAGGTGCAGGGGATGGAAGGGAGCAAGGATTCTCCCTGGTGGAATCTAAGCCTCGAACATTCGCGCCAGGATCTGGAATTGCTCTTCCTTGAACACCCGCGGGTTTACGGCCAATTGATCCATGCCGAAGGTTCTTCATGCACGCACGCCAGGTCCATTCAACTGGGCCTGAACGGGAACATCCATCTGGCCCAACGTTCGCCTGGAGAAGCTGGTGTCTTTGAGGTTTTCCTGCCCGAGATTCCCACGGATTCCGTAACGATCACGGTGGATCATGCCAGCACAATCCTAGAATTGGATCCGATCACCCCAGCGAGTGATGGGAATCTCGGACGGATCACCCTGCCCGAAAGCCGCTCTCTGGCCCTCCAGGTGATCAACCTCGCGGGTGCGGGCATTCCTGAGGTCCAGTACCTGATCGAAGACTCAAGACGATGGGGCGTGACCGATGCCGATGGCCGGGCGCTCGAGCAACTCGGGTCGAAGCAAAAACGCATCACCTTCAACGCAGAGGGTTACCGCCCGCAGATCGACACGATCCCGCCTGCGCCGACGGACAGTGTGACCTTCGTGCTGCAGTCTGATCGCGGTTATCGCATCCACCTGCGCCCGGATGCTGCTTTCTGGAAATCCCAGGGTTTTGAAGCGGTTCCGAGGTCGAGCATGCATCTCCCAGGTGTGACCGTCGTGCTGGCGTGTCCGGATGGGCTGCAGGACTGGCTCTGGTCATCGGAACTGCACTACCAGATGCTGAACGAATTTGATTCCTATCGCACGCAGAAAGGACGCCTGACTCAGGCGATTGCCGAGGAGGGAGTACCCCCAGAATTGGTCGCGCGCGGACTGGATCCGCAGGGCCCGGTTAACCTGAGTGTGCAGGTGGGGGAGGTCGTCGTCTACGACCAGGTACTGCCGGATCTTCCCGAGGCCGGCTTGATCGACGTCGATGTTCCTTTGGGTGCGGCTTCCGGAGAGGAGCTCGAGGTCCTGGTGGTCGGAGAGGACGGCATCGGCATACGCGGAGCCAACGTGGTGGTGAACTGCCAGGACCGGCGCCTCGACGGCTTCGCAGATGCCTATGGTCTGGCGACCTTCGTGGGATTGCCCGGCACCGAAGTGCGCGTCCGAGCCGGTGCCTACGGTTACGTCAGCGTCGACCTGGGAGTGTTGCAACTGCCGCTGCAGGAGGCCCTCAAGGTGACCCTGATCCAGGGGCATGATCTGGAGATTAAGGTGCTGACCGCCGACGGCAGCCCTGCGGCGGACGCCTACTTCTATGCCGAAATCGGGGGCAGTGGTCTGCGGGTGAATCACGGCGAGACCTCACCTGGTGTGTTTCTTCTCCGGGGTGTGCCCGATCAAATGCTGCAGCTGCAAGTCGGCCTTGGCAGTTGGAGGATGCCCTACGAAATCGATGGCAGCCTGACCCACACCACCCTCGAACTCCCGCCCTATTTCCCGGTCACCTTCACCATCGATGCGAGCAAGACGCAGCGGACCTCGCGTTACTTCCTGCTGGTGGCCCAAGGAGATCTGCAAACCTCTGCCGAGGTGATCCCAGCCGACAACACCTTCCGCCGGCGCCCCCTGCTGCTGCCCATGGGCAGCTACCGCGTCACCCTGATGGTCTCCGAACCCGGCCACAACGCGGTCCCGGCGGAAGGTTTCCCGGCACTCGACGTGACGGTCGCCGGTGGCCCGGTTCACCTCGACTTCCGTTGATCGACGCTGCGGCCGAAGGCGGAATCAAGCATAATCCGGGCCGTGACTGAGAACTCCCGCCGGACCCTCGAAGCTGCTTTCCAGGAGTGGCTGGAGTTGTCGCGGTTGGAACAAGGAAGCGCTGAGGTCGAGGACTTCCTCGCCGGTCAGCCCGCCGCTCTGCGATCCGCGCTGCGCCAAAGG
The DNA here is from genome assembly GCA_021776925.1 of Planctomycetota bacterium. Taxonomy (GTDB): domain Bacteria; phylum Planctomycetota; class UBA1135; order UBA1135; family UBA1135; genus JAJFFB01. Next base: position 794 of record JAJFFB010000017.1, on the reverse strand, counting down.
ATTTCGGACCATCGCGCCCTCTTGGAGTCCGCGGCTTCGGCCCCCCCCCAATTGGAGGCGGGGCACGAGATCGACGACTATCGATTGATCCGGGAACTCGGTCGTGGGGGAATGGGGGCCGTTTGGGAGGCGGAGCAGATCTCGCTCAAGCGCCGCGTGGCTTTGAAGATCCTCAACCCATCCTTGAGCTTCAGTCCGACGGCACTGCAGCGCTTCCGCCGCGAGGCCGAAGCCGGTGGTCGCCTGCAACACCCAGGCATCGTGCAGACCTATGCAGTCGGAGAGTCCAGCGGCCTGCACTGGATCGCACAGGAACTCGTCGCCGACGGCTTCTCCCTGGCCGATCTGCTCGCCGAGCAACGCCAGCAATTGGAATTGCCCGCGGACGGGTATCAACAGATCGCCGAGTTCTTCATCCGCGTGGCAGAGGCGATGGAGCATGCGCACCAGGCCAACGTGGTGCACCGGGACATCAAGCCCAACAACATCCTGGTGGATTCCGCCGGCAACCCCAGGATTGCCGACTTCGGTCTGGCCAAGGTGCAGGATGACCTCGGCCTGAGCCGGACCGGGGATTTCGCCGGCACGCCCTTCTACATGAGTCCCGAGCAGGCGCTGGCCAAACGCCTGGACCTCGACCATCGCACCGACATCTTCAGCCTCGGCGCCACTCTTTATGAAGCGCTCACCCTGGTCCGCGCCTTCGACGGCGACACCAGCCAACAGGTCTTCCAGAAAATCCTGATGGACGATCCGGTGGATCCGCGCAGGTTCCGCAGCCGTATCCCGCGCGA
>JAJFFB010000160.1 GCA_021776925.1 Planctomycetota bacterium | reverse complement strand
GCGCGGGGTGACGGTGCGCACGCGGGTGACGCCGGCGCAGGCGCTGGGGGTGGTCTCGGGGCGCTATCTGCCGGAGCAGCTTTTGTACTGGCGCTGGCCCGAGTGGATGCACACTTACGGCCAATGAAAGGGGCCAGATTCGCGCAGAGGCTAGAGAACGACTTCGGTCACTCGGTTGGTCTTCAATCCAGGCTGCACGGCCTGCAACCACAGGGTCACTCCGCTGGCTCCTGACGGAACCGGCAGCGTCCAGTCGTGGGCGCCGGTGGCGTCGGTGAAATCGGGGCCCGCTCCCAGCAGCGGGCTGGCCAGGTCCAGAACCACGCCCAGCTGTGGTAGTGGAAAGGTGCCTGGGCCTAGAGTGCTGTAGGCCAGCCAGGTAGGCACTGAAGGCACGAAGAACTCGACCGCGAAGGCGCCGTTCTGGCCCGCGCTCAGCGGTCCGACCTGAAGCACCGGACCACCCGGGTAGATGTAGATGCTGCCGGCGTTGCCATCGGCCTTGGGAGCGCTGACGGCAAAATCGGGCCAACCGTCGCCATTGGAGTCGCCATCCCCGGCGATCGCCTTGCCGTAGCCGCTGGCGACGCTGCCGCTCTGCGTGGTCAGCACCGCACCGTCGGCGCCGGAGTAGACCCGGCACATCAGATCGCCGTTGACATCGAGGTCGCCGAAGATCACCAGGTCGGCGCGGCCGTCACCGTTGACGTCACCGGCGCCGTCGATCCAGAAGCCGAAATCGCCGAAGGAGACCTCGCCCTCCCAGGCGTACAACAGGCTGCCGTCGAGGCCGGAGTAGGCGTGCACCAGTCCGGTCTCGTCGGCAATCCCGTTGTATTTGGGCGTGCCGACGGCGACGTCGTCGACACCGTCCCCGTTCATGTCCCCCAGACCGGCGACGGTGTCGCCGAAGTGACTGTGGTGCTGGTTGCCGGGGAAGGCGTACAACTCACTGCCATCGGCTCCGGAGAACACGGTGGCCTTGCCCACCTTGACGCCGAGCGCGTAACTGTCGCGGTCGCCGACGATGATGTCGTCGAAGCCGTCGCCGTTGACGTCGCCGGCGAAGTCCAGCGCGCGTCCGAAGGAGGACTGCCACTCGGGCCAATTGGTCGAGTTGAGGAATTGATGCAGGATCAGGCCGGTCGCCCCGGAGTAGACGTAGACGTTGCTCTCCTTGGTGACCAGGTCGTTCTCTCGCGCGATCACGTCGGGCACGCCGTCGCCGTCGGCGTCGCCGCCGCCGCGCACTTCGCGGCCGATCATGCCGGTGCTCAGCGGCAGCCACTTCCAGATCTCGCTGCCATCGGCGCCGGACATCACGCGCACCGAACTCTCGGCGTCGCTGCGCGCACCAAGCACCACGTCGGGCACGCCGTCGCCATCGACGTCGCCGGCCGGACTGCACGACCACGCCACTGCGCCGAGCGGACCTCCGATGATCCACTCACGCAGCACCGAACCGTCGGCGCCGGAGTAGACGCGGAAATTTTTCAACTCGCTCTGCTGCCAGCCGTTCAAGCCGGTCAGCAGGTCATCGAAGCCATCGCCGTCGAGGTCGCCGACGAAGGCGATCTCGTCCTGGCCGAGGAAATCATTGGGCTGCACCCCCTGCAGCACCCGGTGCGGCTCCTGGGCCGCGCCAGGCGCGGTCACAAGGGGGATTGAAAGAGCGGCCAACAGCGACCGCGAGAAAGGCAGGTGCGGGAATTGGTTCATCGAAAAAAGGAAGGACCGTTTCCTTCGGCGAAGCACCTGCCATCCTACTCCCTAAAGCACCTGCTGGGAAACCAGGTTGGTCTTCAGGCCGGATTGCACCGCCTGCAGCCACAGGGTCACCCCACTGGCCCCCGCAGGAATCGACAAGGTCCAGTTGTGCGCACCGCCGACGTCGCTGAGGTCAGGGCCCGCACCCAGCATCGGGCTGGCCAGATCCAGATCGATGCCCAGCTGCGGCAGCATGAAGATGCCCACCCCTACGGTGCTGTAGGCCAGCCAGGTGGGAGCGCCTGGCGCGAAGAACTCGACCCCGAAGTCGCCGTCCTGGCCGGCGCTCAAGGGCTCGACGGTGAGCACCGGGCTGCCCGGGTAGATGAAGATGCTGCCGGCGGTGCCGTCGGCCAAAGGGGCGCTGACGGCGAAATCGGGCCAGCCATCGCCGTTGGCATCGCCGCCGCCGGCGATCGCCTTGCCATAGCCGCTGGCGACGCTGCCGCTCTGCGTGGTCAGCACCGAACCATCGGCGCCGGAGTAGACCCGGCACATCAGATCACCATTGGCGTCGAGGTCGCCGAAGATCACCAGATCGCCGCGGCTGTCGCCGTTGACGTCGCCGGCGGCGGCGATCCAGAAGCCGAAATCGCCGAAGGAATCCTCGCCTTCCCATTCGTGCAATAGGGCGCCGTCGAGGCCGGAGTAGATGCGCACCAGGCCGGATTCGTCCACGGCGCCGTCGTACATCGGTGTGCCGACGGCGATGTCGGGCACACCGTCACCATTGACGTCGCCTGGACCGGCCACGGTGTCGCCGAAGTGGCTGTGGTACTGCCAGCCCGGGAAGTTGAACAACTCGCTGCCGTCGGCGCCAGAGAACACCACCGCGTTGCCTTCTTTGTTGCCAAAGAAATAGCTGTCGCGGTCGCCGACGATGAAGTCGTCGCAGCCGTCGCCGTTGACGTCACCGGCGAAGTCCAGCGAACGGCCGAAGGACTGGTGCCACACCGGCCAGTTGGTAGCGTTGCGATATTGATACAGCAGCTGCCCGGTTGCGCCCGAATAGACGTTGACGTTGCTCTCGGCCGTGGAGCTGTCGTTGTCGCGGGCGATCACGTCGGGCACGCCGTCGCAGTCGACGTCGCCGCCGCCGCGCACCTCACGCCCGATCGCCCCGGTGCTCAGCGCCGGCCAGTTCCAGATCTCGCTGCCGTCGGCGCCGGACATCACGCGCACGAAGGAGTCGGCGTCGCTGCGTCCACCAAGGACCACGTCGGGCACGCCGTCGCCGTCGACGTCGCCGGCCGGGCTGCACGACCACGCCTGCGCCCCGAGGGCGCCGCCGAAGGTCCACTGGCGCAGGACCGAGCCGTCGGCGCCGGAGTAGACGCGGAAGTGCTTCTGATTGCCTTTTTCCCAGCCGTTGAGACCGGTCAGGAGATCGTCGAAGCCATCTCCGTCGATGTCTCCTGCGAAAGCGATCTCATCCTGGCCGAGGAAATCGTCGGCCTGAGCGCCTTGCAGGACGCGGTGAGGCTGCTGGGCGGCAGCCAGACCGGGGCACAGGAGAAGAAAGGAATAGGCCGCAAAAAGCAGCCCAGAGGGGTGCGAAAGAGGGATTTGGTTCATGGTAGCGAAGATGGTGACGAAGAGCGTCTGCAGCGCTCTTCGCTCCCCCCTCGCGCTTGTTACGCAGAATTTCAAAAAGGCCGCCTCAGGCTGAAAGCACGAAAACCGAGCGATCGGCCTGGCGCTGGCGGATCTCCGCGGCCCGTTGCTGGTATTCCCCACAACCCATCAGCGCCAGCGCCGCCACCTTGCCGGCCTCGACACCGGGCTGGTCAAAGGGATCGACACGCAGCAGGCCACCGGCGTAGGCCGTCGCGATCTGCATGAACATGAAGTACTGGCCGACGTGGAAGGCGTCGAGCTTGCACAATTCCAAAGTACACACCGGGCGGCCGGCCTCGACCAGCGCGATCTCGGTACCCATGCGTTCGGCTTCGACCAGCGCGTCGAGGCGTTTGCCGCGCAGGTGTTCAAAGGCTGGCGATTGGGTGAAGGGTTCGCCGATCTCGATGTCGCGCTCGAAACGACCGAGCTTGAGCATGGTGAAGACCTTGTCGTGCGGCCCTTCGACGTAGAGCTGCACCTGCGAATGCTGGTCGGTCGGCCCGACCGCCTTGACCGGGGTGGCGCCGCGGTGCACCACCGCGCCGTCGACGTCGTGTTTCTTGCCCAACGACTCGGCCCACAGCTGCTGGTACCAGTCGGCCAGCAGACGCGCCCGGTGGCTGTAGGGAAAATGCACGTGCACCCCCTTGCCGTCTTCGGTGTAGAGGACGTGGGCCAGCGCGTAGGCCAGCGCCACGTCTTCGGTGGCGCTGCAACCCGCCAGGTTGCGGTCGACGCGCGCGGCACCCTCGAGCATGCTCTGCGCATCCAATCCCGCCATCTCGGCGGTGAACAGACCGACCGAGGTCAGGACCGAAAATCGCCCACCCACGCCGGGCGGCACCGTCAGGCTGGCGAAGCCGAGGTCGTTGCACAGCTTGCGAAAATGCCCGTGCGCAGGGTCGGTGGTGATGGTGAAGTGTTTGCGCGCTTCCTCGTCGGAACCGAGGGCACGACGCAGCGCCTCGAAGCAGACCAGGAACTCGGCCGAAGTCTCGATGGTGCCGCCGGACTTCGAGATCACGTTGAAGTGGCAGCGCTCGGCCGGCACCTGCTCGAGCAGGGCGCCGATCCAGTCCGGATCGATGCTGTCGGGCACGAAGCAGCGCGGATGGCCGGGGCTCGGCGCCCACTCCTGGTAGACCGGGGCCAGCGCGGCGAGCAGCGCCTGATTGCCGAGCGCGGAACCGCCGATGCCGAGAACGACGAAGGCGTCCATGCCGTCCTGGTCGAGCACCTCGCGGGCGCGGGTGCGGCATTCGGCCAGGAATTCCTCGCGCTCGCCGAGGCCACGCCACTCGGGGCGCGCCTGCAGATGCTGATCCCGCACCTGGGCAGCACGTTCGTAGGCGGCATCGAAGCGCTCGCGGGAGAGCAGGCCGTCGTCGCCAGCGCCGAACAGTCCGGCAAGGTCTAGATGGATCGCCATGGCAGGATGATAGAAGCGCTGCCGCGGCTTCCAACCGACCTGTGCGGGTGCTGAAATGGCCGGATTCAGGGAGGCGGCAAAATTTGACGAAGAGTTGACGCGGCCAGCCCTCTGTGCCGGCGGTCCACCCCCGGCCCGCGGCCGAATGGGGGTATCCTGGAAGCAGAGCGAGCCGACCTGAGCACCCGCTCGATTCACGCATGCATTCGCAAGAAAGAGGCCAGCTACCCCTGGTGGTAGCTCTGATCGTCCTGCTGGGCGTGATCGCCATTGCGGCGGTCATCCTGCTGGATCCGGCGTCGAACAAACCGATCGAGATCGACGCTGGCAACCCGGTGCAGGCGCAGGGCCCGGTCCAGCCTGATATCGCCATCGACGACTCCGATCGCGACCCTGCGGTGCGCAGTCCCGATCCCACGCGCATCGAAGTCGACAGCAACGACCAGCCGGTCAGCCCGACGGTGCTCGGCGCCGAGGTGCGCGGTCGCGTTGTCAACGGCGCCAACGCGCCGGTGCCCGGGGCTTCGGTGCTGCTCACCGAACGCGCCTCGATGGCCGGGCCCTTCAGCTCCCCCGACTTCAAGGACCTGGACCGGCGCACCGCGCTGACCGACGCCGACGGCTACTACAGCTTCCGCCGTCTGCCCGCGGGCACCGAATACGGCATGTGGGTCTACCACGCCAAATACGCCCCGGTCGAAGGGGTGCCGTTGCGCGCCATCCGCGGCGAAAGCCAGGAACTGCAGACCATCGTGCTGAGCGAGGGCTACTGGGTCGAAGGCAGTGTGACCGACGAAGTCGGCGCCGCGCTGGCCGGAGCCGAAGTGGTGATCCAGCTGCAGAGCGCCTTCATGCACGGCGGCCTCGACGAGGGGCCCTTCCTCTCGCACCAGGAAAAGGTCGGGCGGCTACGCCGGGTCAAGTCCGGAGCCGACGGCCGCTATCGCTTCGAGCACCTCGCTCAGGGCATCTACCAGCTCGAAGCCACTCTCGAGGGCTATGCCTCGGCGGTCGCCAACGCGGTGCAGTGCGTCGGCGAAGAGTGGGAACGGCAGCACGATCTGGTCCTCGGCGCCGAATTCCGCCTGGCCGGCATCGTTCGCGACGAAGAGGGCAATCCAGTCGCCGGGGCGGTGGTCGCCGGCGCGCGCACGCGGCCGCGGCCGATCTACCAGGCGCGCGCCACCAGCGCCGACGACGGCACCTTCGAACTGCGCGGCCTGCCCGAGGGCACCTACGGTATTTCGGTCCTCGCCGATGGCTATGCGATGGCGCGCATGAGCCACATCCGCACCGGGCGTGACGACCTGGTTTTCGTCATGCGCCAGAAAGGCCGGGTCAGCGGCACGGTCACCGATCCGCGTGGGCAGCCGGTCTCCAGCTTCAGCCTCGAGCTGTACCGGGTCAACAAGGGCACCGCCCAGTTCGGCATGACCGGCAAACAGATGAGCGTCGCCGACCCCGGCGGCGTGTATCTCTTTCCCGAGATCGATCGCGGCAGTTACGTCCTGCTGGTCACCGCGCCTGGCTACGCACCCACCTACACGCCTGGGTTCTTTGTCGATCGCGAAGAGGTCACCGACATCAACGCCGAACTCGAACTCGGCGGCACCGTCATCGGCAAGGTCAGTGACGAGAACGGCCGTGCGCTGAACGGCGCGGTGATCACCCTGCGCGGCCAGGACTTCAATCCCTGGAACCAGCACACCCTCTTCGGTGCGGTGGTTGGCGATCCCAACAACGTTCCCGCCAGCAGTACGCGCAGCGGCGCCGATGGTCGATTCGTCCTCAAGGACGCCTTCCCCGGCGATCACCAGCTCGAAGTCTCCTCGCCCGGGCTGCTGTCCACCTACGTCGGTATCTACGTGCAGACCGGCGGGCAGAGCAACGCCGGCGAAGTGCGCCTGGAACGTGGCTCGACGATCTCTGGGTTGGTGCGTTCGCGCGCCGGCGATGCCGCCGCCGGGGCCGCGGTTTTTCTCAGCCTGAAGAGCACCAACAACGGCTTCCTGAACAAGAAGTCCATATCCGACGCGCTCGGGCGCTACAGCTTCGGTGCCCTGATGCCCGGGATCTACGAGGTCAGCGCGATGCGCGAGGATTCGAGCGCCTTCTTCTTCCCCGGCTCGACTCCTGGCAGCAGCAAAGACGTGGTGGTGCGTGAGGGCAGCGATATCAGCGCCGACCTGATCGTGCCCAACATTTAGGGGCCTTCCGCGTACCCTTCACACCCCTACCCCAGACCGGGTCCCGCCTGTGCACGGACCCGGTCCATGCCCTGATACCTGCCATGTTCGCAACTCTACTCCTCGCCGCCCTGCCGCAGCAGGCCACTTCCGACCCCGCTGACCTGCGCGAGCAGGACCTGCGCGCCGCGATCGGTTTCCTCGCCAGCGAAGAGCTCGAGGGCCGTGGCTCCGGCACCCGCGGCGCCTGGCTGGCCTCCGAGTACATCGCCGCGCACTTCCGTCGCCTCGGCCTCAAGCCGGCCAACGACGGCAGCTTCTTCCACGAGTTCACCGTGCGGCCGCGCGGCGGAGAAGAGACCCTGTGCCGCAACACCTGCGCCATCCTTCCGGGCACCAATCCCAAGATGGCCGACCAGTATCTGGTCCTCGGCGGCCACCATGACCACGCCGGCATGGGTGATAAGTTAACCGGCGCCATGGGTTTCCCCGGCGAAGTCCACAACGGTGCCGACGACAACGCTTCCGGTGCCAGCTCGGTAATGGAACTCGCCGAATACTTCGCCGCCCATCCGTTGGAACACCCGATCCTGTTCCTGACCTTCAGCGCCGAAGAGCGCGGCCTGCTCGGTTCTGCCGCCTTGGTCAAGGACAAGGTCGTCGACCCGGCGCAGATGGTGGCGATGATCAACCTCGACATGGTCGGCCGCCTGACCGACGACTACCTCTTCGTCGGGGGCATGGGCACCGCCAAAGAATTGGACAAGGTACTCGGCAAGACCTTTCGCAAGCACAGGAAGTTCGACTACGAGTTCCACGACGGCGGTGAGGCGCCGAGCGACAACACCAACTTCTACAAAGCGGGTGTTCCGGCGATCTTCTTCTTCACCAACATCCACGAGGATTATCACCTGCCCACCGACGACGCCGACAAGATCAACTACGCCGGGCAGCTGCGCATCCTCAATCTGGTGCGCGACTGCATGGTCGCTTTCGACGGGGTTGAGGGCAAGATGACCTACGTCAGCCAGAGCCGCAGCGAAGCCCAGGGCATGCCTGCCGACTTCATGAAGCGCAACACCGACCACTTCCGGCGCATCGCAAAACGCAACAGCCTGCGCGGCAAGTTCGGCTTCACTCCGGGAGCCGTCACCGATGGCGGCCTGGCGGTCAAGTCGGTCCGCGACGACAGCGCGGCGCAAGACGCCGGCCTCCAGGAAGGCGACGTGGTGCTCAGCATCAACGGTCGCCGCACCAAGGACCTGGATCAGCTGCGCCGGTCCCTCGCCGGCAAGAAGAAGGGCGAAGAGATCGTCGTCGTGTATCTGCGCGACGGCGAGCGCGATTCGCTTACCGCGACCCTGAAGTAGGGCTGCGCAGCGGCGCTTGCGGACGGTCACCGGCCGCATCGACCGCGGGCACCTGATGAGTCGCCCACGCGCTCCAGCGTGGGCTTGGATAGCTCGGCAGCATGGGGCGGTGGCGCAGGCGCAGTGCCTGCCCCGCGCGCAGACCGCGCAGGTGCGCTTTCTGCAGTAAGGGATCGCGCGCGTCGCGACGCACCGTGGCCAGATGCAGGTGACCGCTGTCGTCTTCCCATTCGAGCAGCGGTCCGATCGCGCGCTGGCTACGGAAGGCCACCCGCGCCCAGTCCGGGCCCCACTGGATCGAGCCGAGCTGCTCCCACGAGGCTGGCCCCAACCACAGCCGGCGCGCGGCGGCGTCCCAGTGCAGAGTGCGTCCGGCCGGGCCGCGCACCTGCAAGTCTTCGTCGCCGCGTCCGCGCGCCGAACAGCCCTGCGGGATCGGCGCAGCGGGCTGGTCCTCGACCCGGCTGCGCTGCTCCAGCAGGCGTAGCCGGTGGTCAAACCGCAGCAGGCTGCCATCGGCCTGCAGCGCCTCGATGCGCCCGTCGCGCGGAATCCAGCGTAGCTCGACCACCGACTCGAGCGGCGCTACGGCTCGCTCCTGGGCGGCGCCAGGGGCCGCCAGGGCGGCCACAAGCAGGGCAAGAACTGGCACGCGCAGGATGCTCACGCCCGTAGCTTAATGCGACTCTGCAGGAGTTCCATGAACCGCTTCGTACCCCTGACCCTCGCCGCCGTGCTGATCCTGATCGCCGGCTTCTTCCTTTTTCAGCCGGACCAGGCGGCTGACCCCAGCGGCGCAGAGGGCGGAACCCAGCCAGGCGCCAGCGCCGAAAACGAGGTGGCGACCGGCGCTGGCCCGGCAACTGAGCAGCCGGTCGCCCTGGCGCGCGCCGACGGCGACCCCGCCGACGGGCGCACCGCCTCGGCCGACGGCGAGATCGCGCGTGCCTCCGCCGCCGGCGGGGCCTTCCAGCTGCGCGCGGTCGACAGCAACGGCACACCGATGGCGCCGGCCACCTTCCTGGTGCTGAGCCGCGGCAGCCAGATCGAGTGGGTGGAGCGCAGCGACGGCATCCTTGCGCTCGCAGATCCAAGCGCCTTGCGTGCGGCCGCGGTCCTCAGCAACGGATACTGGTCGCTGCCGTGGGGCGAGGCCCAAGGGCGCACCTCCCAGGACCTGGTCGCCGAGATCGCCAGCGCCCACCTGCAGCTCGAGGTCAACCGCGACAGCGGGATCGCGCAACCCTCCTTCCAGGTCACCTGGAGCTTCATGCCCAACGTGCCCGATCTGGAACAGGTCTTCGCCGCGTTGTCCGGCGCCGACCTCGAATCGATCGGTCGCATCGAAGAGAGCGCGCGCCTATTCCACTACGCCTTCCAGAACTTCGATGCGCAGTCGGACGCGGCGCAGGGCCAGGGCGGGCGCTTCGAGATCACCGACCTGCCTCCGGGCCCCTACCAGGTCACCGTCCAAGCCAAGGACTGCGTTTCCACCATCCTCACCACCACCTTGGCGGCCGGCGAACGCAAGGTCGAGCCGGTGGTGCTCGAGATCGGCGGCTCCCTTGACGGGCGCCTGGTCGATGAACAGGGTGTCGGCATCGCCGACGCGCGCGTCCTTTTCGAAGCGCTGGAAAACGAGCTCGCCGAAATGGCGATGGACCAGATCGTCCTGCGCCGCCTGGTCGAAGGCGACCATTTTCGCTTCGAGACCACCACCAATGCCCAAGGTCGCTTCGTCCTTGGGCCGGTCCCCGGCCGCGTCGGCAACCTCTACGCCTCGGCCGAGGGGTTCCTCGACCAACGCTTCGCTTCGGTGCATCCGCAGCCGCCGATGACCACCGCGATTCCGGAAGCGGTGCTGAAACGTGGTGGCGTGCTCGAACTCGAGGTTCTGCGCGCCTCCGACCAGCAGCCTCTGGCCGGAGCGCAGGCCAGCTGGCGCGACCTCGGCAGCGGCGACGCCTTGATCAATCTGTCCGGTTGGCGTCAGGCGGAGGAAACCACCGACCCCGATGGGCGGGTGCGCATGCAGCCGCTGCCGGCTTCGCGCCTCGAGGTCGAAGTGCGCCTGCCTGGATACGCGCCCAACGTATTTGAATACCGAGTCGAGGGAACCGGTGAGGTGCAGCGCACCGTGATCCTCGATACCGGCCTGGAGCTGCGCGGGCGGGTAGCGTCGGCGCTCAGCGGCGAGGGCATCGAAGGGGTTGAACTGCAGCTCGAGGCCGATGAGGGTGGCCCCAGCTTCCTCGGTTCGCAATTGCTCGCCGGCGGCGCGGGTCCGCCGGTGGCCAGCAGCGACGAGCAGGGCGCCTTCCATTTCGCCGACCTGGCTGCTGGGCGCTACCTGATCATCGCCCGACACGACGACTACGCCACCCTGCGCAGCGAAATGATCGAGCTGGTGCGCGGCGTCGCCACCCCGCAACCGGAGCTGCTGCTGAGCTCGGGGGCTTCCTTGACCGCGGTCTATTTCAACGACGCCGGCATAGCGCAGGCCGACCAGGCTGTGCTGCTGCTGGAATCGGCTCAGAGCTATTCGCACTCGCAGGTCACGGACGAGTCCGGCGAGGCCACATTCGTACAGCTCGCCGCCGGCAATTACCAGCTGATGACCGTCCCCGAAGGCGAGGGTGGTCTGGCCGGATTGAGCGAGGACAACCTGAACATGGGCATGACCTTCGTCGAGCTGTCCGGAGGCGAGCACAAACGAATCGAGATCGGGCCGGGCCTGGCCACGGCTTCTCTGCAAGGGCACCTTGCCCAGGGCGGCCTGCCGGTCGGCGATACGGGCGTCGCCATTCTCGGCGGCGAAGGCATCAAGAGCGGGCGCGCCGATGGCAACGGCGACTTCCACTTCGAGAAGATCAAGCCGGGTCACTACACGCTCTTCGTGGGCAGCATGCAGGCACCCAGCTTCACCATCTCGGTCGAGGTCATGGCCGGCGACAATCAGACCACCATCAACCTGCCCGGCGGCCGCCTGCGCATCCGCGTGGTCGCTGACCAGGACGGCGCTCCCGCCAACGGCGTACCCATCACCCTGCGCGGCGAAGGCGCGCTGACCAATCCGATGCTGCGCACCTCAGACGGCGATGGCATGGCGGAATTCGAATACCTGGCCAGCGGTCCCTACACCGTCGCCGCCGGCACCGCGGCGATGCCGATCTTCGGCGGCAGCGGCGAACTGGGTTCGGCGATGAAGGCCATCCGCGTGGGCGAAGGCATCAGCGAGGAAGAGCTGCGCCTCAAAGCCGGCGCGACCTTTCGCGTGCGCGTGCTCGGCACCGACGGCGAACCGGTCAACGGCGCGGGCATGTACTACCTCGACGCCAACGGCATGTCGCTGAGCGTGCTCTCGGTCAAGGTGACCAACTCCAAGGGCGTGGCCCAGCTCACCGGCCTGCCCGAGGGTCCGGGGCGCATTCTGGTCAAGCATCTGGATCACGGCCAGGTCGAGTTCGAAGTCAATCTCAAGGCCGGGCAGACCGACAAGAAAGAGGTCGGTCTCGAGACCGGGGCGGTGGTCTACATCCAGGTCACCGACGCCTCCGACCAGCCCGCACCGGGTGTGCTCGCCCTGGTCGAGGACGCGCGCGGGGCGCCGATCTCGATGCTCTACACCATCGCCGACTCGCAGGAGGTCAACATGGCCTATTTCACCGGCCAGGAGCAACGCCTTGGACCGCTGGCCGCGGGGCGCTATACCGTGAAGCTGTTCCGCCTCGGCGCCCAGACCGTCAGCCATAGTCTGGAGGTTCCCGAGGGCGTCGCCGAGATCCACCGCCGCTACACCTACAACCCGTGAGCCTGGCACGGGCGGACCGCCCGTGACCCTGCTCCCCCTGCAAGCTTCCCCCCCCCCCTTCGCCGGCGCCGGCGAAGCCGCGGCGCTGGCGGCTGCGGTCAGCTGGGGCTTCGCCACCGTCCTTTTCACCCTGGCCATGCGCCGCGGCAGGGCGTCCGATGCGGTGTTGTTCAAGAACGCCGGCGGGGCGCTGGTGCTGGCCGCAGTGGCGTGGCTGCTCGGCCCGCGCTTCGGCGGCGGCGCCGCCCATCCGGACAACCTGGCCTGGCTGCTGCTCTCCGGGGCCTTGGGGCTGGGATTGGGCGACTGGCTCTATTTCGTCGCCCTGCGCCACATCGGCGTCGGCCGCACGCTGATCCTGGGGCAGTCCCTGCCGCTGCTGACCGCGCTGCTGGCCTGGCTGTGGATCGGCGAAACCCTTTCCAATCTGCAGATGGCGGGGGCCGTCCTGATCATCGCCGGTGGCCTGCTGGCGGAAAGCCGCCGCCCGCTGCGCCCCGACCACGACTGGCTCGGGGTGGGCGCGGCGCTCGGCTCGGTGCTCGCCTTCGCTCTCGGCAACGTGACCCTGTACCAGGGTGTGACGCAGACCGGCGCGGTCACCGGGGCCTCCTGGCGGCTCGCCGGAGGGGCGTTCGGCATCGTCGTCCTCGCAGCTTGCCGCGGTGAGGCGTCCACTCTGCTGCGCAGTGCTTTGTCGCGCCGCAGCGTGCGCCTCTATCTGTTGCCCTCGGCGCTCGGCACCTGGTTCGGCATGTCGTTGATGGCGGCCGGTTTCAAGTGGTCGAAACAAGGGGTGGCCAGCGCCCTCGCCGGCGCCACGCCCTTGATCTCGATCCCGCTCGCGGTATGGATCCTGGGCGAGCGCCCGGGTTGGCGCGGCTGGTGCGGTGCGGTGGCGGTGGTGGTCGGCGTGGCCATGCTTGCACTTGCAGTCAGTCCGTCCGCGCCCTGACCCAGCGAGGATTCTAGGAGGTTGTGAGTCCAGCCTCGGCATGACCCAGCCAGGGTCCGGGGGGGGCTAGACTGTGGCGCATGTTCCACCGTGTCTTCGTGGCCAACCGTGGCGAGGTTGCCGCTCGCATGGTCCGCGCCTGTCATCAGATCGGCGCCGAAGCCGTGTGCGGAGCATCCAGCGCCGACCTGGAGGCCGGTTTCCCCTACCTGGAACAGGCTGACGAAGTCGTCTGCCTGGGCCCTGCGGCGGCCACCGATTCCTACCTCAACATGGAGGCCGTGGTCCAGGCGGCGCGCCAGACGCGCTGCTCGGCGCTGCACCCGGGCTGGGGTTTCCTGGCCGAGAACGCGACCTTTGCGGCACTGTGCGAACAGCACGGCGTCACCTTCATCGGGCCGTCGCCGGCGGTCATGGACCGCATGGGGCGCAAGGTCAGTGCGCGCGCCGCGGCCCGTGCGGTCGGGCTGCCGGTGGTCCCCGGCAGCGACGGCCTGCTCGCCGACGCCGCCCACGCGCGCGCGGTTGCCACGGAGGTGGGCTTTCCGGTGGCGCTCAAGGCCGACGCCGGCGGCGGCGGCCGCGGCATCCGCCGTTGCGACAGCGCCGATCAGATCGAAAGCGCTTTCGCCGAAGCGCAGCGCGAAGCCGCGGGGGCCTTTGGCAACGCCTCGCTATACCTGGAGAAGTACCTGACCGGCGGACGCCACATCGAGTTCCAGGTCTTTGGCGACGGACGCGGCGGCGCGGTGCACCTCGGCGAGCGCGAGTGTTCGATCCAGCGACGCCATCAGAAGCTGCTCGAGGAAGCCTGTTCGGTGTGCCTCAGCGACGCGCAGCGCGCCGAATACGGCGCGCTTTCGGCGCACGCCACCGGCGCCTGGAACTACGCCGGCGCCGGCACCATGGAGTTCTTGCTCGACGCCAGCGGGGCGCTCTACTTCCTGGAGATGAACACCAGGCTGCAGGTCGAGCATCCGGTCAGCGAAGAAGTCACCGGCTTCGACCTGGCCCAGGCCCAGTTGCGTATCGCCGCTGGCCAGGAACTGCCTTTCACCCAGGATCAGGTGCGCTGGCACGGACACGCCATCGAGGTGCGCATCAACGCCGAGGACCCCGAACAAGGTTTCCGTCCCAGCCCCGGGCTCGTTGAGGAACTTAGCCTCGGCGGAGACGGCATCCGCGTCGACACCCACCTCGCTGCGGGCGCGCGCATTTCGCCCTATTACGACTCGCTGATCGCCAAGGTCATCGCCGTCGGGAAAACGCGCGAGCAGGCCATCGAGCGCCTCAGCGCGTGCCTCGCCGAAGCACGCATTGCGGGGGTGGCGACCACCCTGGAGTTGCACCGCCGGATCCTGGATGCAGAGGACTTCCGCGCCGGCCGTCTCGACACGCTGTGGCTCGAGCGCTGGCTGGGAAGCTGAAAGAGCGCACTGGCGCCCCCCAATAGAAAAGCGGGGCACGCTCGCAGCCTTTGCCTGACTGGCCGGGGCTGTTCCCGTACAATTCAACTGGATTCCCCGCAACTCCCCTACTGAACAGCATTTGGCACTCTCCTCCGGGCCCCGGGCTGAAACCGCCAGTCGTCGCGCTCAAGTGCGGGCGGCGCTCACCCACTGGCTCCTGAACGTGATTTTCGGCGCCCTGGTGGCGCTCGGCTACCTGCAGCACGCGCCCGAGGACCTGACGCCCCGCGGCGCCCTATTCCTCGGCCTGGCACTGATTTCCAGCGTCGCCCTGCTCAGCCTGACGCCGCTGCTGCTCTCCACCGGCATGGCACTGATGACCACCAACCCGCGGCGGCTGGCCCGCCGCCAGGGACTGTTGTGGACTTCCTCCCTGCTGCTGCTGTTCCTCGACACGCGCATCTACGGCGTGTTCCGTTTCCACTTCAACGGAGTGGTCTGGAACAGCCTGGTCACCCCCGGCTCGGGCGATTCGATCCACCTCGGCTTCCTCGACGTGCTGTTTCCGGCGCTGGGTTTCCTTGCGGTGGCCTGGAGCCAGACGCTGCTGCACCGCCTGATCCTGAACCGCGCTCTGCACTACGAACAGCAGCGCCCGCCGCAGGCCTTCCGTCCGGTGCTGTTGAGCATTTTGCTGCTGCTGCCGGTGGTGGTCACCGAGCGCAACCTCTACGCGCGCGATCTGGAAAAAGGCGACACCGAACTCGCCACCCTGAGCAGTCTGCTGCCCTACTACAGTTTCCCGCAGCAGATTATGAAGGTGCTGCGCGGCGACCCGCCGACCCCGGGCGAGCTGGTCTTCGATCTCAAGGACCGCTCGCTGGATTACCCTAAAGCCGCGGTGCGCGTCGATCCGCAAGGGGCGCGGCCCAACGTGCTGGTGCTGTGCCTCGACGGTCTGCGCCGTGACATGCTGGCGCCCGACACCATGCCGGTGACCTGGGCCTTCGCCCAGGACGCACGCGTTTTCGAAAACCACTGGAGCGGCGGCAACTGCACCCGCCACGGTGTGTTCACCCTGATGTACGGGCTGCACGGCAGCTATTGGGCGCCGATCCTGCGCGAGAGCCGTTCGCCGGTGATGATCGACACCATGATCGAACTGGGTTACGACCCGCGCATTTTGTGCAGTGCGTCACAGAAGTTTCCCGAGTTCCGCTCGACTTGTTGGTCCGGGATCGAACACGCCGTGGAAGACGAATGGGAAGGGCCGTCGTGGGCCAAGGACCGGGCGGTTGCGGCGCGCTTCGACCAGTGGCTGGACCAGCGCCCCGATCGCAGCAAGCCCTTCTTCGCATTCTCTCTTCTTGACAGCACCCACGCCAACTACTCCTTCCCTGAGGACGAGGCGGTGTTTCATCCCTACGCCGATTCGCTCGGCTACATCCGTATCAGCTACGGCCTGGAAGAGGAAGACCAGCGCAAGCTGTTCAACCGCTACCGCAATTCGGTAGTCCACGCCGATCGCGTCGTCGGCATGTTCCTGCAGTCCTTGCGCGACCGCGGTCTGCTCGAGAACACCGTGGTGGTGATCACCGGGGACCACGGCGAAGAGTTCTTCGAAAACGGCTACTGGGGGCACCATTCGAACTTCAGCGAAGCGCAGGCCACGGTGCCCTTCGTGGTGCGCGGACCCGGAGTGCCGCCCGGGGTCGAAAGCCGGCCCACCAGCCACGTGGATCTGGTGCCGACGCTGCTCACCCTGCTCGGCGCCTCGCCCGGCCAGGCGCGCAACTACAGCCTGGGCGAAAACCTCTTCGACCTGCCCGATGGCCGCCGCGTGGTGTGCTCTTCGTGGTCCTCGATGGCCTTTCCGGTGCCGGATCAGGGGGTGATCGTGATCTCGGCCTATTCCGACGACATGCCGATGCGCGCCTATGGCCCCGGCTGGCTTCCGCTTGACCACGAACACCAGATTCTCAGCGCCGAATCGCGCACTTTGGCAGAATTGGTCGGTGAGTGTCAGGAATTCCTGCACTAAGGAGTCCTTCTCCTTACTCCATCCCCTCAGGGACCACCATGCCTACTCTGCTCAAATTGATCCTGGCGGCCATTCCGGTCGCTGCCACCTCTTCCTTCGTGACTGCCAGCCTGGTTTCACCGGACCAGGAACCGGCTCAAGAACCTTCCCATGGCGAGTTCTCCGAGGCCGCCATGATGGAACAGATGATGAAACTTGCCATGCCGGGCAAGGAACACAAGGAGATGATGGAAACCGTCGGCAACTGGGACACCACCATGCGTTACCGCATGAGCCCCGACGGCCCGTGGGACAGCGCCAGCGGCAAGGCCAAGGTGCAGAACGCGCTCGGCGGCCGCTACCTGGTCGAAAAGGTCAGCTTCAACATGATGGGAATGGAATCCGAAGGACTCCTCATCATGGGTTTCGACAACCTCACCAAGAAGTACCAGGCGGTGTGGCTCGATACCATGTCCACCCGCATGACCTATTCGGAAGGTGCCATGGACAAGAACGGGGTCACCGAAATGACCGGCACCATGGTCGATTTCATCACCCCCGAAGGGCGTCCCTACCGCCACGTGACCACGCGCAAGAACAAGGATCACATCCTGGTCGAGATGTACGACGCGATCCCCGAGTCCCCGTCCCAGCCGACGCCCAAGGAGGCCACGGTCAAGGTGATGGAACTCGAGTACGTGCGCAACTGATCCAGGTCGCTGACCACGCACTGCAGGGGGGGGATTGCTGTAATCTCTCCTGAGCCATGGCCTTCGTCCCCCTGCATCCCATCGGCACGTCGTCCGACACCTTCCTGGAAGAGGCCGAAAAGGCCCGCCACGCCACCGCCATGGCGCAGCATCTTGGCCTCCTCGACGAGCGACGAAGACGAGTCCGGGCGGGCTGGGGCGCAGAGTACGTCAAGCGCACCCATGCCAAAGGCAAGATGACCGCGTGGGAGCGGATCGAAGAGCTGAAGGACAGCGGCGCCCCGGTCCACGCCCTGGGCACCTTCGTCAACTGGGGGGTTGAATTCGACCAGGGCGGACGCAAGCTCGAGGCGCCAGGAGCCGGCGTGATCACCGTGCTGACGCGCGTCGAAGAGCGCTGGGTGGTGGTCATCGCCAACGACAACACCGTGGCCTCGGGTTCGTGGTGGCCGCAGTCTCCGGAAAAGATCGAACGCGCACAGGAGGTCGGCCTGTCCTTGCGCATTCCGGTGGTCTACCTGGTCGACTGCTCCGGACTGTTCCTGCCCGAACAGTCACGCTCCTTTCCGGGGCGTTACGGCGCCGGCCACATCTTCAAAAAGAACTCGCAGCTGTCGGCGGTGGGCGTGCCGCAGATCGCCGGCGTGTTCGGCGACTGCATCGCCGGCGGCGGCTACATGCCGATCATCTCCGACCGCGTCTACATGACCGAGCAGGCCTACATGGTCATCGCCGGCGCGGCGTTGATCAAGGGCGCCAAATCGCAGAAATTGACCAGCCTCGACATCGGCGGTCCCGAGGTGCACGTGCACCAGTCGGCGTGTGCCGATCAGCGCGTGCCCGATGACCAGGCGTGTCTGCGCGCCATTCGCGAAGAGGTCCGCCGCACCGCAGCGAGCGGCGCTGACTTCCGCCGCGGCGGCGTCGAAGCCGCCCCCCCCGCCTATCCGGCGGCGGAGCTGGACTGGCTGTTTCCGCCTGATCACCGCAGCTGGTACGACGTGCGCGAGGTCATTGCGCGGCTGGTCGACCGTTCGCTGTTCTGGGAACTGCTGCCGCACCGCGGCCAGGAAATGGTGGTCGGCGTTGGCCGCATCAACGGCCTCTACACCGGCATCATCGCCAACGTGCAGGGCCCGGTGGAAGACCCCGAGCACCGCGGCAAGGTCAAGCCCGGCGGCATCCTCTACCGCGAGGGCATCGCCAAGATCTCGCAGTTCTCCCGCGCCTGTGACTCCGACGGTCTGCCGGTGATCTGGCTGCAGGACATCAGCGGTTTCGACATCGGTACCGAAGCCGAAGCGCTCGGTCTGCTCGGTTATGGCTCCAATCTGATCTACACCAACAGCACCAACCGCACGCCGATGTTCACCGTGCTGCTGCGCAAGGCCAGCGGCGCCGGCTACTACGCGATGTCCGGCCTGCCCTACGAACCGGTGCTGCAACTGAGCACGCCGCTGTCGCGCCAGTCGGTGATGGAAGGGCGCACCCTGGCGATCGCCGCCTACAACACCAAGCTCGACGACGATTTCCACATCGCCAGCGACGACGCCGCCGAGCGCGCCAAGATCGAGAGCGGCATGGCCGCGGTGGAAGAGCGCATCGAAGGCGACATGGACCCGTACCGCTCGGCCAGCCAGCGCGACACCGACGAGATCGTCGCCCCCGGCGAACTGCGCGCCTACCTCGAGTGCCTGGTCGAAGCGGCGTACCAGGCGCAGGGCAGCCGGCGCATCAAGAACCCGCGCATCTGGTCGCTCCACGACCTCGACGTGCTCACCGAAAGCGTCTGAACATGAGCCTGGCCGACCAATTGGAACTCATCGCTGTGCCGCTGGCCGAAGGCGCCGGCTGGCAATTGAAAAGCCCCACCGTGGGCCACTACACCCAGGCTCCCAGCGCCGGCAGCAGCTACCACGCCGGTCAGACCTGCGCGCGCCTGGTCATCCTCAACCGGGTTTTCCGCCTGGTCGTGCCCGCCGGATGCGGCGGCACGGTGACCACCGCTCCTCCCGGGCGCAAGCACCTGGCGGTGGGCCATGGTCAGGTGCTGTTCGAGTTGCACCCACTGAATGCCGCAGACACCGAGGCCACGGAATCGCCGCAAAGCCTGGAAAGCGCCGAAAACGGCCTGGTGCTGAGATCGGCGCAGGCCGGGCGCTTCTATCACAGTCCGGATCCTGACTCCCCGCCCTTCGTCCGCGTCGGCGACCAACTACGCGCCGGCAGGACCGTGGGCCTGCTCGAGGTCATGAAGACCTTCACTCCGGTCAAATACGCGACGACCGCGCATCTGCCATCGGAATGCACCCTGAAGGCCTTTCTGTGCGCCGACGCCACCGACGTCGAGGAAGGGCAGTCCCTGATCGAAGTCGAAGCCATTGCCGGCGGCGCCCCAGCTGATGCGGGCTGATCCGCCTGGCGCGGCGGCGACCGAGGTGCGCGAGGTGCTGGCCTTTGAACTGGAACACTACTGCGCCGCCGGACCGCAAGAAGAGGACTTCCGCCGCCGCATTCTTGCCCTGGTGCGCGGCGAAACCGGCTGGTGGCGTCGCGACACCCTGCCGGGCCATCTCACCGCCAGTGCCTTCGTGCTCTCGCTCGAATTTGACCGCGTGTTGTTGCACCATCACCGCAAGCTCGATCGCTGGCTGCAATTGGGCGGCCACGTGGAAAACGGCCAGCACCCGGCGCTGGCGGCTCTGCGCGAGGTTCACGAAGAGAGCGGCCTGAAGGAGCTGGATTTTTTCGGTGAGCCGGTGGTTTTCGACCTCGATGTGCACGCGATTCCGCCGCGCGCGGGCGAAGCGGGTCACGATCACCTCGACGTGCGCTTCCTGATGGTCGCCGACGCCGCTCTCCCGTTGCGCCTTGCCCAGCGTGAATCCAAGGATCTGCGCTGGTGGCCGCTGGAGGAACTCGAGGTCCTGCTCGGCGGGGAGAGCGGCGCGCGTCGCGTAGCGCACAAGATCCGCGTCCTAAAGAAGCCAGGTGCCGACGGCCAGGAAGAAGGAGCCGAACTGGAATGAGGCGCACCCTGGTCGCCAACGTCGTCGGCCTGACTCCGCTGCTGCTGCGCCAGGCGATGCCGCGCCTGCGCAAGTGGGCATCAGACCGCAGCGTGCTGCCTGTGCGCCCCGATTTCCCCGCGGTCACCTGCACGGCGCAGGCCAGCATGCTCACCGGGCGCCGCGCCGGGGCCGGCGGCGGTTCTGCTCCGGGCCATGGTGCGGTCGCCAACGGCTGGTACTTCCGTGACCTCGCCGAGGTCTGGCTGTGGCGCCAGTCGTGCGAACTGATCACCGCCGGCGGACGCCTCGACACGGTCTTCGACCGCTGGCGGAGCGCCCACCCGCAGAGCAGCAGCGCGCAGATCTTCTGGTGGTGGAACCTGCCCAGCCGCGCCGATTACTCAGTGACCCCGCGACCGACCTACTGGGCCGACGGCCGCAAGGGTCCCGGCATCCACAGTCATCCGGCCGGCCTCGGCCAGCGGCTGCAACAACGGCTCGGCTCTTTCCCCCTATTTCAGTTCTGGGGGCCCGGTGCCGGCATCGCCAGCACCCGTTGGATCGTGCAGGCCACCCTCGACGTGCTGCAGGAAGAGCGCCCGGGTCTCACCCTGAGCTATCTCCCCCACCTCGACTACGACCTGCAGCGCTATGGCCCCGACGGCCCCGAAGCGCAGGCCGCTGCGGCGGCACTCGATGAGGAATTGGCGCCGCTGCTGGCGCACGTCGCAGCCGAGGAACTTGAGTTGGTAGTGGTCAGCGAGTACGGCATCGAGGCGGTGGACCGCTGGGCCGAACCCAATCGCGCGCTGCGCCAGCACGGCTTACTGCAGATTCATCCAGCCGCCAACGGCGCGCTGCTCGATCCTGGCAACAGCGCTGCCTTCGCCGTGTGCGACCACCAGATCGCCCACGTCTACGTGCGCGACCCGGCCCTGGCCGCCGAGGTCGCGGCGCTGCTCGGCGCCCTGCCAGGGGTGGAACAAGTGCTGCACGGTGAACAGCTGTCCGCGCTCGGACTGGATCACTCACGCTCCGGAGACCTGGTCCTGGTCGCCGAGGCGGGCGCCTGGTTCGCCTATCCGTACTGGCACGGCAGCGATCGGGAACCCGACTTCGCCCGCACCGTCGAAATCCACCG
The DNA here is from genome assembly GCA_021776925.1 of Planctomycetota bacterium. Classification (GTDB taxonomy): domain Bacteria; phylum Planctomycetota; class UBA1135; order UBA1135; family UBA1135; genus JAJFFB01. The sequence goes on along the minus strand of JAJFFB010000160.1, from coordinate 31,785 downwards.
CAAGCCGGGCTACGACCCGTGCGAACTCTTCCTCGATCCGGGCAAGTCCTGGGTCAAGGCGCGCGTTCTGGCCAAGCTGGCGGCCAAGAAACTCGGCTGGCGCAGCTTGATGAACGTGATCCCGGTCGACCCGGGACTGGTGCGCGGCTCCCACGGAAGAGCGCCGCAATCACCGCATCAAGGCCCGCTGTGGATCGGTCCGGCGGCGTGGGCGCAGGGCGCAGAAATGACCGCGCAGAACGCCTTGCTCAAGGTCGGCGCAGATTACTGAGCCGTGCCGGCTACTGCGCCCCTTCAGGAGTCCAGCTGCTGCGGAACTCCTGCAATGCGGGTTGCAGGGCCAGCCACAGCTTGACCAGATCGTCGCGCTTGGGATTGCGCGGCGGCAGGATGAGCCCCGGAGCGAAGTGATCTTCAGGCTTGCCTTCGAGGAAGCGCCACGCCAGAACGCGCGTTCCGCTTGCTTCCTGCAGGTCGGCACGCAGGATGGCGGCCTGGCAATCGCCGCTGCGCAGGGCTTTCAACACATCCAGGCCGTTGTCAAAATCGACCAGGGTGATGGCTGGAGAGGCTTGGCTGCTTTCTTCGTCCAGCCAGGCCCTGGAATCGGCGCCCAGCGGGGTGTCCTCTGGAATAACCGCAATGCGCCCGCCACGCAGCAGGAGCAGCGCATCCTGGAGCGAACGCCGCGCGGCGGTCAGGACCGAATCCTCACGGACCAGGAGTTTCAGCGGACCGCCGAAATAACTGCCGACGCGACCATCTTTGCGCAAGCGCGTCGCGGTCCCTTCGAAGACGTCCACCAGCAACGCGTCGTAGGCGTCGGGGTCCTGTTGCATCTCCCAACGGAAGCGCCGCGCGTGGACGAAATCCACGGTAACCGGGTGCTCCAAATCCTCGGCATGCAAACGCAGCCAAGGGCCGAGAAAGGGCTCGAACTTGTTCAGCGCGAGCAGGTGCACACCTTCTGCCAGGCGGCGAGCCTGCTGTTTTTCCAGGTACCAACCGCCGATGGCCAGCAGAGCGGTGCCGAGGAGGACGAGGAGGGCGACGATGCGCAACCGAATCCTGAAATACCCAGATGGACCCCGGTGGTGCAAGTTATTCTGACGCCAATGAAAATCAGGAATCTCGGCAACAGCGGCCTGAAGGTCCCTCCGGTGGCCTTCGGTTCCTGGATCACCTTTGGCACCAGCGGAGCGCAGAGCGCCTCTGCCATGGTGGATTACTGCCTGGACCACGACCTATTTTTCTTTGATACCGCCGATATTTATGATGTTGGAAAAGCCGAGGAAATCCTGGGCGCGGCGCTGCGCGGGCGCCCGCGAGCGGCCCTGGTGGTCGCCACCAAGCTCTATTGGCCGATGAGCGAGGCGGTCAATGACCGCGGCCTGTCGCGCAAACACGTGGTGGAATCCATCAACGCAAGCCTGCGGCGCCTGCAACTGGATCACGTCGACCTGTATCAGTGCCACCGCTTCGATGAAGAGACGCCGTTGGCCGAGACCGTGGGCGCGATGGGCGACCTGATCCGTCAGGGCAAGATCCTCTATTGGGGCACCAGTTGCTGGACCGGCGAGCAGTTGCGCCAAGCCTGCAGCCTCGCCGATCAGCTCGGCGTGCCGCGACCGATTTCGGAACAGCCTCCCTACAACATGGTTTCCCGTGACGTCGAGCTGGAGGTGCTGCCGACCTGTGCCGAACTGGGCATCGGCGTCATCAACTGGTCGCCGTTGGCGCAGGGTTTTCTGACCGGCAAGTACCAGAGGGGCGCGCGTCCGCCCGCCGACAGCCGGGCCGCGCAAGAGAATCGACCGGGTACCTTTCTTGACGAGATCCTCGACAGCGCCGCGGCCTGGCAGCGGCTGGAGCGGATCGAGGAGGTGGCCCAGGAATTCGGCCTGAGCCTGCCCCAGCTCGCCCTGGCGTGGTGCCTGCGCCGCCCGGAGCTGACCGCGGTTATCCTCGGCGCCACCCGCATCGAGCAGATCGAGCAAAACCTGGCTGCGCTCGAGGTCCGCTGGAGCGAGGAACTGGACCAAGCCTGTGAGCAGGCCCTGGCCGGCGCAGCCCTCGGCATCTGAACGGACCGAGCGGCCTCGGCCCTCCGGATTTGAACGGACCGAGCGGCCTCGGCCCTCCGGATCGGAGCCAGGGCGGAGCGCTACAATCTTGCAGCGCGGCAATTTCCGCCAGGAGCATGAGCATGGACCCGACTCCCAAGCCCTACGGCAGCCCGGACCGACCAGGTGAAAGCCAGCGACCCGCCAAGGTCACCGTACCGGTCATACGCGGCCGCAAGGGATCGGAGTCTCCGATCCTGTGCCTGACGGCCTATGACTATCCCACCGCGCGCCTGGTCGACGAAGCCGGCTTCGACCTGATCCTGGTCGGAGATTCGATGGCCAACGTGGTGCTCGGCCACGCCAGCACCCTCAAGATCACCCTGGACCAGATCATCAGCGCGACGCGCTCGGTCAAACGCGGCGCCGACCGGCCGCTGGTGGTCGCCGACATGCCCTTCGGCAGCTTCCACGTCAGCCACGAGGAAACGCTGCGCAACGCCCTGCGTCTGGTGCGCGAGGGCGGTGCCCAGGCGGTCAAGCTGGAGGGCGGTGCAGCACGCGCCGCCACCGTGCGCGCGCTGGTCGAAGCCGACATTCCGGTCATGGCCCACGTCGGCCTGCTGCCGCAGTCGGTGCATACCCAGGGCGGTTATCGCGTGCAGGGCCGGACCGTGGCCAGCGCACGGCGGCTGTTGCAAGATGCCCTCGCGGTCGAAGCCGCGGGCGCTTTCGCGGTGGTGCTCGAAGGCGTGCCGGCCGAGGTCGCAGCGGTGGTCACCGCGCGCTTGAAGATTCCCACCATCGGCATCGGTGCCGGCGGTGCTTGCGACGGCCAGATCCTCGTCTTCCACGACGTCATCGGCCTCACCCTCAGCCCCCCCCCAAGTTTCGTGCGCCGTTACGCCGAGGTCGCCGAGGTGATCCGCGGGGCCCTCGCCGGGCTGCGCGACGACATCGTCAAGCGCGATTTCCCCGGCCCGCAGGAATGCTATCCATTGAAGGAAGAGCTGCCTCTGGGTTGGGACATCGGGGTGGAAGATCCGAGCAACTGCTGATCAGGCGCGGCAATGAGGTGACGTGGGCGAGGCGCCAGTCCGGGGCCTGCTGCTGCGGGACGCCTTGCAGCACCCACTGGGGGGTGTGGCGCAAGTGCATCAGGCCGACCCACACCGGTGCCCCTTCTTCGCCGCGGGCGCGCATGGCCAGCGGCAGCGCCAGGTCCAGCGAGTAGACGTCGCCGAGCACCGCGTCGGCTTTTTCCTTGCTCAGGATGGCGCGATAGCTGGGTCGGTCGATCTGCACCTCACGGCCACCGCACAGCACGCTGGCGCCGCTGCACCCAAGGCGCTGTTTGCCGGCGCGGCCGTAGACCTTGAGCGGGCCGGGCGCGGCGGGCGGATCGCCGGCGTCGTCGACCGCCACCCCCTGGTGGGCGAACCAGTCGATCACCTTGGCCGCGGGGGCGTTGGTGACGAAGGTCACCTGGCAGCCATGCGCAACCAGCCAGGCGAGGACCTTTTCGGCGCCGCGGGCAAGATCATGCGGATGGGTGGCACGAAAACGGTCGCAGGTGCTGTGGTAGCAATGATCAAGGAATTCGGAGACGGCGCCCCATTGGCGCAGGATCGCGTCGCGGTAGAAGCCGGCGGTGCGGTCGGCGGCGGCGTCGATGTACTGACCGATCGCGGTGGGCAGGGCGAAGCTGTCCTCATCCACGTAGGAAGTCAGCCGTCCTTCGATGCGCCAGCCGTGCCGGTGGGGCTGACCCAGGACCGTGGCCGAAAAGTCGGCGTAGTCGTCAGCTGTGGTGGCGCGGGTGCGCCCGCTGAGGAGCGCGAGTGCCTCCACCAAGGTGTGATGGACGGCCTCGAGTTCGCGGCTGGGGTCGGTCCAGACCCCGTCGAAATCGGTAACCAGATGCATGCTACAAACGAAAGACGGGCGGGGATTGTACCCCCGCCCGTAGCGTATCCCGCCGTGGCCTGATGCTTACTGAAGGCGCAGGCGCAGGAAGCCAACGTGTCCGTTGACGTCGATCGCCGGACCGGTCAGCCACATGTTGTCCTCGCTCATGATCAGGTAGAGAATCTGCAGCTGGTTGGCACCCTGATAGTTCAGGGTGACCGGACCGAACAGGCCGACCGCGTCGTCGGCGAAGGAAGTGAAGGTGCCGTCGTTGGAACCGCTACGATCGAAACGGCGCAGCAGTTCGCCAGTATCGGTGTACATTCCGCCTCCGGTGATGTCGCCCTGGGCGTTGACCTTGATGCGGCAGTTCAGGTAACGAGGGGCGTAGTGGTAGTTCAGACCTTGCCAATCACCTACAAGCATGTCAGCGGTAAAGTGGCCAGGTCCTTTGGACAGAGAAAGGATGAACTCCCCGGCATCCACCGCTTCGACTTCGGTGCCGATGGTGTTCTCAGTACGCATGCGCAACTCGTACTTGCCTTCGATGATGTTGCGCGCCTCGTTGATCCGGCTCGCCAAGATCAATTCCTGCTTGTTGTCAATCAGCGAGCGGAATCGAATAACGAAACCACCATTCTTGTTGGGGTCGTCGGTGAAGATATCCACCGATCCTGAAAGGAGGTCCCACTCTCCGTCAATCCCGTCAACCGCCAGGATGAAGTTGCCAGTGCCGTCGGCGCGACAGACGATGTTGCGCGACAGGATGCGCTCGACGCCTCCGGACCAGGGCAGGTTTTCGTTGTCGACCGGGGTGAGGTGCCCGGTCCAGTCGCCGACGAAATCGGCCTTGAGGAAAGGATTGTTGCCCCCGCCTCCGCCTCCACCACCGCCGCCGCCGCCGCCGCCGCCGGAAGCACCACCACCGGCAGAACCGGAGCCGTTGCCTCCGCATCCGGCAACCGCCAGGAGTGCGCAAGTCAGGAAGAGTCCGAAGATTCGGGGAATTCTAGGAAGAGGCATGGCTCGTCGAAATGAATGAAGAGAAGGACAGGGCTGATGGGGGGACGGCCCGATCCTTGCTTGAGTTCCGGCAATTCTGCCACGGCGCCCGTGGCCAGGGAAACTGCACGCTTCCGGCAAAAGTCTACCCCACCTTTGGCGGAAATCCTCGCGGAGTTATGCGGCGGCCAAATCGTGCAGTTTATCCACACGGAAACCCTTGTTTGAACATGGCTTACAAGGAATTCGCTGATGCAGGGCAACGCTTTTCTTTTGCTCACCCTTGGGGCCAAGATGCGCCTTATCCTCGTTTTCAATGCTCCCCCTCCTCCTTTCCCTTCTTTTTGCCCAGACTCCGGACTGGGGCTTGCAGGTCTACCCCTACGAGCAGGATCTGAGCCTCCGCGATGCCCTCATCGCTGAGGGCAGCATGTACGAGGACCTGGGGGGCTTCCTCCTTGGCCTGTCTGGATCCTCGCTGGCCGCCCGTTTCGGACTCGAAGCCGAGGCCATCGGCGAACTGCCGGCCGGCCATCTGCTGGCCGTGGTGTTGCCGCACCATCACCCAGGTCTGGATGACCCCCTGCTCGCAGAACTGGGCAGCAGCCTGTTGTGGTCTTCGCCCGACCACGGGATCCAGCTGTTCGGCCTGCCCGCTGCGGCCGCGCACCTCGATCCAGCGCGACTGCATCGTTGCCACGGGGCATTCCGCCTGGTGCGGACTTCGCGCCCACTGCTGCTCTCGGTCTATGGCGGTGGCAACGGCACCGCGGCGATCACGCCGGATGCGGAGATCCAGACTTGGGTGGCACAGATCAGCCAGCAGAACCTGCGTGACCACGTCGATGACCTGGTTGCCTTCGGCACCCGACGCCACGGCCAGAACGGCGAAGTGCAGGCGCAGAACTGGATCCGTAACCAGTTCCAGAATATGGGGCTTGCCACTTCGCTCTTCGACTACGACAGCGGCGCTGACGTCGTCATCGGTGAACTGCGTGGCGGCACCGACGCCGACAAAATCGTCGTCCTCGGCGGCCACTACGACTCGATCAACTTCAGCGTTGGTGCCAGTGGACCGGCGCCGGGCGCCGATGACGACGCTTCCGGTACAGGGGCAGTGATCGAGATCGCCCGCATCCTGTCGCAGCACAACTTCGACTTCACCATCCGCTTCTGCGCCTGGTCGGGCGAAGAGTCCGGACTGCTCGGCTCCACCGCCTACGCCGACCACCTGCTCAGCCTTGGTGCCGAAGTGGTCGGCATGGTGCAGCTCGACATGGTGGCCTACCGCCAGTCGGGCGACACGCGCAGCGTGGATTTTGTCACCAACGACACCACTCCGTCCCTGAACCAGTTCGCGATGGACGTCTACCGGGCCTACGTACCCGGCCTGGAGGTGAAGAGCGGTTCGCTCTCCGGCGGTACCAGCGACCACCGGCCGTTCTTCCAGAACGGTTACCCGGCGTGCTTCCCCTTCGAGGACCTCTCCGCTTACAGCCCGTTCATCCACACCAGCAACGACGTCGTCGGAGTCTCGGCCAACGATTTCGTACTCGCCGAACAGATCACCCAGGGCGCGCTGGCGACCATTGCGGAACTGGCCCAACCGGTGGCCCTGCGCCTGACCCACAGCCCGCTCGAGGACACCCGCAACGACCTCGGACCTTATTACCCCGGGGTGCTGGTCGAAGATCTGGGCGGTTCCGGGGTGCACAGCGTGAGTCTGCACTGGCGGGTCGGCGGCGCTGCCTGGACGACCCAGGCGATGACCCCGACCGGAGCCCTGGACGAATGGGGCGGCGCGATTCCAGGGCAGCCATCTCCGTCCACCGTCGAGTATTACCTCACCGCGCTCGACGGGGCCGGACGCGAACGCTGGTTACCGCCATCCTTCACCGCCGGCGAGGCCAGCTACGCCTTCCTGGTCGGCAACACCGAGCGCCTCTACTTCAATGATTTTGAAGGCGCCACCGACGAGGGCTGGACCCACTCCTACGGCGGCGGCACCTCGAACTCCCATGACGACTGGCAGCGCGGCGCGCCCAACGGCAAGGCCGGTGACCCCGGCGCTGCCTTTTCCGGCAGCAAGGTGTGGGGCAATGACATCGGAGGATCTGGCTGGAATGGCGAATACCAGTCCGACGTCAACATCCGCCTGATCTCACCGCCGATCGACTGCAGCGGCAAGTCCGGCGTACGCCTGCGTTACATGCGTCATCTCAGCGTTGAAGAAGGGCAGTTCGATCAGGCGCGGCTGCGCGCCGCCGGCGCGGCGGTGTGGGAGAACGCGGTCAGCGGACACCACCAGGACAGTGGCTGGGTGCTGCACGACCTCGACATCTCGGCGCAGGCGGACAACAACCCGGCGCTCGAGTTGCGCTTCCAGTTGCAAAGCGACGGCGGCCTCGAGTTCGGCGGCTGGAACCTGGATGACTTCGAGGTCTACGCGCTGTCGCCCTCCGACGGCCTCAACTACCTCAAGCTCAGTGGTCCGGGCTCTGCGGCCGCTGGCGGCGTGGTCAGCTACAGCGTGCACGGCGCCCCCGCCGGCGCGCCGTGGTGGTTGCTGTACAGCCTCGGCAACAGCGGCAGCGTGATCTCGGGGCACGACTTCGACCTCGGCCCCGGCTACACCGCCGTCGGCAGCGGCACCACCAGCCCGCTGGGCCTGGCTACCTTCAGCCAAGGGCTGCCGGGGGGAGCCAGCGGGGTGACCGTCTATCTGGAAGCCGCCAGCTATGACGCCGCCAGCGGCTCGGTACTCGACTCCAACCTGCTCCAGCTCGACATCCAGTAGGAGGCCGGGCTCAGGCCTGGGGCGTGGTCTCGGCCGAGGTGCCGAGGCCGGAGCCCTGGCCCTTTTCGGCGGCGGTGGCTTGATGGTCGACGCGGCCGGCGTGGATCACGTTGGAGCGCATCGGGAAGCCGACGACCTCTTCGGCGCGTTTGCCCAGCGCGATCAACTTGTCGATGTCGACGCCGGTGCGCACCCCAGCTTCGTCGATCATGGCCAGGAAGTCCTCGCTGCAGGTGTTGCCCTTGAACCCGAGGTGGTAGAGCGCGGCGCCCACCGCCGGCTGACCGCCGATCGCACCCAGCGAACCGTCGACCCAGCGGATGCCCATGTTGACCGCGGTCATCGAATTGGCCACGCCGGTGCCACGGGTGTCGTGGAAGTGGGCGAGGAATTCGGTCTCGGGGAAGTGCTCGAACAGGTGGCCGAGGATGCGCTCGACCTGCGCCGGATTGGCCTGTCCGGTGGTATCGCCGAGCATCAGCAGCTGCGCGCCTTCGTTGTGATAGAAGCGTGTCAGCTTGTCAACGTCGGCCTGCGGCACGTCGCCCATGATGGCGCAGCCGTAGACGGTGCCAACGCAGCCGATGATCTCGACGCCCTTGGCGTGGGCGCGCTTCATGATCGCGGCGTGGTCGGCCATTGCCTCTTCATGGCTGGCACGGAAGTTCTTCATGTTGTGCGCCTCGGAGGAACTGATCATGAGAATGATCTTGTCGGCTCCGTAGCCCTCGTCGACACAACGCTCGAAGCGCTCCCAGCCCTTCATGTTGGGCATCAGCACGCGAAAGCGCGCTGCGGTGTCGCGGCGGATGCCCTTCAGCACCTCGACCGCGTCGGCGAACTGAGGCAGCAGCTTGGGGTGCGAGAAGGAAGTGATTTCCATCTCGGGAATGCCGCAGTCGATGATGCCGTTGAGCATCTCGACCTTGTCTGCGGTCGGCACCTGGGTGGCGATCGACTGCAGACCATCGCGCGTCCAGCACTCGCAGTACTCGATCGAATCGGGGCGCCGGGTGGCGTAGCTCACGCTCCTTCCCCCGCTGCGGCTTTCAGAGCGCTCTCGACCAGCGGCTTGAGCTCGCCGTTGGCGAACATCTCGCGCACGATGTCGCCGCCGCCGATGAACTCTCCGCCGACGAAGACCTGCGGGGTGGTCGGCCACTGAGTGATCGACACCAGCGCCGGCTTGGTTTCCGCATCTTCGAAGATGTCGATGGTTTCAAAGGGCACGCCGAGCTGCTGGAAAACGTCGATGACCGCGGCGGAGAATCCGCAGCGCGGGAACATCTTGTTGCCCTTGGTGAACAGCAGGATCGGGGTTTCGCGGATGGCCTGCTGCAGGCGTTGTTGAGTGGTCATGGTCAGGCTTGGTTGGTTGGAACGATGGTCTTGATCTGGACGGCGTGGATCACGCCACTGCCCTCATCCATGTGCGGGCGCAGCAGATCCAGTACCGCGCGGTGCTGCTGCAGCAACGACTGGCCGGCGAAGCCGGTCCACTCGATCTCCAGCGCCCAGTGGTCACGCGTGCCGGTCAGGTCCTGGGTGCGGCAATGGGCACCGTGCAGGCCGGACTCGACCAGCTGCTGAAGCTCTTCCTCTTGTATGGGCATGGCTCTTGACTTAGGGGATGCATCGCGCAAGATCCAGGCATTTTCGCACATCCTCCGCCATGGCCAAGATCGAAATCTACACCCGTGACCCCTGCCCCTACTGCCGCATGGCGGTGGGCCTGCTGCAGTCCAAAGGCCTTGAGTTCGACGAGATCGACCTCAACCGCGAGCCCGACCGCATCGAAGAGATGCTGGAGCGCTCCGGCGGCCGCACCACCGTGCCCGAAATCTTCATAGACGACCAGCTGGTCGGCGGCTACGACGACCTGGCCGCGCTCGACCGCGCCGGCGGCCTCGACGCCGCCCCCGCCGGAAGCTGAGCCCGGAGCCCTTGCCGGCGGCCAACCCTGGCACCTGCTGGCGGCGGACCAGGGGATGGGACGGGCTAGAATGGGAAAATGCATTCCCTCGCCGCGCTCCTCCTTTCGGCCCTTCTCGCCCCCGCCCAGGACGGCACGGTGGCGACCAGCGAACTCGGTTATTGGAACGGCCCGCAGTGGGTCGCGCTGCAGGCCGACGGCAGTTCCATCGGCGTGCGTTTCGCCGTCGGCCTCGACCTCGTCGAGATCCGCCAGTTCCTCGGGCAGATTCCCGGGCTGGACGCCGGCGCCGCGACCAACACACCGGTGTGGCTTGGCCACACCGTCACCCTCGATACCGCCGCCGGCACCGATGCCGCAGCCGCCTGGGAGTTGTGCGCGCAATTGCGCCAGCGGCCCGAAGTGATCGCCGCCAGTCCGCGCCTGTGGGCGCCCGGCCGCGATTCCTATTACCTGACCGAAGAGATCCTGCTGCGCTGGCGGCCCGGCACCCCCGCCGAGGCGCGCGCCGCCTGGACCCACGGCCTCGAGCGCAGCGCCACCCTGGACTACGCGGTGAATCCGGGCGAGGTCTATCGCGTTCCTGCCGATGAAGACGCGTTGCAACGCGCCAACCAGATCGCGGAAAGTGGCCTGGTCGAGTTCGCGACGCCCGACTTCCAGCTGCTGCGGGTGGCCTATGCCGGCACCGACGACCCGCTCTACGCCTACCAGTGGCACCTTGAATCCACCGGCCAGGGCGGAACCGGCGTAGACCAGGACATCGACGTCGAGGGTGCGTGGGACATCACCCGCGGCAGCGCCAACGTGACCGTGGCAATCGTTGATACCGGCGTCGAGCTGCTGCACCCGGACCTGGTCTCCAACCTGGTGCCCGGCATCGACGTGCTCGGCAACGACAACGATCCGCAGGCCGAAGACGGCACCTGGCTGATCTTTAAATGGGAGGAGAGCCATGGCACCGCCACCAGCGGCGTGGCCGCAGGCCGCGGCGACAACGGCATCGGCATCAGTGGCGTGGCGCCGCGCTGCACGGTCATGCCGGTGCGTTTCCTCAGCGAGCTGTTCGGTCCGACGCCGACGGTGCAGGACGAAGCCGACGCCTTCAACTGGGCGTGTGCCAACGGCGCCTCGGTGATCAACAACTCGTGGGGCCCGGCTTTCGGCGCCACCCTGCCGGCGTCGACCAAGGCGGCGATCGACAACTGCAACCAGAACGGCCGTAACGGCCTCGGCGCGATCGTCTTTTTTGCCGCCGGAAACTCCAGTGCCAACAATTCCAACAACGGCTACGCCAGCTATAGCGGCGTCCTTGGAGTGACCGCGTGCAGCGCGCTGGGCCGTCTTTCCAGCTACAGCAGCTTCGGCCCCAGCGTCGACTGCACCGCGCCCTCCAGCGGCGACGGTTTCGGCATCACCACCGCCGACCGCCTCGGCGGCAAGGGATACGCCGGCGGCGACTACGCCTTCGACTTCGGCGGCACCTCCAGTGCTTCGCCCACCGCTGCCGGCGTGATGGCGTTGATCCTGTCCGCCAACCCGGCGCTGACGCGGCTCGAGGCGATCGAGGTGCTGCTCTCGACCGCCGAGAAGATCGACCCCGCCGGCGGCAACTACGACGCCAACGGCCACAGCGAAAAATACGGCTACGGCCGCGTCAACGCCGCCGCAGCGGTGGCCGAGGCCGCCGCGCGCGCCGCGGGGGGGGCCTCCAACACGGTCTACCTCAACGGCGACACCTTCGCCCAGAGCGGTGCCCAGGTCGGCTACGCCTTCACCGGCGCCGCCCCCGGCTCGGACTGGTTCGCCCTCGGCGGCTTCAGCGCCGTCGGCACCGTGTTCGACGGTCACCTCTTCGACCTCAGTGGCAGCACCCGGCTGCTCGCCAGCGGCAGCGTCGACGCCCAGGGTGGCGGCGCCTTCCAGGGCATCGTGCCTCCGGGCCTGCTCGGCGTGCCGATCCTGATCGAGGTTGCGGTCGACGCCGGTGCCAGCTGGCAGGATTCCAACCTGCTGCTGCTGCGCGTGCAATAAGCGGAGGGGCCCGCTGCGCCACCGAGGTGGTTGCAGCGACCGGCTGCGCCGCTACTTGCCGACCAGGAAGTGACACACGTCGCCTTCCTGCATGGTGTAGGTCTTGCCCTCGGTTCGCATGCGGCCGGCCGCCTTGAGCGCGGCTTCGCTGTGCAGTTCGGCGAGGTCGTCGACCGAATAGGCTTCCACGCGGATGAAGGCCTTCTGGAAATCGGAATGAATCACTCCGGCGGCCACCGGCGCGGTGTCGCCGCGGTGAATGGTCCAGGCGCGCACCTCCTTTTCGCCCGCGGTGAAGAAGGTCTGCAGGCCGAGCAGTTCATAGGTCGCGTGGATCAGCCGGTCGAGACCGAGTTCGACCACTCCGAGTTCGCTCATGAAGAGTTCCTGTTCGTCACCGTCCAGGCGCCGCAACTCGTTCTCGAGGTCGCCGCAGATCGGCAGCCACTGGCAATTGTGGGCGACGGCGAAGCGCGCCACTTCCTGGGCGTAGTCGCTGGACCCGTCAAGATCGTCATCGGCAACGTTGGCGACCAGCAGCACCGGCTTCATCGTCAGCAGGAACAAAGGGCGCAGGGTGCGCTCCTCGATGTCCTTCCACGGCTCGTGGCGCAGCGGCTTGCCCTGTTCCAGCAGGCTGGCGGCGCGTTCAAACACGGCGAGCTGTTCGCGCGTCTCCTTGTCGCCGGTACGCGCCTTCTTCGCCACGCGGGTGACGTTGCGCTGCACGGTTTCGAGATCGGCGAGCGCCAGCTCGGTATCGATGACCTCCATGTCGCCGGTCGGATCGACCGGATCCTCTCGCACCACCTGCTCTCCGCCGAAGCAGCGCACCACCTGCATCAGAGCGTCGCACTCCTTGAGGTTGCCGAGGAACTTGTTGCCGATGCCAGCGCCCCCCGCAGCGCCCTGCGCCAGGCCGGCGATGTCGACCACCTTGACCACCGCCGGCACCACCTTCTGGGTGGGGATGAAGCCGCGGATCAACTCGAGGCGCGCGTCGGGGACTTCGACCACCGCCACGTTGGCGCCGATGGCACTGGATGGATAGTTGCCGATCTCGGCCTGCGCCGCGGTCAGCGCGCCGAAAACGGTGGACTTGCCCACGTTGGGAAGCCCGACGATGCCACAGGAGACGCTCATGGGAACCGGGGATTGTACTCTCGACGCAGGCCAGGCCGGCTGCCGTTATCTTGGCGAGGAATGCCCCCAGGACCCGATCGAATGAAACACCTTGCTGCCCTGCTCGTGATCCTGCTGTTCGGCGCCTGCGCCGCAGCCCCCCCCGCAGACCTGAGCGCGGCCCACGCGGTCCTTCAACTCCAGCAAGAGGCCTGGAACGACGGCGACCTCGAGGCCTTTCTCGCCGCCGGCTATCTGCCTGGATCGGAGCTCAGTTTCTACTCCTCCTCCCCTCCGGTCAGCGGCTACGACGCGGTGCTGGAACGCTACCGACGCAGCTATCAGGCCGCCGGAAAAGAGATGGGCCGGCTGCGCTTCGACCAGATCGAGAGCGAGGCCCTCGGCGCCAACCACGCCCTGGTACGCGGAAGTTGGCGGCTCGAATTCTCCGACGGCACCACCAGCGATGGCTGGTTCACCCTGGTCATGGTGCACACCGCCGACGGCTGGCGCATCCGCCACGACCACACCAGTTCCTCAACCGATAGCTGAGTCGTCCGCGGCAGGCCCACTGCCTGAATTGGCTCGATCGTCTGCGCCAGGCAGCGCAACACGCGGCAGGCGTCCTAACCAGGCTGGCACCAGAGCGGCGGCGAAGGCCGGCACCAATTCGTAGAGAGCGTCATTCAGTACCTCGATGAAGAACCACACCAACGTTACGGCGAAACCGATCAGCATCGACGCCAGCGCGGCGCCGGGGCGCACCGGGCCGTGCAGCAGGCGCACCAGCAGGAGTGGCCCGAAGGCCGCTCCCAAGGCGCTCCACGCGAATAGCACCTGGTTGAAGATCGTCTCGCGCACGAACATCGCCGCCAGGATCGCCACCGCGCTGATGCCGACCACCGCCCAGCGGTCGAGGCCGACGCGACGTCGTGCCGAGCGTCCGGGCAGGTCGTAGGCAACGGTTGAACCACACACCAGCAACTGGCTGTCGGCGGTGGACATGATCGCCGACAGCACCGCTGCGATCACCACGCCGGCGACCACCGGCGGGAACAGGTCGGTGGTCAGTCTTAGCAGCACCGCCTCGGAATCGCCCAATTGGGTGACCAGGGCGCGCGCGCACCATCCGGCCAGCAGCATGCCGCCGTAGACCAAAAAGGCCCATACCAAGGAAATCACAGTGCCGCGGCGGATGTCTTCGGGCGAACGCAGCGCCATGAAACGGTTGACCACGTGCGGCTGGCCCGGGTAGCCCAGGGCAATTCCGAAGGTGCCGACCAGCATGCCGATCGCGGCCATACTCGCGGCATCCCCAGTCCACGAGGCGAAGGCAGGTCCGGCCTGCTCAAGTCCGTTCATCATCGCGCCGAAGCCGCCGACCTTGATCAGTGCGGCGACCGGCACCAGCACACACGCGGCGGCCATCACCAGCCCTTGCACCAGGTCACTGACCGAGGCCGCCCAGAACCCCCCCGACATGGTGTAGATCATGACGATGCCGGCGCCGACCACCACCGCCCAGCGGAAGTCCATGTCCAGGGTCTCGGCAAAGGTCTTGCCCGCAGCCTGGAACTGCGAAGCAACGTAGACGCCGAGCGACAGCAGCACGATCACCGAGGCGCATAAGATCAACGCGCGCCGTTGCCGTCCTTTCGAGTCCGCGGCGAGGAACTCGGTCAGCGTCACCGCCCCGCAGCGTGCTGCTTCGCGCTGCAGCGGGCGTGCCACCACCAGCCAATTGAGCAGGAAGCCGCTGAAGCACGCCGGTAGCAGCCAGAAGGCTGACAAGCCACGCGCGTAGGCCGCCCCGCTGACCCCGAGCAGGGTCCAGGCCGAGGACGAGGACGCCGCCGCGCTGATCGCCGCCACCCACGGTCCCAGGCCGCGTCCGCCGAGATAGAAACCGGCGCCGTCGTGGCTGCGCCCGGCCGCCCACCAGCCGATGCTGAGCAGCACCACCTTGTAGACCACCAGGGTCACCAGCAGGGAGACGTGCGCGTCCATCGGGCCCAGCCTAGCGGCCCGTGGACGGGTCCAGATCCAAGCGGCTTTGCCCACTTGCGAGCCCTGTTCCTGCACCCGGAGGGGGGCTAAAATACCTGGATTCTTTCACGCCCTCCAGGGCTCAAAAAACCGCCATCGCCCGACCAGCCATGACTACGACCCGAACCCAGCACAGCGACGACCTCGAAGCTCTCTTCGGCTTGCGCGGCATCGAATTCAAGATCAACCTGTCCAAGGAAGAACTCTTCCAAGAGGCGATCGCCAACGATCGCGGGCGCGTGCGCGAAGGCGGCGCCGACAACGAACAGAAGGCCTTCCCGACCAAGCTCGGCAGCGACGGCCCGTTGGTCTACTACACCGACCCGACCTGCACCGGGCGCCCGGTCAAAGACACCTTCGGCGTGGCCTGGCCCGAGCTCGACGACAAGGTGTGGTGGAAGCCCGACTTCCAGAGGTTTGATCCAGACAAGTTCGAAGCGCTGCTCGGACGCGTGGTCGAGCACCTCAACGCGCGCGGCGGCCATCTCTACGTCAAGGACGTCTACTGCGGCAGCGATCCCTCCTACGCACGGCCCTATCGCCTGGTCAGCGAGTACGCCTCGCACTCCTATTTCTGCCACAACATGTTCACCCACGGCATTGACGGGGTAGAGGACGAAGAGGGCAAGCGCTGGACCATGCTCAACGCGCCGTCCTTCCACTGCGACCCCGAGCGCGACGGCACTCCGTCAGGCCGCATCGTATGCCTTGATTTCAAAAACCGCGTAGTGCTGGTCGCCGGCCGTGCCGACTACTGTGGAGTGGTCAAGAAGTCGATGTTCACGGTGATGAACTACCTGCTGCCGGAAATGGGCGAGATGAGCATGCACTGCTCCGCCAACGTCGGCGCCGAAGGCGACGGAGCGATCCTGTTCGGTCTCTCTGGCACCGGCAAGACCACCCTTTCGGCCGATCCGGCGCGCAAGCTGATCGGCGACGACGAGCACGCCTGGACCGGTGCCGGCATCTCCAACCTCGAGGGCGGTTGCTACGCCAAGCTGATCGACCTCGACAAGAACGACGAGCCGGTGATCGCCGCGGCGCTGTCGATGCCCGGCACCATCATCGAGAACGTGCCGCCGCTGCCCGGCCGCCAGATGGAAGATCTCGATCCGCAGGAGCTCGACCTCAGCGACGGCTCGCTGACCGAGAACACGCGCTTCTCCTATCCGCTCAGCGCCAACCCCGACGTCATGCCGGGCGCGCGCGGTCCGCATCCACGCACCATCGTGCTGCTCACCGCCGACGCCTTCGGCGTGCTGCCTCCGGTTGCCATCCTGGATACGCGCGAGGTGATGTACCACTTCGTCTCCGGTTTCACCTCCAAGCTGGCCGGCACCGAGGTCGGCATCACCGAACCCAAGGCGGCGTTCTCGGCGTGCTTCGGCGCGCCTTTCATGGCACAGAAGCCAAGCGTCTACGCGCGTCTGCTGGCCGAGAAGATGGAGCAGCACGAGACCCGCTGCATCCTGCTCAACACCGGCTGGGGCGGTGGCCCCTACGGCGAAGGTAAGCGCATCTCGATCGGCCACACGCGCGCCTTGCTCGACGCCGCGCTGCGCGGCGACCTCGACCAGGTCGAGACCGAAATGCACCCGGTGTTCCAATTGCGCATGCCGACCCGCTGCCCAGGGGTACCCAGCGAGATCCTCAATCCGCGCAACACCTGGCAAGACACCGCAGCCTACGACCGCGCCGCAGAAAAGTTGCGCGACATGTTCCGCGCCAACTTCGCCGACAAGGGTCTGGCCGAGCTGGGCATCGAAGAAGTCCTCTGAGTTCGTCCTGACTACCCCGGAGCACTACGACTGGATCGTCATCGGGTCCGGTTTCGGCGGCAGCGTCAGCGCGCTGCGGCTGGCGCAAAAGGGCTACCGGGTGCTGGTGCTCGAGCAGGGCGAATCCTTCGCCACCCAGAACTTCGCGCGCAGCAACTGGAATCTGCGCAAGTGGTTGTGGATGCCGCGGCTGGGTTGCCGCGGCATCTTCCGCATGAGTTTCTTCCGTCACGTCACGGTGCTCTCGGGCGCCGGCGTCGGCGGCGGTTCACTGGTCTACGCCAACACTCTGCCGACGCCGCCGCCGGCCTTTTTTCAAGCGGCCGCGTGGCGCGGCCTGGCCGATTGGGAAAACGAGCTCGCGCCACACTACCAGACCGCGCTGCGCATGCTCGGTGCCAACACGGTGCCCTTCACCACCCCCGCCGACGACGCGCTGCGCGAAGTCGCGCGCGACCTCGGGCGCGAGCAACACGTCCATCCCAGCCGCGTGGCGGTGTGGTTCGGAGAAGAGGGTGTAGAAGTCGACGATCCCTACTTCGACGGCGCCGGACCCAGGCGCAGCGGCTGCACCGCGTGCGGGGCGTGCATGGTCGGCTGCCGCGTCGGCGCCAAGAACACCCTCGACCGCAACTATCTGCATCTGGCGCAGGGCCTGGGCGCGCGGGTGCAGGCGGCGACCGAGGTACGCGCGCTGCGCCAGTCCAACCCAGGCGATCCGATCCGCGTCGAGGGGTTGCAACGCCTCGGCCTCGGCCGGCGGCGGCGCCAGCAGTGGACCGCCGACCGCGTGGTGGTCTCCGGCGGAGTGCTCGGCACGCAGAAGCTGTTGCAGCGCATGCAGGCCGACCGCGACGGCCTGCCGCATCTTTCCGCGCGCCTTGGTCATGGCGTGATGACCAATTCCGAAAGCCTCACCGGGGTCTCCACCCAGGCCGGCGGCCCCGATCACTCCAAGGGCATCGCCATCGGCAGCGTGCTGCAATGTGATGAGCGTTCGCACCTGGAAACGGTGCGCTACCCGGCCGGCTCCGGCTTCTTTCGGCTGCTGATGGCACCCCACGCCGAGGGTCGTAACTGGTTCATGCGCAGCGGCCGGGTGCTCGGCCAGTTGCTGCGTCGGCCGTTGCGCTGGCTGCGCGCCTATCTGGTGCGCGACTGGGCCAAACAGACCGTGATCCTGCTCTACATGCGCAGCGATGAAGAGACCCTGCGCCTGGTGCGCGGCCGCTTCGGACGATTGCGCACCGTGGTGCCGCGCGGCGGCGGACCGACCGCGCACATGCCCGAAGCCGCCGATTTGTCGCGGCGCGTGGCCGCCAAGCTCGGCGGCGTGGTTGGCTGCCTGCTGCCCGAAACCCTGTTCTCGCGCCCGACCACCGCGCACATCCTCGGCGGCTGTCCGATGGGCGCCAGCGCCGCCGAAGGTGTGCTCGACGCGCATCACCGGGTGCATGGTCACCCCGACATTCTGGTCGTCGACGGCTCCGCCCTATCCGCCAACCCGGGGGTCAACCCGGCGCTGACGATCACGGCGATGGCGGAGCGGGCGATGAGCCAGGTGCCTGATTCCGCTGCATGAATTCGGCCAGCAGCGCGTGCGCAGCCTGGGTGGCGGGCAACCTTCCGGCGAGCACCTCGGCTTCGCTGCGCAGCAGGGCTTGCTGCACCGCCGGGTCGGCGCGGAAGGCGCTGAGCAGCAGCGCGTCGACTTCGTGCCACAACCACTCCGCGCGCTGTTGGCGCCGCCGGCGGTCGAACTCGCCGGCCGCCACCAGCGCCTCGCGGTGCTCCTGCAAGAGCTTCCACAACTCCTCCAGACCCTCGCCCTCGCGCGCGCTGACCGCGACCACCTGGGGGTTCCAGCACTCGGCGCGCGGACGCAGATAGCGCAAGGCGGCGCCGTAGTCGCCCACCGCGCGGCGCGCGCGCGGCAGATGATCGCCATCGGCCTTGTTCACGGCGACGACGTCGGCGAGTTCGAGAATGCCCTTCTTGATGCCCTGCAATTCGTCCCCGGCGCCGGGCAGAAGCAACAGCAGGAAGGAATCGACCATGCCGGCGACCTCGGTTTCGGACTGGCCGACGCCGACCGTCTCGACCAGCACCACGTCGTAGCCAGCGGCTTCGCACAGCAGCATCGATTCCCGCGTGCGCCGCGCCACGCCGCCGAGGGTGGCGCCGCTCGGCGAGGGACGGATGAAGGCACGCGGATGCTGCGCCAGGCGTGTCATGCGCGCCTTGTCACCGAGAATGCTGCCGCCGCTGACCCGGCTGGAAGGATCGACGGCGAGCACCGCAACGCGGTGGCCACGGTCGGCCAGCATGGTGCCGAAGCTCTCCAGGAAGGTGCTCTTACCCACCCCTGGAACGCCGCTGACCCCGATGCGGTGGGCGCCGCCCGCCGCCGGCAGCACCGCGCGCAACAACTCCTGGGCGGCGACCTGATGTTCCTCAAGCTGCGACTCGACCATGGTGATCGCCAACGGCAGCAAGGTCGGGTCGCCGGCGCGCACACCGGCGGCAAGTTGCTCCGGATCCACCCTTTTCACCTCCATCCGCGCAGCATAGCGTCCACCGAAACCAGGACGGAGCAGGTTCTCACTTCCAGATCGGTACAATTCGCTGCTTCGGGTTCCCGCCATGATCCAAGCCCTGCGCATCTACTACCGCTTTTTGTTGTGCGGTCTGGCCATTCTCAGCATTTCGCGCTTGGGGCTGGTGGCGCTGAGCTGGGAACGGGTGCAGGCGACCGATGGACTCGGCCATATCCTCCTGCAGGGAGTGCGCTTCGACCTGGTGCTGCTCGGCCTGTTGCTGGTGATCCCCAGCCTGTTGGGGCCGTGGTTCCTGATCTTCCGCCGCAGCGCCGCAGCGACCATGAAGGTCCTGGGTGGCTATTTCACCCTCGCCTTGGTGTGGGTGCTGTTCATGGAGATCGCCACCCCCTCCTTTCTGAATGAGTACGACACGCGGCCGAACTACCTATTCGTCGAGTATCTGAAGTATCCCAAAGAGGTCTTCGCCACCCTGTGGGGCGCCTATCGTCTTCCGCTGATCCTCGCGGCGGTGGCGGTACCGCTGTTTGCACTGCTGGTTCACCGCCGGGTGTTCCGGCCGCTGCAATTGGAGCGCCCGCTCGGCCCGCTGGGCGCGTTGGCGCTGTTGCTGCTGCTGGCGGTCGGCTGCTTCGCCGCCATCCGTTCGACCACCGATCACCGGCCGGTCAATCCAAGCACCGTGGTGTTTTGCTCTGATGCGATGGTCAACACCCTGCCGCTGCCCTCGGGATACACGCTGTTGTACGCGCTGTATGAATCGAGGCTCGAAGACCAGGGGGGGGTGCACTACGGCAAGATGGACCTCGAACGGGTAGTCCAGATCGTGCGCGAAACCAGTGGCATCCCTGCAGCGGCCTTCGACCACCCCGAATTGCGCACCCTGCACCGGCACCAGGCGACGCGCACCCCGCAGCGGCCGCTGAACCTGGTCATCGTCCTCGAGGAAAGCCTCGGCGCCGAGTTCGTCGGCAGCATGGGCGGACCGCCGATCACCCCCGAACTCGACGCGCTGGCCGCACAAGGGATCTGGATGGAACAGCTCTACGCCACCGGCACGCGCTCGGTGCGCGGCATTGAAGCGGTGATCACCGGCTTCCCGCCGACCACCGCGCGCAGCGTGGTCAAACTGCCGCGCTCGCAACGGGACTTCTTCACCATCGCACAGTTGCTGCAAGAGCAGGGCTATCGCACTTCCTTTCATTACGGCGGCAGCGCCACCTTCGACAACATGGGGCGTTTCTTCACCGGCAACGGTTTCGAAACGCTGGTCGATCAGAACGACTACCTGGATCCGGTTTTTGTCGGCTCTTGGGGTGCCTCCGACGAAGACCTGTTCCACGCCGCCCATGACGCCTTCGAGGCGATGGGCGATCAACCCTTCTTCAGCCTGGTCTTCACCTCTTCCAATCACACCCCCTTCCAATTCCCCGACGGCCGCATCGAGCTTTACGAACAACCCCAGGACACGGTGCACAACGCGGTCAAATACGCCGACTGGGCGTTGGGCGACTTCTTCCGCCTGGCCAGGCGTTCCAATTATTGGGACAACACCGTGTTCCTGGTGGTGGCCGACCACAATTCACGCGTCAAGGGCGCCTCGCTGGTTCCGATCCAGCGCTTCCATATCCCGGGTGTGTTCCTCGGCGCCACCATCAAGCCGCAGCGCATCTCCGAGGTCACCAGCCAGCTCGACCTGCTGCCGACCGCGCTGTCGCTGATCGGAGTTTCCGGCAGCATCCCGTGTCTCGGTCGCGACCTCACCGTGCCGCTGGTTCCCGGCGCGCCGGGCCGCGCAGTGATGCAGTACCACAACGTTCAGGCCTATCGTGAAAACGAGCGGGTGATCATCATGCGTCCGCAGCAGGAAATGGCCCAGTTTCGGTGGGACGGCGCCCAGCTGCTGCCGGCCGCGCAGCTCGACCCTGCGCTGGCCGAACGCGCGCTGGCCCACGCCTTGTGGCCGCAGTGGGCCTACGCCAACTCCAACTACGCTTTGCCGTCGCCGACCTCGGCCAACTGATCGAGCAAAGCGCCGGCGGCCTTGGCGATCACCGTTCCGGGCCCGAACACCGCCGCGGCGCCTGCCTGGAGCAGGGCGTCGTGATCTTGGGGCGGCACCACCCCCCCCACGACCACCAGGATGTCCTGGCGCTGGCGACGGGCGAGTTCGGCGATCAGCGCTGGAACCAGAGTCAGGTGGCCGGCGGCGAGTGAGCTCACCCCGACGATGTGGACGTCGTTCTCGACCGCCTGGCGCGCGGTTTCCTCGGGGGTCTGGAACAACGAACCGATGTCGACGTCGAAACCAAGGTCGGCGAAGCCGGTGGCGATGACCTTTTGTCCGCGGTCGTGGCCGTCCTGGCCCATTTTCGCGACCAGGATGCGCGGGCGCCTGCCACAGCCTTGAAGGAAGCTCTCTACGCGCTCACGCATCGCCGTCACCGCCTGGTCGGAGGCCCCCATCGCGCCACTGTACACGCCGGAGATGGTGCGGATCTCGGCCTGATGACGGCCGAAGACCTGTTCCAGCGCCGCAGTGATCTCGCCGACGGTGGCGTGCGCGCGCGCCGCTTCGATGGAAAGTTGCAGCAGGTTGCCGTGGCCGCTGCGCGCACACTCGGTCAGCGCCTGCAGACTCTGTTCGACCGCCGCGGCGTCGCGTTCGGCGCGCAGGCGCTGCAGCCGCTGCAGCTGCGCCTGGCGCACCTTGGCGTTGTCCACCGCGAGCACCGGAACCACTTGTTCGCTGTCGGCCGGATAACGATTGACGCCGATGATGACCTGGCGGCCGCAATCGATGCGCGCCTGGGTGCGCGCGGCGGCCTCTTCGATGCGCAGCTTGGGGATGCCGGCTTCGATCGCGCGCGTCATGCCGCCGAGTTCCTCGATCTCGGCCATGTGCACGCGTGCGCGCGCGGCGAGGTCGTGGGTCAGACGCTCGACGTAATAGGACCCCCCCCACGGATCGGCCGGCACGCAGGTGCCGGACTCCTGTTGCAGCTGCAATTGGGTGTTGCGCGCGATGCGCGCCGAAAAATCGGTCGGCAGGGCGAGCGCTTCGTCGAGCGAATTGGTGTGCAGCGACTGGGTGTGCCCCTGGGTGGCCGCCATCGCCTCGACGCAGGTGCGGACGACGTTGTTGTAGATATCCTGCGCCGCCAGCGACCAGCCCGAAGTCTGCGAGTGGGTGCGCAGCATGCTGGATTTGGGATCCTGCGGCGCGAAGGGCTGCAAGGCTTGCGCCCACAGCAGCCGCGCCGCGCGCAGCTTGGCGACCTCCATGAAAAAGTCCATGCCGATGCCCCAGAAGAAGCTCAGCCGCGGCGCGAAGGCATCGACGTCGAGACCGGCGTCGATGCCGGTGCGCAGATATTCGATGCCGTCGGCAAGCGTGTAGGCCAGCTCGATGTCGGCGCTGGCGCCGGCCTCCTGCATGTGGTAGCCGGATATGGAAATACTGTTGAAGCGCGGCATGTGCTGCGAAGTAAAAGCAAAAATATCGGCGACGATGCGCATCGACGGGCGCGGCGGATAGATATAGGTGTTGCGCACCATGAACTCCTTCAGAATGTCGTTCTGAATCGTCCCGTTGAGCTGCGCCGGTGCCACGCCCTGCTCCTCGGCGGCAACGATGTACAGCGCCAGGATCGGCAGCACCGCGCCGTTCATGGTCATCGACACGCTCATCCGGTCGAGCGGAATACGGTCGAACAGAATGCGCATGTCGAGGATCGAATCGATCGCCACCCCGGCCATGCCGACGTCGCCGTGCACGCGCGGGTGATCGCTGTCGTAACCACGATGGGTGGGCAGATCGAAGGCGATCGACAGACCCTTCTGGCCGGCGGCGATGTTGCGCCGGTAAAAAGCGTTGGATTCCTCGGCGGTGCTGAAACCGGCGTATTGGCGGATCGTCCACGGCCGCGTCGCATACATCGTCGCGTAGGGTCCGCGCACGTAGGGCGGCTGCCCGGGCAGACTGCCGAGGTGCTGCAGCGGCTCGAGGTCTGCGGCGCAATACCAGCCCCGCCGATCGATCCCTTCAGGGGTGGAGAACAGCGGCACCTCGCCGTAGTCGGGCAGACGCGTCATCGTGCGGCCTCCTCGAACATGCTCAGGACCTGGTCCAGCGCCGCAACCGCGTCGGCACCCGGGCGCAGCCAGGGGGCGACGCCGTCCGCTGCCCAGGCCTGGCCCTGCGCGGTTTCGATCTGCACCTGGGTGCTCGCCAGCATGATCTGCCTCACGCCGCGCGCGCGCCATTGCGCCGCGCCCTCAAGCACCTGGCTCACCCCCGCCTCACTCTCCAGGCACAGGCACACCAGGGCCGGGATTCCTTGCGGCACTTCCTGGCCGGGCAAGGTCACCGCGCTGCGCACTCCGGCCACCGCCAACAGGCCCGCACAGAAGGAGACCCCGGCGTGGTTTTCAGCCTTGCCGTCGAGCGGCACCAGGTGCACCACCGCCCCCCCCCCAGATCCGGGGGCGGTGACCGGGTCGAGGCAGGCACCGGCAGCGAGCGCCTCCCCGCGCGCGCGCAGCCCTTCAAAGACCTCGGCGTCGCGCACCCACGGCAAGGCTTCCATCGTCAACGCTTCCTGGTTCGGCAGGAAGGAGCGCAGTGCGGCCTCGAGCGCCGCGGCTGGGGTTCCCTTTTCCAGCGCTGTGATCGCCGCTTGCACTAGGTGGTCTGCCGGGAGCACCGGGACCAGGGCCGGATCGAGGGCAGCCGCGGCGCCGGTATCCGCGCCGCCTTCTACGCCCCCAGTGCCATGGTGAAGGCTTTCCTCAAGATCGGCGAAGGCGCTGACGCCGGTCAAGCGCTGCTCGCGCGTGGCCAGTTGCTCGGCGCGCCGCGCACGGCTCTGCTGCAGGCGCCGGCCAATGCCGCCGTGCTGCAATGCGGCGGCCATCCCGCCTTCGCTCTCGATCTCCTGGAACAGGCTCCAGGCCGCAGCGGCAAGATCGCGGGTCAGGCTTTCGATCGCATAACTGCCGGCGGCCGGATCCTGCACCTTGCCGAGCTGGGCTTCCTGGTCGAGCACCAGCTGGGTATTGCGCGCCAGGCGGCGGCCGAGCGCGGCGGCGTCGGGCGGCATGCCGGCCACCCGGTCACCACCCAGGGCATGATCGAAGGGCAGCACGGTGATCGCGTCGGCACCGCCGAGGATGGCGGCGAAGCACTGCGTGGTACCGCGCAGCAGGTTGACCCACGGATCGCGCCGGCTCAGAGTCCGCGCCGAGGTCAGCGCGTGGATCTGTGCGTCGGGTGGCTCGACCTCCGCGGCTTCGAGGATGCGCCGCCACAGCAGGCGCGCCGCGCGTAGCTTGGCAATCTCGAGGAAACACTCGGGACCCACGGCCAGGCGCAGGCTGCAGCGCTCGGCCACGCGCTGCGGCGAAACCCCGATCGCCAGTGCCCCGCGCAAGGTCTCGACCAGGCTGGCCGCGGCGCAGGCAAGTTCCTGGATTTCGCTGGCCCCAGCCAGGTGGTAGCCGCTGGTGTCGATGCGGAACACGCGCGCCAGCGGCAGCTCGGCTTCGACGTAGTCCAGCAGGTGGGCACCCTGGCGGAAGGCGGCGTTCATTCCGCCGACCAGCGAACCCGTGCGCGCCAGCGCAGCGAGCGGATCCAGGCCTAGATCGAGGCGACACGCCGCGGCGTCGGCGCCGCTGTGGCGCAGCCACGCCAGCAGTTGCACGGCGTCGCCGAGCGGCAATTCACCGCCATCGAGATGCAGCGCGACCGCTTCGGGCAGGACGCCGGCGAGCGCCTGACGCCAGTCGGCGTTTTCGCTCAGCAACGGCGCGGCGCGCAACCACACGCCATCGGCACCGCCCTCGAGCTGACGCAGCACTTCACGATTGCCCTGCGCCAGGTCGGACCCAGACCACGGCACCAATTTGACCCAGCCGGCGTGGTGCGGCGAGCGCAGCGCTGGCTGCGGCGCCGCCGGACCCTCGGAATAGACCGTCTGCACGGTCAATCCGCCAGCGGCAGGAGTTCGACCCGGCGAAACTCGAGGGGATGGCTCTCGGCCTGCAGGGAAATGGTACCGCTATTGAGCAACAGGCTGTCGCCGCGCACCAGGCCCTGGGCGTCGGCGTCGCGAGGATCGAGCTGAGGGTGCTGGTATTCCAGCACCACCTGGCCGTCGATCCAGTGACGGATGACCTCGCCGCCGCGCACCTCGGTTTCGACGGTGACCCACTGGTCTCCGTGATAGGTCTGCGAACTCGAGTTGAAGCAATGCTGGGTTTTCAATTCGCCACCCATCATCACGTTGGTGCCAGGGGTGCACAGATTGGCGGTGGAGCGCGCGTTGCTGCCGTTGCCGCCGAGCAACTGCACCTCGATCGACACCGGGAAGTCCTGGTCCAGACCCATCGATTCCGCGCTCTGTCCGTGAACCATGATGCCGCTGTTGCGGAAGGCCCAGCCCGGACCGCCCGCGGTCTGTTCACCGACAAAGCGGTACTCGACGCGGATGCGGTAGTGGCCGTAGCTGTGCTGGTAGAAGAGGTGGCCGAAGCGCCCGTCGAAGCTCTGGTATTGGTCGTAGCTGACCTTGAGCAGCCCGTCTTCTACGCGGAAGGTGTCGAGCGCGTTCTCGCCCGCTGGGTAGCCGCGCACCTTGGGCGTCCAACCGTCGAGGTCGCGGCCGTTGAACAGCTGCACCCAGCCGCCGTGGTCGGGCTCGCCCTCCGCATCAATGGGGGCCGCGCCACCTTCATTCACGGCGCCCCCCCCGGTACACGCAGGAATCAGGATCAGCGCCGCCAGCCACGGCGACGCGCACAGCCAGGCAGGAATGCGGGGTCGGGTCATCGTGCTCAGACTGCCGCCTCCGGAGGCCCTAGTCCAGATCGAATTCGACCCCTTGGGCGAGCGGCAGTTCCTCGCCCCAGTTGACGGTGTTGGTCTGGCGCCGGCAATAGGCCTTCCAGGCGTCGGAACCGGACTCGCGCCCGCCGCCGGTTTCCTTTTCGCCACCGAAGGCGCCGCCGATCTCGGCGCCGGAGGTGCCGATGTTGACGTTGGCGATGCCGCAGTCGGACCCGGTGGCGCTGAGGAAGCGCTCGGCGTCGCGCATGTTCATGGTGAAGATCGCCGAGCTCAGCCCCTGTGGAACCGCGTTGTGCTTGGCGATGGCGTCGTCGAGGTCGTCGACCTCGATCACGTAGAGCAGCGGGCCGAAGGTCTCGTCCTGCACGATCTGCCAGTGGTTCTCGGCGGTGGCGATCGCCGGGCTCATGTAGTAACCCTTTTCGCAACCCTCGGGCTGCACCTTCTCGCCTCCGCACAGGATCTCGCCGCCGGCTTCGCGCACTTTTTCGATCGCGTCGAGGGTTTCCTGCACCGCTCCGGCATCGATCATCGGACCCATCAGTGCAGCGCCCATCGGGTTGCCGATCGAGACCTTGCCATAGAGTTCGAGCAGGCGCTTGACCAGCTTGTCGCGCACCTTGCTGTGCACCAGCACGCGGCGCGTCGAGGTGCAACGCTGGCCGGCGGTGCCGACCGCACCGAACAAAATCGCGCGCGCGGCCATTTCCAGGTCGGCGTCTTCGAGCACCACCACCGCGTTGTTGCCGCCCAATTCCAGAATGGTGCGGCCGTAGCGGGTGGCGAGGACCTCGGCGACGTGCTTGCCCATGCGGCACGAACCGGTGGCCGAGACCAGCGGGATGCGCTTGTCCTTGAGCAGCATCTCGCCCACTTCCGAACCGCGCCCGACGACCAGACTGAGCACGCCGCCGAGGCCTTCGGGTTCAAGCACCTGGGCGGCCACCTTGGTCATCGCGATCGCGGTCAGCGGCGTCTTGGAACTCGGCTTCCATAGCGTGCTGTCGCCGCACACCATCGCCAGCATCGAGTTCCACGCCCACACCGCGGCGGGGAAGTTGAAGGCGCTGATCACGCCGACCACACCCAGCGGATGCCACTGCTCGCGCATCGCGTGTTGCGGACGCTCGGAGTGCATCGACAAGCCATAGAGCATGCGCGACTGGCCGACGGCGAAATCGGCGATGTCGATCGCCTCTTGAACCTCGCCGAGACCCTCTTGCAGGATCTTGCCCATCTCCCAGCTGACCAGGCGCCCGAGCGGTTCCTTGTACTCGCGCAGCTTCTGGCCGACCTGGCGCACGTATTCCCCGCGCACCGGCGCCGGCAGCGCGCGCCAGCGCAAGAAGGCCTGGTGGGCGGCGGCGGCGACGCGTTCGTAGTCGGCACCATCGGCCTGCTGCACCGTGGCGATGAGTTCGCCGGTGGCCGGGCTGAAGACTTCGAGGATACTGCCGTTGCACTCCACCCAGGTGCCGTCGTAGGCGCCTGAATTGCACTTGGTAAGGCCCAATTGGTGCAGGAAGGACAGGTCTGTCGAGGATGCGGTCGTGCTCATGAGACCGCGCATTGTAGCCGGGTGGCGGCCCGCGGCCACGCTCTGGGCAGGGTTAAGCTGGTCGCCGACCGGCACCCATCTGCCGCCGCAATCGTGAAGATCATCACCTGGAACGTCAATTCGATCCGCACCCGCATGGAACGCGTGCTCGGCGTGCTCGAACGCCACCAGCCCGACCTGCTGTGCCTGCAAGAAACCAAGGTGGTCGACGAGGACTTCCCCCACGCGGCGCTGGCCGAAGCCGGCTACCGCGCCGCGGTGCACGGGCAGAAGACCTACAACGGCGTGGCCTTGCTGCACCGCGGCGCATTGAGCGAAGTGCGCTGCGGCTTCGACGGCGATCCCATCCCGGAACAGACGCGGGTGATGTCAGCGGTCCTCGGCGGGGTGCGCGTGATCAACGCCTACGTCGTCAATGGCAAGGATCTCGACACCGAACATTACCGCACCAAACTGGCGTGGCTGGACGCGTTGAGCGCGTGGCTGGAACAGAGTTTCGATCCCCAGGATCCGCTCATCATCCTCGGCGATTTCAACATCGCCCGCGACGCACGTGACGTCTGGGACCTGGAGCACTGGCAGGGACGCATCTTCTTCAGCCCCCCCGAGCACCAGCGGCTGCAGCGTTTCTTCGACTGGGGATTCAGCGACCTCTACCGGCTGCACCAGGAAGAGGGCGGTCACTTCACCTGGTGGGACTATCGCGGCGGCGCCTTCCCGCGCGGCCACGGCCTGCGCATCGATCTGGTGCTGGGCACCGATGCGGTGCGTCAGCGCTGCTCCAGTGCGACGATCGACCGCGACGAAAGGAAGAAGGGCACCTGGGAGGCAAAACCCAGTGATCACGCGCCAGTGCTCGTAACCTTGGATGGATCATGAACTGCGTTCTCCTTCTGATCGGCTTGCTGCTGCCTGCTCTGGCCCAGGATCCAGTCCCACCTGAGGTCCAGGATGCCGGCGAGGTCCAGGAACCGGGCCAACCCCAGGAGCCGAGCGAAATCGTCGCCGGTGCGTGGCGTTTCGAGAAGAGCGAGGACAACAACTGGCGCCTGCTGCACGCCGACCAGGTGGTGCTGGGCGAATTGGCGATGGACCGCAACGGCACGCCGATCCCCTTTCGTCCGCAGCGCATCTCCGCGCGCGAGCAGGACGACGGCAGCCTCGAGTTGAAATTGGAGCGTGGTCGCCTGGTGCGCTTGCACGGTGTCTTCCGCCTGAGCGAGAAAGCTCTGCCGCTGCACTTCGATGCGCCCGCCACGTTGTTCCAGCTCGGCATAGACAAGGCCTACACCCGCCGCTGCAACGCGCTGCTGGCGCCCGACCTCGACCTCGCCCTGACCCTGCCACCCGCTTCCCTCGACCTCGATTTCTGGGCCGAGGGCGGGCCGGCGGCGGTCTCGATCAAATTGGATCAGAGCACCATCCTCGGCCTGCGCCCCTGGTCCCAGGCGGCCAGCACCGCGCTCGCTGATTTCCAGGGCTGGATGCAGAGCAATTTCAGCGATGAGAAGTCGCCTTTGCCAGCGGAACTGCAGCAGGCCTTTGTGCAGGACCACGGCCGCGCCAAGCAGCGGCGCGTGCTGACCGTTGGCGCGCGCGCCTGGCAACAACTCGAGGTCGTCAACCTGCGCCTCGGCGGGCTTCCCGGCCAGCCGGCCTACGACGTCTTGTGGCTGCACAATCCGGGCACCACGCCGCGCCATCTCGAGCTGGACATGGCCCAGGACCTCGGCTGGGAGAACACCAAACGCAAGCGCACCGCAGTGCGCTTTCCAGACGGGGTCTGCCTCGGGGTGTTCAGCGAGCGCATTACCGCCGATCTGCCGCCGGGCGGCCACCAGCTCCTGGTGGTGCGCGCGACCGTACCACGGGGCGTCGTCGCCTCGGCGGCCGGCCCGCTCGCCCCGCGCCTGTGGCCCTGGATGTGGGACAGCCTCGAGGGTTCGGCCTCTGGGGTGGCCAAGTTCGGCGAGGAGTTCATCGCCCTCCCCCACCCCCATCCGGACCCGTGGGTGGTCTTCGCCACCGACGACCGCCAGGGCGCCCCGCTGCGCGTGCAGTCGGTTCATGACGAAGAGGGTGAGGAACTCTCCTTCGAACAGGGGGCTTCTTGGATCCGCCTGCTGCGCCTGCCTCGTGGCCAGGACCAGACCTGGAAGCTCAAGCTGAAATACGGCGGACGCATGCAGAATTGAGGCTCTAGGCGCTTCATTCGGCTTTTTTGTTGGAATTTTCTCAGGGACGGGCTTCATCGCACCGAAAAGCGAGTGTGGCCGCCATCCGGTCCGGCCGAAGATCTGCGAGACGATTCCATGAAAAAGCAACTGAAAAAACGCCGTTCGGGCTTCACGATCATCGAAATGTTGATCGTGGTGACGATCCTGGCCATGCTGGCGGGGGTCCTGATCCCGGTCCTGCAAGAAGGCCAGGCCACTGCGCGTGACAGCCGCCGGATGGCGGACCTGCGCACCATCCAGTCCGCTCTGGCGGATTTCTACCGTGACAGCGGGCTCTATCCGGACACCGGCGGAGAATGGTGGGGCGATGCCACCGACGTCGGCACCTACGGCTACGCCGCCAACGGTTACATCCCGGGCCTGGTGCCTGACTTCCTGACCGCGCTGCCGAGGGACCCCGATCCGTCCTTCCCCAACGCCACCGACGGCTACATGTTCCGCTCCGACGGCACCGACTACAAGTTCGTGCTCGACAACACCCCGGAAGATCCGGATTCCTTCGCCGAAGGCTTCCCCTTCTACGACCCCGTGCGCGCCGATTCCTGGATGATCTGTACTCCGGGCGCCTACGGCTGGTAACCAACCGCAGCTTTGGCCGGCCCGTCATGGGCCTGATGCGCCGCGGCTCCTCCAAACCGGCCGGGATTCTCCCGGCCGGACCCTTTTTATTCCGGCCCGCCTTATCCTGGGTGCATGCTGTGGCCCATGATCTGCCTGGCTGCCCTGGTTCTCAGCGGCGGCGATCCTCCACCGGACAAGGTCAAGATCGGCAGCAAGAAGCCCGTCGAGGGCATCATCCTGCGTCACGATTCCTCCGGCCTGTGGCTGGCGCAGAAGTCACGCGTGCGCCACTATCCTGCCGAAGACGTCATCTGGGCCGAGGGCCCGCGCGTCGCCTACGCCGAGTACGTCGAGCGCATGCGCGCCGAAATGTCCAAAGCCCCCGACGCCGACCGCTGCGTGGAACTGGCGCAGTGGTGCGAGAAGGTCGGCCTGGTCGACGACGCTCCCCAGTGGTATTGGCGCGCGCTGCTCGACGACGCCGACCACGAGGCCGCCAACCAAGCACTCGGCCACAAGAAATCGCGCGGACGCTACACGATCAAGATCAAGGGCGAGAGCAAAATGAGCTTTCGCGAACTGCGCGAGTTCCATAGCGCCGAACTCAAGGACGGCTGGGAGTTCACCACCTCGCATTTTCAGGTTCAGGCCGCCGGCGACCTGCCTGACGTCCTGCGCGCCTGCGTCGATCTCGAGCTGCTGTATCACGCCTACTACCAGCGTTTCCAGGAGACCGTCGGCTTTTGGGAGATCCAACAGCCGGTCAAGGTTCGGATTTATTCCTCGCAGGGTGAAATGCCACCTCTGACCGGCAACGCCGACGCCTATTTTGAACCGATCTCACGCATCGTCTACTGCGCCTATCGTGACGGCATCGCCCAGCATCTGGTGCATTGGAGCACCTATGCGATTCTGCGCCAGTCGATCCGCGAGTTCGCCCGCGACGACCCCGACGTGCCGGGCTGGTTCGGCATGGGCCTCGGCAGCTACCTGGAAAAGGCCTTCACCGGCACTCCCGGGGACCGCAGCTACGATCCGACCACGGTGCACGAAAAGAGTTTCGAGGTGCACGACCAGAGCGACAACACCGACAGCATCCAGCGCGTGCTCAACTATGAGCTCAGCGATTTCTACGCCTCGACCGACCAGAGCCTCAAGTACGCACAGGCCTACACCCTGGTTCATTTTCTGCTGCACTCGGGCGACGACGAGATCTTCGACGGCTCCTCCCGCTTCCTCGCTTCGATCTACCAACGCAAGGGTTCCCCGTCGCATTTCAAAGACGCGATGCGCCTTTCGGGTTGGGATGAGTTCGAGCAGGACTGGACCGACTACGTC
>JAJFFB010000159.1 GCA_021776925.1 Planctomycetota bacterium | reverse complement strand
CTGGCGATTCGCTGGATCCTCACGGCCGAGCGCGCCGAGGCCGGCGGCGTCGAGCTTCAGCTCCTGCAGCAGCGGCCGCAGTGCCCGCGTCACCTGGGCCAGCGGGTAGCGGTCGTGACCAGCCGGGACCGGGGTATGGGTCGTGAAGACACTGCGTGCGCGCACCTGCGCCAGGGCGCGATCGAAGCTGCGTCCTGAGGCGACCAGCTCGCGCATGCGCTCGAGGTTGGCGAAGGCGGCGTGACCCTCGTTCAGGTGGCACACCGTCGGGCGGATGCCGAGCGCCGCCAATGCTCGCACCCCCCCCACGCCGAGCAGCACCTGCTGGCGCAGGCGCAGATCGGCTTCGCCCTTGTACAGGCCGGCGGTCAGCTCACGCTCGGCGGCGCGGTTGGGCGCCAGATTGGTGTCCATCAGGTACAGCGGCACGCGCCCGACCTGCATCTGCCACAGCTTGACGCGCACCTTGCGCGTGCCCACCGGGCAGTCGAATTCGACTCCGCTGTCGCTCAGCGGGAAGAGCTGCGGCGGGTAATCCGGATAGAGCGCGCGGGTGCTGCCGTCGGCCAGCACCTCCTGGCGGTAATAGCCGTGGCGGTAGTACAAGCCGATCGCCACCAGCGGCACGCCCAGATCGCTGGCCGCCTTCAGATGGTCGCCGGCGAGCACGCCGAGCCCGCCCGAATACTGCGGGATCGATTCGTGCAGCGCGTATTCACTACAAAAATACGCCACCTTCATGCGCCGTTGACGCGCGTCGGCGGTGCGGCGGAACCAGCTCTTGCTGCGGTGGTAATCGCGGCGCGCGCTTTCCGCAGCGGCGATCAGAGCGAGGAAGTCTGCGTCCGCGGCCAGCGCCTGCAAGCGTGCCGGCGAGGCCACCTGCACAGTCACCAGGGGATTGTGGTGCGAGGCCTTCCAGATCGCCGGATCGAGCGCGGCGAAGACCCGCTGAATGGCGGGTTCCCAGGTCCAGTAGAGGTCGTGCGCCAACGCGCGTACGCGGTCGGCCAGAGGGGGCGAAGCCATGTCGGTTGCGATCAGCCGGGAAGACGGCCCGCTTCTTCGAGCCAGCCACGCAGTCTAGTCGCGAGTTTCTTGTTCGCCGCCTGCTCCTCCATGCGCCACTGCCAGTTGCCCTCGGTGGTCGCCGGAGTGTTGGTCCGCGCCTCGGTGCCCAGACCGAGCAGGTCCTGCATCGGCAGCACCACCAGGTTGGAGCCACCGCCGAGCAGCTTGCGCAACAGGTCGCGCACCATGGTGCCGTAGCTGCCGCCGGCGTAACGCAGCACCAGCGCACGCTGGCGCGCCTCCATGTGGGTGAGCCAGCCGTTGAGGCTGTCGTTGTCGTGGGTGCCGGAGTAGGCCACCGACACCGGCGGGCAGTTCTCGGGCAGGTTGGGGCTGTCTTCTTCGTCGAAGGCGTGCTGCAGGATGCGCATGCCCGGCAGACCGAAGCGGTCGCGCAACTGCTGCACCGGCAGGGTGACCTCGCCGAGATCCTCGGCCAGCAAGGGCAAGCCCTCGGGCTGGCCCAGTTCGCGCAGTTGCCGCGCCAAGGCTTCGAAGATTTCGCCGCCGGGCGCCAGCCGCCAGCGCCCGTTGGCGGCATTGTTGGCCTTGGACGGCACTTCCCAGGCGTTCTGGAAACCGATGAAGTGGTCGATGCGCACCGCGTCGAACAAGCGCAGCTGGCGCGCGAAACGCTCCAGCCACCAGTGGAAATCGAGCGCGCGGTGGATCTCCCAGCGGTAGTGCGGATGGCCCCACAACTGGCCGGTGGCGCTGAAGGCGTCCGGCGGCACCCCGGTTACGACCTCGGGCTGACCGTTGTGGCCGAGGCGGAACAACTCCGGGTGCGCGGCGACGTCGGCCGAATCCAGTTCGACGAAGAGTGGCAGATCGCCGAGCAGACGTACCCCGCGGTCGGCGGCGTGCTGGCGCAGGCGCTGCCATTGACGGTCGAAGCAGAATTGTTCTTCGATCACCTGGTGGTGACGGGCCTGCTGGTCGTCACCTTCCTCAGCGGCCGATCCGTCGGCATTGCGGGTGCGGAAGTCGGCCCAGTTCTTGAGCCAGAATTTTTCCTGCTCGCGGAAGGCTTCGAGTTCGGCGGCGCGCGCGTCCGCGGCTTCACCCCCCCCCGATGCGCCGCCTGTTTCATTCGCAGGACCACCCCCCCCCGCAGCACCGGCCAGGACCGGGTCCCCGGCGAAGGCCGAGGGCGAACTGTAGGGAGATCCGCCCGGACCGGTGGGACCGACCGGCAGCATCTGCCACCAGCCGAAGCCGGCGTCGGCGAGCCAGTCGAGGAAGCGCAGCGCCGGATCGCCGAGCAGGCCCGCGGCCGGGTCCCCGGGCAGGCTGCGGAGCGGAAGGAGGACGCCCGCGCGCCTCTGCTGGAACAGCGGGTGCGGTGGGTGAGAAGACATCGGCGGCAGTGTCCGCGGGATCCGCGCGAACAAGCCCCCTTGTTATAGGGCTGCCCGCGCTTTAATTCCCCTATCTGTTGGCGCCGCCGGCGACCCAGAGGCAGGCGCCGAGGGCCGGAACTGGCCCATTTTCGCCCCAGATCTGGCGCCAGGCGCGGCCATCGGCCGGCGGCTGCCATTCCTGCGGCGAGGCACCGGCGTTGAGGGCGACGATCACGGATTCCTCGAGGTGAGTGCGCTGGTACACCCACAGATCGCGCTCGTCGTCGGCGAGCAGGGTGCGGAAATCGCCGCGGCGCAGCGCCGCATGTTCGCGGCGCAGGGCCACCGCCGCTCGGTAGAAGGCGAGGTGGTCGCGGTCGGCGCGATCCTCGGGCGCGGCGTAGGGCTCGAGGTCGGGCCACAGCATCGGCTTGCGGTTGGAGGGGTCGTCGGGCCCCCACATGCCGACCTCGTCGCCGTAGTAGATCATCGGCGCACCGACGTAGGTCATCTGCAGCAGCACCGCGAGCCGCGCCTTCTGGTATTCAAGCGGGCCGGGCCTGGCGTTGTTGTAGGTCGAGCCCGGATCCTGCTCGCGATTGCCGGCGTCGTAGGCGCGGTCCGGATTGAGCATCTTCGACGCCAGGCGGTCGGTGTCATGGCTGTCGAGCAGATTCATCAGCACGTAGGTGGCTTCGGCCGGATAGGCCAGGCGCAGTTCGGCCAGGCGCCGGTCGATTTCGCTCACCGGGATCTTGTCGCGCTGATTGCCGATCCACGCCATCGCGGCCTCGGCGAAAGGGTAGTTCATCACCGCGTCGAAGCTGCGGCCGTCGAGCCAGTCCTCGGCGCGGTGCCAGATCTCGCCGCTGAGGTAGGCGTCGGGGTTGATCGACTTGACCAGCGCGCGCCATTCGTGCCAGAACGGCATCGGCACCTCGTTGGGCACGTCGAGGCGCCAGCCGTCGATGCCGTCGGCGGGGTCGCCGTCGCCGTCTGGGTCCATCCAGCGGCGGGTGACGTCGAAGACGTGCTGCTTGACCGCGTCGGCGGCGAAGCCGTTTGCGCTCTTGGCGAAGACCGGCAGTTCGCCGAAGCCGGCCCAGCCCTGGTACTGGAAGGGGTCCCACGAGGTCACTTCGAACCAGTCGGCGTAGGCCGAATCGCGCCCCTTGGCGACGACGTCCTGGAAGGCCGGGTGGGGTACGCCGACGTGATTCCAGACGCCGTCGAGGATGACGCGGAAACCGCGCGGCTTGGCCGCCTTCAGCACGCGCAGGAAATGGCGGTCGCTGTCGGTCCAGCTCCACTTGCTTGGATCGCGCAGGTCCTCCTGCTGCACCTTCGGGTCGTAGTCGCCGCGGCGGCCGAAGTGTTCGTCGACGTGGCGGAAGTCGGTGGCGTTGTACTTGTGGTGGCTCGGCGCCTGGAACACCGGGTTCAGGTAGAGCGCGTTGACGCCGAGCTCCTGCAGGTAGTCGAGCTTCTCTTCGAGGCCGGCGAGGTCGCCGCCGTAGTGGCGCTGGAACACGTACCACTGCCAGAAGGTCTGGCCGTCCTGGCCCTCGAAGTCGCTGCTTTCGTACCACGCGCTGGTCCACGGCCGCACCGGCTGCGGGTCGTTGGACGGGTCGCCGTTGCGGAAGCGGTCGAGCATGATCTGGTACCAGACCGCGTCCTTGGCCCAGTCGGGGGTGTGGAAGGCGCTGTCGTTGGAGGCGGGCATGGTGTAGATCTCGGGGCTGCGGCCGCGCAGCGCGCCGTCCTGGAGGACGAAGCAATAGGGAGTGCGCGCGCGCGCCAGGGGAATGCGCACCTCCCAGGTCTGGAACAGCGCGTTCTCGGCCACCGGTCGCAGCGCCTGGGGGGGGGCGCCACGCAGGTGCAGGACGACGGATTCGACGTCGTGGGCGAGGGTGCGCAGGCGCAGCTGCAGTTCGTCTTCGCCGAGGCGCTGCAGGTCCCCCACGCGGTCGGGGTGGTGCTCGATCGCCTGCGCGTCGATGCGTGCGTCGCCGCGGACTGCAGGAGACTCGGTCCACACCGCGCCGCGGCCGAGGCGCAGCACCGAATTGCGCCCACCGTGCTGGTCGTCGACGCTGTCGGCGTTCTCAGGATCGGAGTACCAACGCTCCCCGTCAGCAACGAACTTGTAGTGGTGGGCCCCGTCGCCGAGCTCCAGCCGCAGTCGCCACTGGCCCGAGGCAGTTCTGCGCATCGGCGAGGCGCTGGCGTTCCAGCCATTGAAGGTGCCGGCCAGGAACATCTGCTGCGCCTTCTCCTCGCCCACCGCCGCCGCGTCGAAACGCCACTCCGCCTGCCAGGTGCCGGCCGCGGTGCGCGCCAGACGCATCGACTCCGGTTTGCGGAAGGCGTCCTCGACCGCCCCCACCGGCTTCACTGGCAGCAGGGGTGTCGGCGGCCATGACTCCTCTTGCTGCACCGCCGCGCATGCAACGAACAGGAAACAGGTCCCCGCAAAGAGGGCGGACACGGCCATGAATCCACCAAGCCTAGCAACGGCCCGCATGCCAGCGTGCCTGTCGTCAACAACGATGGCGACCACGAAAGGGGGTGGAGCCCGGACTA
>JAJFFB010000158.1 GCA_021776925.1 Planctomycetota bacterium | reverse complement strand
GCTCCCCAACGCCGCCGCCGGCCGCCGCGTCTACCTCGAAGTCACCGACAGCGACGCCGGTTGGATCACCGATTCCAACATGCTGATCCTGGACATCAACTAGGACAGCCGCTCTCCCAAGCCGCCCCCGGTTTCGACCGGGGGCGGCTTTTTTATTACCTCAGTCTTCGTGCCATTCGAGGTCTTGGAAGATCCCGATTTCGCAATTTGGGTCCAGGTATTGGTGCACCACGGATCTCCCCCTGGCCACCGTCCAATTGGCCGGACAGCGGACATAGGCCACCGGTCCAGAAAAGTGGGAGAGCTTGGTTCCGAAGCGCCATGTCCGGGAAGGAAGTTCGAGCATCAGTCCCTCTTCTCCTTCCTTGATCCACATGGATAGGATCAAGCCATAAATGTGCTGATCGGACCTGATGGGGATCGGGTTTGATCCGTCCACCACGACGAAGCAGCTTCGCCATGTCCAGGGAGGGAGAGCGATCTTGCTTGACCCGAAGTTCAGCAAAAGATCATGCCAACCGACCTTGGCCTGGCCATCGATTTCGAGAAGGACGCCATCTCCGGTCAGTAAGGAATCGTCGAGCACCCTGCTCAGGTGGTTTGCGAAATTTTTTAGGCCTTCCCCCTCTACGGCATTCTCAGGAAAGCGAGTCATCTCCTTTCCGTTGAGCGCGATCACCCCATCTGCAGAGAGGCTCAATACATCGAGTTCCTCGGATTGAAGGGCCAGCTCTTTTTGCTCCTCGCTCATGGGCTGATCAAGAGGCAACCCGGGACCTCCCCAGTGCAGAGTCTGCCAGGTGCCCGGTTTCCAACCCTGTCCGAGATAGGACTGCGCGATCTTGGTGCCCTGTGAGGACAATCGCACCCCATTTTGAAAGAGGACCGTGGCCGGCAAGCCGATGTGATCCTCCAGCAAGGCCAACTCGTATTCCGGCCGATCCAAGCGGAGCCAGACTTCTCCCTTTTCAAATTCTTCTGAGAGCACGAAACCGATAGGCCAGGGCGGCGGAAGGTCGCCGCTATTGAAGGTGAAAAGAGAGACGAACTCGGTTCCGTTCGAAGCCATCGCTTCGAGGACCTGGGCGAGCTCGCCCAGGTTCATTTCCTGCCATAGCCACAGGCAGACCGCATCGCCTCTAGGAAGCTGGGAGGGAGGCAGGCCTCGAACCCAGGGAATGGAAGCCAAACTGTGCCGGTCCCATTCCATGTGAGAAGGCTCAAATCCATGTCCTTCGATCACCGCGGTGCGGAATCCCTTCCCATCTTCACCACGCATGACGTAGCAATCGTGGCCTTCATACTCCGTCCATTCCAACAAGTTGGCCGAGATCCAGACCGTTGCGACATCAAGCGGAAATCCGGCCAACACCTGACGATCGTTGCCCATTGCGCCATTAGCCATCGCCTCATACAAGTCTTCGATGCTGGCCGTTTCCTCATACGCCGCGATCTTCAGCCAGGCTATTGACTCCGTTGCTTCCCTTTGCGCTTGTACTTCATTCCTTGCAAAGGCAACCTTTTCCGCCGGCTCCGACCCACTACGACCACATGCGAGCCCCGCAATAACAACCACCGCCAAGGCTCCGGTTCCACATGGATTTACCATGCGGCCAGCATAACCCCCACACCTCAAGCCAGGTGGATCCAGGGTTGCCATGGAACGCAATTCAACTCGATAAGCTGGTTTTGATCATGGAATACTTGATCCCTGATTTCAGTGCAGGCACGACATGGATACTTTTTTCCTGCGTTCTGTATTCCCTTTTTTGTGTCCTTGGCCCAAAGTCGATTAGGGGCCCATTGCTTGGGCGGGCAACTCTGGTCCTGATGGTCCCGTGGATCCTGGTTTTGGGCTTTTCCGTCGACACCACGCGCTTTTTCCTCTCCACTTTCGATGTGGAGCCCGCCTATTTTTATGAACACTCCATCTTTGATTTCCACCGTATTCTGATCGAAATCGGATGGGCGCTGCTTCTTGTGCCACTGTTATTTCTGCTTGCTTCCCTACGAAGCACTCGCTCCTTTCCTCGCTTTCTCCTTGTTCCTCACGCCGCAGGAGGTTTGCTTCTGCTATGGAATAATTTGAGGGCCATGGCTTTTGTTCAGAAGACCACAGAGGATTACGGAAGGTACGATTTCCAAAGTTTTGAAGAGGGTATGGACGCAGGCGTGGACGAAATCGCGATCGGCCTGGCCATCGGCCTGATCCTCGCTGGATTGCTGGATCCACTGATCCGCTGGAAACGGGGCCTCGGTGCCGCAAACCATGCCGATTCCGACGCCTGAAGGTGCCCTTGAATTAG
This sequence comes from Planctomycetota bacterium, assembly GCA_021776925.1. Taxonomy (GTDB): domain Bacteria; phylum Planctomycetota; class UBA1135; order UBA1135; family UBA1135; genus JAJFFB01. Next base: position 4,127 of record JAJFFB010000158.1, on the reverse strand, counting down.
GAAATCCCAAAACCTGGGCCTGTTCTTGGTCGAAAGGGCGGTTAACCTTTCCCTGCGGGGTCTTGGGCCCTGGGATGGAGAATTGATGAGGCCGCCACTCGTTTCAGGTCGGAGTCGCAGGATCGCCCCACTGGTGGTGATGCTATGCGCTCTGGCTTTGCGCGTGGTCTACGTGCCCTTCCATCTGGCACAAGACGCCCACCTCGGCGTCGGAGCCGACCTGGTGGTCCACGAGACCGAGCAGGAGCACCAACACCACCATCAAGCCGAGCAGCTTGCTGACCATGATCATGGGCGCGACCATATTCCGCACCCTTTCCTCGATCATGCCAGCGATTTGATCCTCAGCCGCGGGGCTGCCAAGGCGGTTCCGCTTGAGTTTGCGGTTCTGCCGGCGAAGGTGGGGCAGACGCTGCTGCCCTTGCGCGAGATCGACCGCTGCGAAACTCCGGCAGCGCGGGAACGGCAGCTGGCACCGCGCACAGCGGTGCGACCGCGGGGTCCTCCCTGCGCGATCTGATCTGAATTTTTGCGCACGCCCCTCGCCGGGCGCAGCGCCTGGGCCTACCGCCGCGGCATTCCGCGGGGTAGCGCATCCACCGTCAGATTCCAGACCGCGCAATCCAGGACTTCCATGTTCCCAACTTCCCGATCCCATAGGTGGCGCCATTGCGCCAGCCTGTGTGCCCTGCTTTTCAGCATTGCCGCGTGCAGTCCTTCGGCGCCACACGCGCATGCTGCCACCCAGGCCAACCCGGCCGAACCGGCCGAACCCGACCCAGTTGCGGTCACCGTTTTCACCGACGAGGTCCAACTCTTCATGGAGTTCCCGCGCCTGCTGCCAGGCCTGGAAGCACGTTTCCTCGCCCACCTCACGGTGCTTGCCGATGGCGCGCCGGTGCGCAGTGGCCAGCTGCGGCTGGAACTGACCCCTTCCACCGGTCCGGCGGTGGTCTTCGAAGCGCTGCAACCAAAACGGGACGGCCTGTTCATACCGGTCGGGGCGATGACGAGCCCGGGCAGCTATCAGGCGCGCATCGTTGTGGCCAGCGAGCAGGTCAACGCCACCATTCCGTTGGCACCGATCGAGGTGTATCCGGATCTGGATGCGGCATTCGCTGCCGCCGCCGCTGAGAACCAGCCGGATCCGGTCAACGCCGTGCCCTTCCTGCTCGAGCAACAATGGAAGATCGGCATGCAGATGCGTCCGCTGCAACGGCGCAGCCTGATCAAGCGCCTGCAGGTTCCGGGTGAAATCCAGGTGCCGAACCACGCAAGAGCCGAAGTCGGCGCGCCGCTGGCCGGGCGCCTGCTGCCAACGGAGTCCGGCGACCTTCCGCGCCTCGGCGACCGCGTCGAGAAGGACCAGATCCTGGCCTATCTGGAACAGCCGCTGTCGACTTCCGACGCGGCGCAGCTTGCTGCCAACCATGACGGGCACGCGGTGCACGACATGGAGCTGCGGCTGCGGGATTTCGACCTCTTGGCCAAGGAAATGGAGGCCGAGCAAGATCTGCAGCAAGCGCAGGCGCGCTTGCGTTTCGCCCGGCAGAGCCTGCAGCGCATGGATGGCCTGCGCGCTAAAGACCTGGGTACGGTTGCCGAGCAGGAACTCGCCCGCCGCGACGTGCAACTCGGCGAACAGGAGCAGCTTGGTGCGGAGGCGCGCATCGCCTCCTTCGCCAAGATGCGCCGCCAATTGAACGATCTGCGCGAAGAGCACGAGGCCGAACGGCTTCACGGAGAAGAAGATCTGCATAGCCTGCACCCGTTGCGCGCCCCGATCGCCGGCGAGATTGTGCGTGTCGACCACGTCATCGGCGAACACGTCGATGCCCAGGATCCTGTTTACGGCATCGCCGACCTGAGCACCCTGTGGCTGGTGGCGCACGTCTCCGAGTTCGACCTGGCCACCCTCGGCTTGCAGCCCGGCGCGCTGGCCGAATGCGCCGCCTTCCCGCAGCGACGCTTTGACATCCTCGCGGACCCGGGCGTCGGCGGATTGGGCGGAAGGCTGGCCCATTTTTCGCGTCTGGTCGACGAGACGACTCGCAGCGTGGCTTTGCGCTACGAGTTTTCCGGCGGCGAGATCGGGTTTTGCGACGGAATGTTTGCCGACGTATTCCTGCAGACTTCGCAGGCCGTCGACGCTGTGGCACTGATGGAGGAATCGATCGTGATGGACAACGGCCGCGCGGTCGCCTTCGTCGTGCTGTCGGGTGAAACTTTGCAGAAACGGGTGCTCGAACTCGGCATCCGCGACGGCGGCTGGGTCGAGGTGCTGAGCGGCCTCGAAGCCGGCGAACGCGTGGTCACCCGCGGCGCCTATCTGGTCAAACTCGCGGCCGCCTCACCGGCGTCCTTCGGCGAAGGCCACGTCCACTAGCGAGCAGAGCAATGATCAACGCGCTCATTCGCTGGTCGCTGCGCAACCGCCTCGCGGTGGCCGCAGTGTCCCTGATCCTGATGGCGACGGGTGCCTGGTTCACGCTGCGCATGCCGGTCGATGTCTTTCCTGACCTGACTGCGCCGACCGTGACCGTGGTCGTCGAGGGCCACGGCATGGCCACCCAGGAACTGGAAACGCTGGTCACCTTTCCGATTGAAACCGCGGTCAACGGTGCCGCCCACGTGCGCCGGGTGCGTTCGGCGACCGGCGTGGGAATATCGGTGGTGTGGGTTGAATTCGACTGGGGCACCGAGATTTACCGGGCGCGCCAGACGGTGACCGAACGACTCGCCACGGTCAGCGGACAGCTGCCGGAACAGGTCGAGCCTCCGGTGCTGGCTCCGGTTTCGTCGGTGATGGGTGAGATCCTATTCGTTGGCCTGACTTCTCAGCAGCACGACGGCCTCGCCTTGCGCACCGTCGCCGGCACCCAGATGCAGCGGCGTCTGTTGTCGGTCGCCGGCGTGTCCCAGGTCAGCCTGATCGGCGGCGACGTCAAGCAGTATCAAGTGGTGCTGTCGACCCAGCGTCTGAAAGCGTTCCGCATCAGCATGGGCGAGGTCGCCGACGTGTTACGCGACAGCAACGAAAACGTGTCGGCCGGCTTCCTGGTCGAGGGCGGGACCGAATCGGTGCTGCGCGGCATCGGCCGCATCCGCACCACCGAAGACATCGCCACCACCGTCGTCGCCGCACGCGAAGGGCGCGCGATCACCGTCGGCGATCTCGGCGTGGTGCAGATCGGTTCCGCGATCCGCCGTGGAGCCGGTTCGGTCTCGGTGCGTGATGCGGACTGGAATGCGATCACCGAGAGCGGTGTGATTCTGGCGATCCTCAAGCAGCCAACGGCCAACACCCTCGAACTCACCCAGCAGCTCGACCTCGTTCTTGACGAGATCCAGGACGGATTGCCCGCGGGCATGAAGGTGCACAAACAGCTGTTCCGCCAGGCGGACTTCATCCAACACTCGATTCACAACACCACCGCCGCGCTGATCGAGGGCGGCCTGATGGTGCTCCTGATCGTGGTTCTGTTCCTGGCAAGTGTGCGCTCCAGCCTGATCACCTTGCTGGCGATCCCGATGTCGCTGACCTCGGCGGTCCTGGTCATGAAACTGTTCGGCGCCAGCATCAACACCATGACCCTCGGCGGTATGGCGATCGCGATCGGCGCGCTGGTCGACGACGCCATCATCGACGTCGAGAACGTGGTGCGGCGGTTGCGCGAGAACCGCGCGCGGCCTGAAGGGCAGCGCAGAAAGGTTATGGAGGTGATCTTCGACGCCAGCGTCGAGGTGCGCACCTCGATTGTGTTCGCCACCTTCATCATCCTTCTGGTGTTCACGCCCCTGTTCTTCCTTTCCGGAGTCGAGGGTTTGTTGCTGCGCCCGCTGGGCATCGCCTTCTGCGTTTCGCTGGCGGCTTCTCTGATCACCGCGCTGACTCTGACGCCGGCTTTGTGTTTCTATCTGCTGCCGTCGAGCAAGACGGTCAACCGCGATCGCGAACCAGCTGTGGTGACTCTGCTCAAGCGCATTTACGCCCCGCCGCTGCGCTGGGTTCTGCGCCACCCACTGCTGGTCACTGTGCCGACCCTGCTGCTGCTGGTTATTGCCATCAGCGGGGTCGCGCGCATGGGAAAAAACTTCCTGCCCGAGTTCAACGAAGGCGCGCTGGT
>JAJFFB010000157.1 GCA_021776925.1 Planctomycetota bacterium | reverse complement strand
TGGTTTTTACGGCTTATTCAGGGGGACAGACCGGTTTTCATTCGGCGCTTGCCGCTGCCCCTGCGCCGGGCGATAATACGAGGTCTGGCATTGCCGACGACAACTCTGATCGCCTTTCGAAATGCTCGAGATCACTGAAATCCCCGTTGAGGGTTACGAGAAAGTTTGCCGCGGAATCGATTCCGCGACGGGCCTTCACGCCATCATTGCCGTTCACAACACCGTGCTGGGCCCCGCCCTGGGCGGCATGCGTTTGTGGCCTTTTGAATCCGAACAGGAAGCTCTGACCGACGTCAAGCGCCTGGCTCGGGGCATGACCTATAAGGCTTCCTGCGCCGGCCTTGACCTGGGCGGCGGCAAGTCGGTGATCCTGGGGGATCCCGCAGCCAAAACCCAGGCGATGTTCGAATCGATGGGAGATTTCGTCGAAAGCTTCGGCGGCAAGTACATCACTGCCGAAGACGTCAACACCAAGGTCGAGGACATGGCGGTGGTGCGCACGCGCACCGTGCACGTGGGTGGTCTTGCCGGCAAATCTGGCAACCCGTCACCGAAGACTGCCTGGGGTTGTTATCTGGGGCTGAAAGCTGCTGCGGAAGAAAAATTCGGCAGTGCAGATCTCAACGGCGTGACCGTTGCCATCGAGGGCGCCGGTTCGGTAGGTTCGGTCTTTGCCGACCTGATCGCCAAAGAAGGCGGCAAGATCCTCGTCGCCGACATCCGCCCTGAGTCAGCCGCTGCCTTGGCCGAGAAGACTGGCGGCAGTGTGGTCGGAGTCGACCAAATCCGGTCGGTGGAGTGCGATGTCTTTGCGCCCTGCGCACTAGGAGGCTCGCTCAATGACGAGACTATTCCTGAGTTGAAGGCGCGGGTGGTTTGTGGCGCTGCCAACAACCAACTGCTGGAACCGCGACATGGTGTGCTGCTGCGCGAGCGCGGGGTGCTCTACGCCCCGGACTATGTGGTCAATGCCGGCGGCTTGATCAACGTCTACAGCGAAATGGCCCCGGGTGGCTACGACGAGGAGCGGGTGATGGCGCAGATGGACAAGATCCGTCTCAACCTGCTCAAGATCTTCCGCCTCGCGCGTGAAGAGGGCATCTGCACAGCGGTTGCCGCCGATCGTTTCGGCGAGCAACGCGTGCTCGACGCGATGGCGCGCTCCGAGGCTTGATCAAGCGTCGGCGTGATCACGGCAGCTGCCTGATCACGGCAGTCGCGTGATCACGTCACACCCGGTGTCGGTGACGATCATCGAGTGTTCGGTCTGGGCGATGCGCACATCTGGATCGGGATCGACCAACGGCGGATAGACCGCGATGCAGCCGGTGCGGATCAACCGCGCCAAGGTGCTCTCGACGGCGTCGCGCGGCAGGGCGCCGAAGGTGCGGCGGGCGAAGGGCAGGCCGTTCATGCCTTCGATCACCCCCCAGGCGGCGGCGTCAATCTGCTTCATTTTGCGCGGCGGCCGGATCAGCATGAAGACCTCGCCGCGACCCTGCTCGGTGACGTGGCCGCGCCCGGTGGTGGAAAAGGGCTCGATGGCCAGCACCATGCCCGTCTGCAGCACTTCGCGATCATGGCGATCGGGGCTTGCAGGAATTTGCGGACTCGTATGAACGCACCACCGTGCAACGCCATGACCGGTGAGATTATAGACCGGGCGGAAGCCGTGCTCCTCGATCGCCGCCTCGATTGCGGTGCTCACTTCGCGCACCTGGATGCCGGCGCGCACGGTGGCAATGGCGGCCTCAAGGCCGGCGGCCGACGCCGCGACAAGCTGGTGATAGCGCGGATTCTCGCCCAGATACACCGACTGGGCGTTGTCAGCCACGTAACCGTCGACCTCGACGCCGATGTCGATCTTGACCACGTCTTCGTCCAGGTAGACCGACTCGTCGCCGGGGCTGGAGCAGTAGTGAGCGGCGATGTGGTTGCGGCTGGTCTGCGCCGGAAAGGCGATGCCGCCGCCTTCGGAGCGGATGAACTGCTCGACCGTCTCCAGGACCTCGCGCAGCTTGGCGCCCGGGCGGATCATCGAAATGCCAAGTTTCCGCGCCTGGGCGGCGATGCGTCCTGCTTCGAGGAACTTTTCCCGAGCTCCAGGCTCAAGGGCGGGTGTGGGGCTTGCCGACATCAATTTGAGTCCAATTCGACCGGACATTCTAGGTCAATCTGCCGCCACCTCCAGGGCAGCCCGGCCGGAAGTCCAGTTCATCGGTGCCCTTTGCCGATAGCAATTAGCCGCACATCCCTCATCCCATGCTTCAAATCACCAACGGCCAGCGTATCGGGCGCTTTCAGGTCCTCGGCTTTCTCGGTAGGGGGGCCTTCGCCCAGGTTTTTCTGGCGGAGGGCCGTGATGGGCGTCGCGTGGCGCTGAAACTGGGCGATGAAAGCGGGGGGGGGCGCTTTTTGCACCGTTTCCACGAGATCACCGGGGAGCGCAACCCGATGGGGGTGAGCCCCGACGAGACCCCGGCCGAGGCCATGTTCCTGGACCCGGTCGAAGGCGCGCGCGCCGAGGTTCTCGACGCCTCCGAGGTCGACCTATTGCTGTGGGATGAAGCGCGCCTGCTGGAACAGGCCAAGGGCGAGGGCTTCCCCGAGTTGTACGACGTGGCCGAAGTCGACGGACGCCCGGTGCTGGTCGAAGAGGCGATCGACGGCTACACCATCCGCGAGCGCATCCGCTCGCTCGAGGGCATCAAGTTGTCGTGGCTGCTGGAGGTGGCGCGAAAGTTGGAGCGCACCCAGGAATGGGGCTGGGGATGCCATGGCGACGTCAAGCCGGAGAACATCATCATCGGTGTGGATGAGCGCGTGGTGCTGCTGGATCCGGTGGCCGCCACCGACCGTCACGACCTGATCGTGACCACTCCCTGGTACAACCCCTTCCTGCTGCGCAGCGCCAAGGGCGACGCGCAGGCGCTGGGGGTGATCCTGTATGAACTGCTGTGCGGGGCGCTGCCCTTCGAGCAGGTGCCCTTCCGTTACGCCGGCTGCGGCGAGGGCGCCGCGCCCAGTGACGATCGCGATCTGCTGCTGTCGATGTTCCTGTCCTTCCCGCGCCCGCGCGACATCAATCCGCGCTCACCGCGCGAACTCGACCGCATCCTGCACCGCACCGTGGCCGACGAGAACTACTCCTTGCCGCATCTGCGCCACGACCTCGAGAGCTTCCTTCTGGTGGCCTGAGGGGCGGCCACCGCTACGATGATGCGCAGGGTCACGACGACCCATGGGCTTTGTTGGTAGCGCGAGCACATGACTGAGTGGCAGGTCCTGCTGGACGTTCTGATCCTGCTGGCGGCGGCGCTGGTCCTGGGCGCGGTGTGCGAGCGCTTGCGCCAGAGCGCGATCGTCGGTTATCTGGCCGCCGGTGCCTTGGTCGGACCGCACGCGTTGTCGTGGATTCACAGCGGAACCGACGTCGGTGTGATCGCCGAACTCGGAGTGGCCTTGTTGCTGTTCAGCATCGGCCTGGAGTTCTCCTGGAAGCGTCTGCGTCTGCTCGGCCGAGCGGCCCTGGCCGGAGGCGCCGCCCAGGTCGTCGCCACCACCGCGCTGGCAGGCGCGGCGGCCTTGCTGTTCGGTTTGCCGGCGCGGGTTGCCCTGGCCTGTGGCGCGATCGTGGCGTTGAGCAGCACCGCCAGCGTCCTGCGCCTGCTGGCCGCGCGCGCCGAGGTCGAAAGCGTGCACGGCCGCCACGCCCTCGGCATCCTGCTGGTGCAGGATCTGGCGGTGGTGCCGCTGGTTCTACTGGTCACGGTGCTTGGCGGCGATGGCTCGATCGGCGCGGCCCTGGTCGACGTCGCCACCACCCTCCTGGTGGCGGTGCTGTTGGTGGCGGTGATGTACCTGCTGTTCACCCGCGTGGTCCCGCGTCTGCTCAGCCTCGACGCGGTGCGGCGTAACCGCGACCTTCCGATCCTGCTCGCCACCGTGACCGGCCTGGGTTCGGCGTGGGGTGCGCACGCGCTCGGATTGTCGCCGGCGTTGGGCGCTTTCGCCGCCGGCATGCTGCTGGCCGAGTCGCCCTTCGCGCTGCAGATCCGCACCGACGTTGGCTCGCTGCGCATCCTGCTGGTCACGCTCTTTTTCAGTTCGATCGGCCTGTACGCCGATCCGCAGTGGTTCTTCAGCAACCTGCCGGCGGTGCTCGGCCTGGTTGCGGCGGTGGTGATCGGCAAGGCGGTGTTGATCTGGTTGATCCTGCGGTTGTTCGGACTGCGCCACGAACACGCGCTGGCGACCGGGCTGTGCCTGGCGCAGGTCGGTGAGTTTTCCTTCGTGCTGCTGGCCCAGGCGCGCGGCGGCCTGCTTGGCGAGGAGCTCTTCGCGCTGCTGATCTCGGCGACGATCGCCACCCTGTTCCTGACCCCTTTCCTGGTCGAATACGCGCCGCGCATGGCGGCGCTGGGGGTGCGTTTGTTGCAGCGCCTGCCCTGGGTTTCGGAACAGCCGGCCGAAGCCGCCGCCGATCGCGCCGCGGAGCGGCCGCGCATCGTGGTGATCGGATTCGGACCCGCCGGTCAGGCAGTGGGAGCCTCATTGGTGCGCGCTGCCGACCGGGTCATCGTTCTGGATCTCAATCCGGCGCTGCTGGAGCGCGCCCGGCGCATGGGATTCTCCACCCACGTCGGCGACGCCATGCAGGCCGAAGCCCTCTTGCACCTCGGCATCGGGGCGGCTGCTGCGGCGGTGGTAACCATTCCTGATCCCGCAGCCGTGCGCTCGATCATCGGCACGATCCGCGAACTGGCGCCCGAGGTGCCGGTCATCGCCCGCGGCCGTTACCACCGCTTCATGCCCGAACTGCTGGCCCTGGGCAGCGACGACGTCGTCGACGAGGAACATCTGGTCGGCACCCGTCTCGCCGCGCTGCTGCGCAAGCGCATCGGCAGCGATCTGCTGGGTTCGAGTTCCGCTCCCAAGGAGCCGGATGAGCTCGGTTGATGATCGCAGCCGGCAACCGTTCAGGAATGGACCGCCGCCCAGTCGAGGCCGAAACGCGCCAGGTACTTCTTCAACCGGTCGCTGTCGTTGCGGCTGGTCTTGCGCTGGCGTGAAACCGCGAACAGTGCCCTGCCCGCGGCCGACATGGAAGCCGAACCACTGCAGATGCGCAACACCTCGGCGAGCTGCACCAGGTCGAAATGATCCAGATCGTGGTCCAGCTTGCTCAGCAGATCAGGAATGAGGGGATCAGGGCGGCTGCTTCCCGCCTGGGGAACGCGGTCCCAAGCCTGGCGCAGACGGCCGATCTCCTCTTCGACCAGTTCGAGGTGGATGCGGTCGGAAGCCGCCAGCGTGGCCATGCGCGTGACCGCCGAAGCGAAGTCGCGGAAGTTCGCGTTCCAGGTCGAGGAGGGGGCCGCGGCGAATTCGAGGAAACGCTGGCGCGCTTCGCGATTGAAGCTTACCTTGCGACCGGCAGACTTGGTGTGCCTGGCCAGTTCGTATTCCAGGTTGGGCTCGAGGTCCTCGATGCGGTCCTTCAGAGAGGGAAGCTCGAAGCTCCACAGGTCGATGCGTGCCAGCAGGTCTTCGCGGAAACGGCCGGCGGCGACCGCTGCGTGCAGGTCGCGGTTGCTGCCGGCGATCAATTGGAAGCGGCTGTGCTGGGGGCGGTCGGAACCCATCGGCAGGAACACGCCGTCCTCGATCGCGCGCAGCAGCATTGCTTGCTCGTCCATGCCGAGTTCGCCGATCTCGTCCAGGAACAGCACGCCCTGGTCGGCGGCCGACAGCAGGCCGGCGCGCCGTTCTGCTGCACCGGTGAAGGCGCCCTTCTCGTGGCCGAACAGTGCGCTCATGGCGCCGTCGCCACGCAGGGTGGCGCAGTTGACTTCGATGAAGGAGCCAAGGGTGGAGCTGGATGCGGCCTGCTGTTTCTTCAGCTCGTAGATGCGCCGCGCCAGCCGCGTCTTGCCGACGCCGGTGGCTCCGGTCAGCAGAATCGGCGCGGCCGAAGCGGTGGCGACCTGTTCGATGCGTTCGATCAGGGCGTTGTAGGCGGGGGAGCGCGTTTCGATGCCCTCCTTGAGGAAGGAAGTGCCGGTGCGTCGGCGTTCCTGGAAACGCGCCGCCAGCTGGTCGTAGCGCGACAGGTCCAGATCGATGATGGCGATGGTGCCGGGTTGGCTGGGATCACGGCGGCGCGCGCGCGGTGGCGAGGTCTGGATCAATCGCGCCGGCAGATGGCGCGTCTCGGCCAGCAGGAAGAGGCAGATCTGAGCGACGTGCGTACCCGTTGTTATGTGGACGTAGTAGTCCTCTTCGTCTTCGTCGAAGGGGTAGGCCTCGGCGAAGTCACGCAGCGCGGCGTAGACGTCGGAGAAATCCCATGGGTCACGCATGGGCACCAGATGGCGCCGGGTGTGGGTTTCCGGGGAGGCCGAGGCGACGTCCTCGAGCAGCGCGTCGCACTGCTGGCGAAACTTGGACTGGGTGATGACCTCAAGGCGGTCGGGCACGAAATCGGCCTGTTGGCAAAGACTCAGGGTCGGGCGCCAACGCGACCAGCGCTCGGGGTCGGGCTTGCCGTCGGTCTGCAGGCTGCGGTCGAGAGAGGTGCCGTAGAGGGAGAAGACGACGGTCTTGCGCACGGGATTCACGGAATGGATTATACAAATAGATAAAAAAAGCGAAAAAATTCTATCAAGTGGATCGAGCCGAAGCTGGCACCACCGATTCTTTGACCTCTAAGCCCTTTCAAGAACTATATTTAGGGCCTGTGTTCAAGGGCAGGGCCGAATTGGCACAGCATTCGCTTTTAGCAAGCTGAGATGAAGCAATACCTCGAAATCGATAGCCCCGGTGTTCCGATCAAGGCGTGGGCCCAAGGCGTGCATCTAGACGACAACGCCGTCGAGCAGCTGCGCAACACGGCGATGAGCCCGGTGATCCACGGCCACCTTGCGGTGATGCCCGACTGCCACTGGGGCATGGGCGCGACCATCGGCAGTGTCATCCCGACGCGCCAGGCGGTGATTCCGGCGGCGGTCGGCGTCGACATCGGCTGCGGCATGGCCGCGGTCAAGACCACACTGGTGGCCTCGGACCTGCCCGACAATCTGCGCGGCATGCGCAAGATGATCGAGCAGGGCGTGCCTCACGGGATGAAGCGCGGTCGCGGGAAGCGTGACGTCGGTTCGTGGGGCGAGATCCCCAAGCGCGTTGGCAACCTGTGGACCGCGCATCTGCAAGCGCGTTTCGAGGAGCTGTGCGCCGCCCATCCGGTGCTGCTCAAGACCAACAATCTGAACCAGCTGGGAACCCTGGGCTCGGGCAATCACTTCATCGAGGTGTGCCTGGACGAGGATGACAACGTCTGGTTCATGCTGCACTCGGGTTCGCGCGGGGTCGGCAACCGCATCGCCACGGTGTTCATCGAAAAGGCCAAGAAGGACATGGAGCGCCTGCAGGTGCAGCTGCCCGATGAGAACCTGGCCTACCTGTCGGAAGGCACCGAGCACTACAACGACTACCTCGAAGCGGTGGAATGGGCGCAGGACTTCGCCCGTCTCAATCGTCAGGTGATGATGGAGAACGTCATCACCGCGGTGGACAAGGTGCGCGGCCTGCCGGCCTTCCGCGCCGACCTGGTCGCGGTCAACTGCCATCACAACTACGTCACACGCGAAATGCACTTCGGCGAGGATCTGCTGATCACGCGCAAGGGCGCGGTGCGCGCCGGCCACGGCGACATGGGCATCATTCCCGGATCGATGGGCGCCAAGAGCTTCATCGTGCGCGGGCTGGGCAACGCCGACAGTTTCTGTTCGTGCAGCCACGGCGCCGGGCGCGTGATGTCGCGCACCCAGGCCAAGAGGGTCTACTCGATCGACGACCAGGTCGCCGCCACCGCCGGCGTCGAATGCCGCAAGGACAAGGGCGTGATCGACGAGATTCCGATGGCCTACAAGGACATCGACGCGGTGATGGCGGCGCAGAGCGATCTGGTCGAAGTCGTGCACACCCTCAAGCAGGTCGTCTGCGTCAAGGGGTGAGATCGATGCAAGCAGACAGCATGAAGAGTGGGCAGGCTTCGGCGCCGGTGGAGCTCGACGGACGCATGGGGGAGGGTGGAGGGCAGGTCCTGCGCAGCGCCTTGACGCTGAGTTTGTGCAGCGGCCGACCCGTGCAGATCCAGCACATCCGGGCCGGCCGACGCCGTCCGGGACTGATGCGCCAGCACCTCGCGTGTGTGCGCGCGGCGCTGGCGGTCAGCGGGGGCGGCGCGCAGGGCGCCGAGCTGGGCAGCAGCGAGCTGCTGTTCCAGCCGGGCCCGGTGCGCTGCGGGGACTATCGCTTCGAGGTCGGTTCAGCCGGCAGCGCCGCACTGGTGCTGCAGACCGTGCTCCTTCCTTTATTGCTGGCGGAGGAAGCCAGTCAAGTGCGCGTGGTCGGCGGGACCCACAACGCGTGGGCGCCGCCCTACGAATTCCTGCAACACAGCTTCCTGCCACAACTCGCCAGGATGGGAGCCGCGGTCGAGCTCGTCTTGGAGCGCATCGGCTTCTATCCCGCCGGAGGAGGCATCCTGTGCGCCAAGATCCCGGCCTTGCAATCCGCCGAGTCCACAACCCAGCCGCTCCAGCTTTTGGACCGCGGAGCCGCGTTGGATTCTCAGGCCCTGATCCAGGGCGCCCATCTGCCCGCGCGTGTTTACGACCGCGAATGGGAGGCCATGAGTCGCATCCTCGGTTGGGAGGAGAGTCAGCGTTGTGACCAGGCGCACAAGAACAGCCTCGGCCCTGGCAACTGCATCCATGCCATTCTGCGTTTTGCCGAGGTCACCGAAGTGGTGACCAGCTTCGGCGCACGCAATCGCAGCTCCAATCAGGTCGGCGCCGACGTCGCCCACCAGGCGCAACAATTTCTCCAGTCCAAGGCCGCCGTCGGCCGACGCCTCGCCGATCAATTGCTGCTGCCGATGGCCCTGCTCCAAGGCGGCGAGTTCCACACCACGCAACCCTCCCAACACACCCTGACCAACGCCGAAGTCATCCACGCCTTCCACCCCGGCCTGGTCCAGATGCTTGAAGTCGAAACCGACCTATGGAAAATCTCGGTCCAGCCCTCCAGGACTACAATCCTGAAATGAAGGCACCTTGTCATTGGTTCTGGATCGGCTTCGCCGCCCTGGCCGCCTGCGCCGCGCCCAAGCAAGAAAATATTGCGGAGGATGACCTTCTTCCTCAGTTGCTGCGTGGTGGTTCCCTAGAAGCAGTCGACGCCGAGGTGAGTTTCGAAGAGAAAGTCTCGTCGTCCTATAGGCGACTATTCAATTGGTCTCGTGTAGAGGTTGAATCTAGACCTCGATTCGATTTTGATGAGATTTGGGGGTTTCTGAAAGATTCTGAACTTGTCCAGAGAGAGGACCCGATCTGGGTTGGCCTATGGATAGGTCAACTCGCGATGCAGGCTAAGGCTTCACAGAGCAGTCGCCTCGCAAGAAAGCAATTCCTTCGCAACGGAGAATCCATCGATCGAATTACCAAGGAATGGATCTCTCTCGCTGAAGATCCGTTGCGCTCGTGGGACCAGCGTTCACGAGCCCTTATGGGACTCGGTTGGATTGATTGGTCCAGAAGGGCCATTAATTCCAGGTTCAGCTCTGATCCTCCAGCATGGCCGCAGTCATCGATCTCAATTGATAAATCAGTCTGGTCCCACGACCCCGAACTCTGGGGAGAATTCCTGGGTTCGGGGGATCCCAAGGAGGAGAACCTGTTTTTATGGACTCTATACGGATTTGGCTGGGGGACCGGAGCTCCAGATCACAGCCTCTACAATTTACTAACAGATCAAGAATTTGACCTGGCCACTCTCTTGAATCCCACACTCCTTCCGAAGCCCACCGACGCGTTTCCTCTCCTTGCCTTCGCCTTCGAGAACTCGGTTTCCCCCAGAAGTGAATTCCGTGCGCAGGTCTGGTCCAGTTACCGCAAGCTGCTTCATGACAGGGCCCTCCCCAGAGAGGTGTGCCTCGCTGCTCTTCATTGCGCCCTATGGGGCGGACGGCAAAGTCTGTCTTGAATCCCCGATTTTTGTTCCATTATCGAGTTTTTCCGACGACCCAGTCCAGCGACTTGGTCGTTCCGGCCATTTCAATTTCGACCGCAAGCTCTTCAAGGAGGAAATCCTTCATTCCATCTCCTGTAATTCGACTACCGATCATGCGCAGCTTGTAGGTCCCTGGACGGAGCTTGTCTACGGTGAGTTCGCCGTCTTCAGTGAAGCCCTTCAAGCCAACTCTTCGATCGCTTTGATCAAACAGACGGGCGTAGAAAAAATCCACCGAATGCTGAGCAGAGTACTCTTTGGCCCCATTCACTCTGATCATCAGGCGGCACTCTGGCTCAAGGGAAAACCGTAGTCCTGTGACCGGATCGTTTCCAACTCGCAACTCGGTCGACTCGGAATTTAGAAAACCTGGGGCTGTGGCCCGAATCCGGTAAAGGCCGGGAAGGACGTCCCGAAATTTGAAATTTCCATCGTCGTCGCAATTCATCCACGTGGACGTTGTGGCCATACGAGATTCGTCATGCAGAGATTCCCAACTCACTTCTTCGCCCTGAGTGGGATCGAGCGGATACCCCCAAAGGCTCACACGCCCTCCGGCGGGTTCGACTGCCGACGTTGCCAGGACCAATCCCACAACCGAGGTGCCTTCGAAACGGAATTCAATCTGTTCCTCCGCGGATTGGAAAGCCACTTCTCTCTGCAGGCCCGGACTGCCGGCACGCCCGACTCGAACCTGGTATTCACCTGGCCAGATTGATTCGAAGCGAGCCACTCCATCCTGATTGGTGACCAATCGCTCTGGAATTGGCTCCCAATCCTGGTTGAGCTGGGCGAGGGCAACCTCTACCCCTGCGCTTGGTCCGACCTCCTCATGGACCACCACGGTCACATTCGGCCGGTGAGGAAGGACGAAGTCCAGGTGATTCTCGCCGGGACCGACCTCGACGTGGCCCAGTCCCCTGGCCCATTGGTCCTGAGTCGTAAGGCGGTAGCGCCCGGGTGAGATCTGCTGAAACACGGCAACCCCATCCTGCGCCGTGATCGCATTTTCCGACGGACCCTTGAGCTGGAGTCTTCCGTTCTCGTGCACCGAACGCAACATGAATTCGCGCACTCCGGCAGGCGATCCATCAGGGTTCATGAGGTTCAAGTGAACCCGCGCTGCTGGATCCATAAAAATAGTGAGCTCCTGGGGCTCGGTTCCTTTGAGCTCGACATCAAAGCTCTTGGGAACAAACCAGGTTGCAGTGGCCCGGAGTTGGTGATGACCCGGCTGCAAATAGCGCAGATGCACTTCGTTTTCTGCGACCCAGGTGATCATCCGCAATCCGTTTCGAGCTTCCTGGCGGATTCTGCTGCGCCAGGTGTCCTTGTTTACAACTGCATATTCATATAGCGAAGAGGGATTCAGTGAAGGGCTGATCCAGGGGTATGGAACAGGGCTCTGATCCCATGAGGAGAGGACGGTTACTTTCAATGGAGCTCCTGTTGGGAGAACTAAACCTCCCAATTCGGTTGTGCCCTGAACAGAGACTGGGTCAAAGAGTCCATTACCACCAGGGTGATTTCCTAAGACCCCGTAGGTGGCTTCCGCAAGCTCAATGTCGAACCTCCCGTTCTCCCCTACGTAGCTGAATAACTTCGTTTCCCGGAATGGAAGTTCAGTGTTGATGAAGCCGATCTGTCCATTGGCGGCCGGTTGACCATCGGCAAGGAGCAAGCGACCTCGGACCCGGTGCGACCGTGGAAGGGCCAGGGTGACGTTTGATCCTGCCGGTACCGGCTCGGAGACCGCCCATAGGGTCGGACCTCGGCGTGCCAGAACCCGGTAGAGGGTGTTTTGAACCAAGCCGGTGGCCACGAATCCGCCCTGGGGGCCCGTGGTCGCCAAGACTGTTTTGGGTGGCCTGATGCGGCGCGTGGGGTCGTCGAACCCAGGGGCGCCTTCTGCCAGGACATGGATCGGGACTCCCTGCGCCACGGCACCATCCGCCTGCAGGACCGTTCCGGCGATGGACAAGCCTCGATCCAAGATGGCTTCCAACCGGACGCGCCCTTGGGGGCCGGGACGCAGCTCGGCGGCCGTGTAGGCAAGAAATCCCGCAGCCTGGATCTCGATTCGATGAGGTCGGTTGACCAGATGAGGGAAGACCACCTTCCCATCTGGGTCGGATTGATCGGTCTGCAAGTAAAGGGTTCCAACCGGCATGACCGGGTCGGCCTGTAGAAGGACCTTCGCGTCCTCCACAGGAAGCCGGTCCTGATCGAGGACCGATAGCTCGATACCTGCACCTGCAGAAACCACCAAATCGCCCAGTTCCTGTTCCTCTGCTCCATTCTCACTGGCCCACATTCCTCCGGTGAGGGCAAAGCCATCCGCCGTGGCGTAGACCACAATGGGCATGTCCGTCCTGACGCCGTCCAAGCGAGCGTGGCCCAGTTCGTCCGTTCGAGCCTCGGTGTCGAAGTTGGCTTCATGGCGCCAGACATCCCAACTCTTGGCGGTGAAGCCAGAGATGAGGTGGTTTTTGGACACATTGCCGGCCTGGACCCGGGCTCCCGGGATGGCGTTGCCCGAGGTGTCCACGATCCGGATCGTGAAGGCGCCACGGGGGCCATCCTGGGCTGGACCCACGTCGATCCGACGATGGCCTACCTCACCCACTGCGGCTATCGAAATAGGTCTTTGCTCTTGCGAGTCCAATCCAGGGTGGGCGCCCGTTGCCGCAATCTGTACTGGTGGCCCCTGGTCCAGAGGGTTTCCCTTCCAGACAAGAAAAACCGCGAGCAGGAGTCCTACCGCGGCCACAGCAAGCTTGGTCTTTTTGGTCATGGTGAAAACAGCTGTCATCCAGTGAGTGAGAGAACCGGTGCTGGTGAGAGATCCAGCCCCAGCAACTTGAGGCAGAAGGAACGCCAGTCTGGAGGCGTAGCATTCTTCGCCGTTCCTGGACTTCAACTCGATCCTCAATTTCTCGATCCCGCGTTTGAGTCGAGAGCGAACCGTTCCACCTGGAATGCCGAGTCGCTTGGCGATCTGGTGAGGCGGCAATTCCTTGAAGTAGCGCAACAGAATCGTCGTGCGATAGGGCTCCGCCAGCCGGTTGACCGCATCGATCACTTCCCGCATCCACTCGGCCCACTCGACCATGTCGGCGGAGGAAGGAACCGTTTCCTCCTGCGCAGCGATTTTTTCTCGGCGCACGCGCCGCGCCTCTCCTCGGTACAGGTTCGACCTGAGGTCCCTGGCAACCTTGGCGAGCCAACCCTTCAGACCGCCATCGCCATCAGGCTTCCGCTCCAGAGCGACACGGAGGGTTTCCTGTGACAAGTCCTCAGCCAGATGCTCATCGGCGAGCAGACTACGGCTCAGGGACCGCACCCATGCCAACTGGGCAAGGACTTCTTCCTGGCTATCGAGTTTTGGATGGGATTCCACGTTGCTTCCATCTGATAACCCACCGCTGAGCAACGATCCGTTGCAGCCAAAACAAGAATACCGAGGAAAGAGCAGAAAACAGTCAACGCCCCCTAGGTGGGCACTCCGGTGGTTCCCTCTGCAGGTCAGAGAACGCGCCACCAAGCAGGCCGGGTCATCGGCCATAGGGTCAGGTAGCTGGCCCTGCCTGCCAGTGACTCCGATACACGGCATATCAGGAACTCCGGTTCCCGTTGAACCTCGTCCAGGATGTGAAAAATGCGATTGCCTGAAACCTGCTCCTGGATCAGCGTGCTCTATCCGGTCTGGCGCACACCGGTGACCACGACCACCGGCATGGCGCCCAGTCGCTCGCCCAGGCTGGCGGCTACGTGGCGGGGCTTTGCTAGGTGATTCACGCCGTGAATGAAATCCATTCACGCCGTGAATCACTTCCCTGCCGGCCGGCGCCGAACCTGTGCCGGTTTCAGGACAGCAACACTTCCAGGCCGCTCGCGGTGGCGGTGGAGGCGTGGATTCCGGCGAGGGTCGCGGGCAGGGCTGAACTGGCGGGGCAGGCGGGTGGGCCTTTTTCCTGCACCGCGGCGACGAAGGCTTGCAGTGCGTAGTAGAGCTCGGTGAAGGGCAGGCCGGCGCCCTCCTGCAGCTTGCCCTGGGCGGCGAGCTTGGTGGCGTCGGCGAGCAGCACGTAGCCCTCGTCCTGATGGAAACGGGCGCGGTGGGCGTAGACCTCCCAGCCCTGCGTCGCGCTGTCGGATTCCTTGAACAACCACGCGTGGCGGCCGGCGAGGCGGATGGTGCCGTGGGTGCCCGAGAGTTCGATGCCGGTGCCACCGATCGAGGAGGCCAGGGTCAGTTCCTGTTGCATCAGCACGTTTTTGGGCCAGCCGAAATGGAGCTGCACGGTGTCGGGAGTGGTGCGCCCGTCCTGCCACAACTGGGTCGATCCCCAGCCGCGCACCAGTTCGGGTTCGAAGCCGGTGAACCAGCGCAGGGTGTGGATCTGGTGGCTGGCGATCTCGCTGGGCAGGCCGCCGCAGAGCTGCGGATCCAGCTTCCAGTTGAGCGCCTTCTCGCGCTCGGCGGTGGGCGCAGCCTCGCGCCACGAGGTCTTGCGTCGCCAGTGCCCGCGCAGGCTGACCAGATCGCGCAGCGCGCCGGAACGGAACACGTCCTTGGCGCGTTTGTAGACCGGATTGGTGTCGGCGTAATACCCGCAGGTCAAAAAAGCGTTGGGCCAGGCCGATGCCTCGGCGATCGCCTGGGCTGCCGCGGGGTCGTGGGCCAACGGCGCCTCGAGATAAACCGGCAGTCCCATAGCCAGTGCCTGCACACAAAGGTCTTTGTGCAGGTGGGTCGGGGTGGCGATCACCACCGCGTCGAGGCCGCCCGCGGCGAGCAGCGCGACGCCGCTCTCGTGAAGCGTGGCCGAGGGCGCGCGGCGTAGGCCGCGCTTGCGCCGGCCGGGGTCGACGTCGGCGATGGCGACGACCTGCGCGGCCTCCATCGTCGCCAGTTCTTCCAGCGCCCGATTGCCCTGTTTGCCGGTGCCGATGACGCCGATGCGGACCTTTTCTGCGCGCCGGAAGACCGGGAACAGCGCGTCCAATTCCGGGGATAAGGCCAGCGCGGCGAGGCCACCCGAGGCCTGGCGCAGGAAGTCACGTCGAAGAAGGCTCACGGAATCGATTTCCAACTGAAGGTGTCGGGATGTTGCACCAGGAGTGCGGTGGACCAGGCGTCGGCGAGCGCGGCATTGGCTGCACACACCGCGGCCAGACCGCCGGCGACCACCGCGTGCCCGCTTCCCGGGTCGACGACGTGGCCGCGTTCGGCGTTGGAGGATAGCGCCAGGGCACGATCTTGCAATTCGATCGAGGCGCGGTCCTCCAGCGCGATGCGCCAGCCGCGAGCGCCCGCGGGCTGCGGCGGCGGATTGGGAAGCGCGCGGCTGCTGCTGGTGCCGCCGTGGATCAGGGCACACTCCACTCCGGCCTCGAGCAGCACCTCGCAGGCACGGTCCAGCGCCCAGCCCTTGGCCACCCCGCCGAGGTCGAGGTTCAGGCCGGGGTGGGCGTAGGTCACGGTCTGCTGGTCGGGATCCAGATGGACCTGGGAAAACCCGGCCGTGCTGGATTCGCTGTCCGAGCCGGTGGAGGGTGGGGCGGCGCGGAAGGTCGGATCGAAGGCCCCCTCGCTATTTTCATGCACCTGCGCACACAACTGCAGCAACTCCATCAATTCGGCCGGGACCGGGCAAGGGTGAAGGCCGGCTTCGCGATTGAGTCGTGCGATCCAGCTATCCGGGCGGAAGCGACTCAGCCGCCGGTCGCAGTCCCGGATCTCGGCCAGGGCCGCTTCGCCGGCGGCGCGCAAACGGACCGGGTTTTCGCCATGGAGGACCAGCTCGAAGCGGGTCCTCATGGCGTCGAGGCCGAGGATCAGCGGCGCGGCGGACACGCGTAGTTCCGCCGATGGCGGATCAGACCGGCCTGGCCTTTTGGGTCTTGGGATCGAAGGCCCAGGCCTTGCCGCTCCACATCGACTTGGTGGCGAGGTCGACCGCGACCACCACCTTGGTGCCTAGTTCGACCGAGCTGAAGGGCTCGCGGCGTTCGC
>JAJFFB010000156.1 GCA_021776925.1 Planctomycetota bacterium | reverse complement strand
CTGGCGCACGCGCTCGCGAGTCACTCGGAAAATACGTCCGACCTCCTCGAGAGTGTACGTGTAGCCATCGCCGATGCCGTAACGCAGCTTGACGATCTCGCGCTCGCGGAAGGTCAGCGAATCGAGCACCTCGTCGATGCGTTCCTTGAGCATGCCCTGGCCGGCGCGCTCGACCGGGTTCTCCGAGGTCTCGTCTTCGATGAAGTCGCCGAAGTAGCTGTCCTCGCTGTCACCGATCGGCCGGTCCAGACTGATCGGGTGCTTGGCGATCTTCATCACCCGCTGGGCTTCGTCGACCGAGATCTCGGCGGCCTCGGACATTTCCTCGATCGAGGGCTCGCGCCCCATCGTCTGCAACAGGCGCTTCTGCACCGCGCGCAGCTTCGACATCGTCTCGATCATGTGCACCGGGATGCGAATGGTACGCGCCTGGTCGGCGATCGAACGCGTGATCGCCTGGCGGATCCACCAGGTGGCGTAGGTCGAGAACTTGTAGCCGCGCCGGTACTCGTACTTCTCAACCGCCTTCATCAGGCCGGTGTTGCCCTCTTGGATCAGGTCGAGGAAGCTGAGTCCGCGGTTGCGGTACTTCTTGGCGATCGAAACCACCAGACGCAGGTTGCCGGAGCTGAGATCGCGCTTGGCCTGCTCATAGGCGTACACCGAACGCAGGATGCGGTCCATGCGCATGCGGTACGACGACAGCGGTTCCATCGCCTGCACCTCGAACTCGAAGGCACGGTTGTGCAGCGCGGCGAACTCTTCCTTGCCGGCCTTGGTGCGCTTGCGGCCGGTGTCGAAGCAGTCGATCTCTGCCTGCAGGGCCTCCCATTGCTCGAATTTGGCCGCGAGGATGTCGATCAGGTCGGCGATGTGCTGGACCTGGAAGTGGAGTTCTTCCATCAGCACCGCGATGCAGCGTTGACGCGCGCGCATGCCGGTCTGGAAGACGCGCCGCTCGCTGGCTTTCAGGCGCGAATCCAGGTGCAGCCGGTAGCCGATGCGCGCGCCGTCGCGCAGCTCTTCGAGGCACTGGATGTGGCCGCCGAGGCGTTGCTCCAGATCCTGCTTGGTCAGTTCGTAACCGGCGCCGCCGTCGATGTTGGAGGAAGTCTCGTTGGTGCCGTCTTCGCCGGCCTGCTTCTTCAGGCGGCGGTTGAAGTGGATCACGCCGAAACTCGAGTTGGCCTGCGCCGAAGGATTGACCTTGAGGGTGCGGTCGAAGGCGGTCTTGCCGTCTTTGACCATGCCCAGCAGATCCAGCGCCGGATCCAGCGCGAGGCCGGATTCCAGGGCGAGGCGACGGAAGATCTTGCGCGAGACCTCGGTCTTCTTGGCCAGCGAGATCTCTTCTTCGCGCGCCAGCAGGGGGATCTCTCCCATCTGGGTCAGGTACATGCGTACCGGGTCGTCGATCTTCTCCAGCACCGGCTGCGCCGCGCGCGCACCGCTGCCACGCGCCGAGGCCACCGCCAGAGGTTTGGTGGCGACCGGCATCGGCGAAGTCAGGTGCGGAGCGTCCTGTGCGTCGGCGGCATCGCCAATGCGGATGCCGGCCGCCTCGAGGCGGTCGAGCACCACGGTCAGGGTTTCCAGCGCGTTCTTGCCCAGGGCAGAAGCGGGAAGCGCACCGTTGATCTCTTCGAAAGTCAGACAACCGGACTGTTCCCGGCCCTTATCGACCAGATTTGTCAGCGCGGTTTCGGTGGATTTGTTCAGCGTTTGGTTCGGCATTCCAGGCACAGTGCTCAGGCGGTCTCCTCGTTCGGCGAAAGGTGGATCGGTCGGCGCAGGGCCTTCAATTCCTCGTCGCTGATACTGTCTTGAGCGCCGCCACGGGAGGCGCGGCGCAGGTCTTCGCGGTTGGGCTCGAGAGCCGCCAGCGAGTCTTCCAGCAGGGATCGGGAATCGGCAACCTTGACCAGGCGCAGCGGGTCCAGCCAGGCGAGAAAGTCGGCCTCGTGGAAGGCGGCCAGTGCGTCGAGCAGACGACAGTCGAGGGCTTCTGCGCGGCGCTTCAGGCACCAGGCAAGAACCGTTCGAGCGGCGGCGTCGTGCAATTGCAGCTGGCTCAGAGTCTCGCGATAGGCTGCGATCAGGGAAGGATCCAGCAGTATCGATGCGACGATTTCACGTTCGTTCTTGAGGAGGACCTCCTGCGCGGTTTGCTCGGTTAAAGGACGTGGTGATGCAGGCAGATTGAATCTGGCCGCCGGGCGGGCGGGAGCCGGACCGGCCAGACGCCTGAGGCTCTGTTCTTCGATCCCAAGGCCGTCTGAGGCCGTGCGCAGCCACAATTCGGCCAGGGCTGGATTGGGTGTGGACTGCGCCCATTCCGCCATTTCTTCGGCGGCCTTGGCTTTAACGGACGGAGCGCGGAAATCAGACTTCTGGGACCAGGTCGACAGACGCCAATGGATTATATCCCACGCAGAAGCCACCCGTTCGAGGAGTTCTTCGCGCTGGCCTTCGGCCACCAGGTCGGCCGGGTCCTTGCCATCGGGCAATTCGACCACGCGCACATCGACCCCTTCCCGCACCAGGATGCGCGCGCCGCGGGCTGCCGCTCGCCGCCCGGCAGGGTCGGCGTCGAGCATCAACGCCACCGGCCGCTGGTAGCGCTTGAGGCGGCGCGCGTGGTCCTCGGTCAGCGCCGTGCCGAGCGCCGCGACCGCGGTCGGGAAACCGGCCTGGTGCAGCATGATCACGTCGAGGTAGCCCTCGCACACCAGGATCGGGGTGGTCTCGTCCTGGCGCAGTCCGGCCTGCAGCTTTTCCAGCCCGTAGAGCAGACGCCGCTTGGGGAACAGCAGACCCTCGGGGGAGTTGACGTACTTGCCCAGGCCGCGCTCCTCGGCGCGCGATCCCGGCAGGTAGCGGCCACCGAAACCCACGGTGCGGTCGCCGGCCTCTTGCACCGGGAAGATCAGCCGGTCCCAGAAACGGTCGCGCAGGCTACCGTCGCGGTCCGAGGGCATCGCCAGGCCGGCGTCGACCAGCGCGCTCTCAGGCAGCCCCTTGCGCCGCAATTGCGCGCTCAGCCAGCCCGGTTCGGCCGGCGCCCAGCCGAGGCCGAAGCTGCGCACCCATTCCTCATCGACCTTGCGTTGGGCCAGGTAGTCGCGCCCGCCGTGGCCGGGGTCGCCGGTCAGAACCTGCTGGAACAGCCGCCGCGCCTGCGCCAGGGCCTCGCGCGCCAGCTTGCGCCGGTCGCCGCTGCCGCGATGCGATTCGCCCTCGGAGGCCTGTGGCAGCTCGACCCCGGCCTGATCGGCGAGCAGACGCAAGGCCTCCATGAAATCGAGGCCATCGAGTTCGCGCACGAAAGTGATGATGTCGCCCCCCTTCTCACAGCCAAAGCACTTGAAGAAGCCGCGCTCGGGCAGCACCGAGAAGGACGGCGTCTTCTCGGCGTGAAAGGGGCATAGGCCCCACAAGCGATTGCCTTTGCGCTGCAGCTGCACACGCTGACCGACCACCGATTCGATCGGCAGGCGCTCCTTGATGGAGTCGATCTGGCGGGTCAGGTCAGCCATGAGTGGCAAGTTCGGCGCGCGCGGCCTGCAACCACAGGTTCGCCGTCACTTCGGCGGCACGCGCCTGATCGGAAATTCCGGCGCCGCGCAAGTGGCCGGCAGCCTCAGGGTAGACCGTTTGCAGCCGCTTCAGCAAGTGTTTGCGCCTCTGGGAATAGGCCAGTTTGAGCACTCCTGCAAGGCAGCGGTCCTCGGGCGCACTGGGCGCATCTGACCGCCGCTGCAGGTGCAGGAAGGCCGAATCCACCCGCGGCCGCGGCCAGAACACGCTCGGCGGCAGGCGCCGCCCGAGGCGCAGGTGGAAGCTCAGTTCGAGGCGCACCGGCAGCGGTCCGGCGTCGGCCCGTCCGGCGGCCTTGTCGGCGACCTCGCGCTGCAGCAGCAGGGTGGCCCCGGCGAGGGCGCGGCCGGGCAGCCGGCCGAGGAAGGGCCCGGAGATCTGATAGGGCAGATTGGCCACCACCCGCGGCGGCGCGCCTGTCCCCCACCAGCTTTCGACCTCGGGGTGGAAGCGCTCGCCGGAGGCGAGGACGTCGGCTTCCAACAGGCACAGGCGGCGCTCCTCGATTTCTCCGGCGAAGCGCTTGCGCAACAGCTGGCACAGCCCGTGATCGACCTCGACCGCGTACACCTGCGCACCGCGGCCCAGGAGTTCGCGGGTCAGAGCGCCGGCTCCGGGTCCGACCTCCAGGATCCGCTCGCCCGCAGCCACACCGGCGTCGCCGGGAATGGCGGCGAGCAGCGCCGGATCGACCAGGAAGTTCTGGCCGAAGCGGGCTTGGGGGGCCAGACCGTGGGCCGCGAGCAGGGCCTTCAATTCACTCAGCCGCACCTTCAATACCCCTCGAGCAGGCGTCCGAACTCGCGCTGTTGAGGGTGCAGTTCCAGGTAGATGCGCGCCAGCTGGCGGCGGTATTCCGGGCGCCAGCCGTCCAGGGCTTGCGCCAGCCGTGCGCGGCCGTCGGGCCCGGCCTGCTGCCACGCCGGCTGCATGTGCTGGGTGATCCAGTCCAGCGCCCCGGCCACCGGGCGGAAGCCGAGGTCGGTGGCCCGGTCCAGCGGATGCACCTTGCGCACCAGCTGGCTCGCCACCATCACCGGATAGGAGGCGAAGGAGCCCCCGAAGATGGAGGCCTCGCCGGAGCGCAGGCCGCTGGCACTTTCGGCGGTCCATTCCCACACGTTGCCGAGGAAGTCGTAGCCACCGAGCGAGGTGCGTCCGCGTTCGAAGACGCCGACCGGGAGCGGCCGGCCCAGGCCAAGATCGAGCGTGTTGGCGAAGGTGCGGGCGGCGGGGTCTTCGGCGCCGCCGGCGAGACGCAGGTGTTCCCACTCCGCCGCGGTGGGCAGGCGCAGATCGTGCTCGGCGGCCCATTCCTGGGCTTCCCACAGGTTGACCATGACCACCGGCAGGTTGGCCGAGGCCTGGTCCGGAAGGACCTGGCCGAACTCGGCTTGGGTGACCTCGTAGCGGCAGCACAGCAACCATTCGCTGTGCCCCGGCAAGGGCGACGCCAGGAAGGTGCTGGCGGTGCGGTCGACGACCTCGGTGATGCCCTCGGGCGGCGCGGCACCATTGCAGGCCGCCAGCACCGCCAACCCCGGGGCGACAAGCAAGCGGCCGCAACCGCGCAATAGGGCGCGGCCGCGGCCGGGTCCGCGCGGTGCGAGTCTGCAGCCGCGCCAGGGACGCAAGGGACTATTCGCCAGCGAAGAAGCCGACCAGTCCGTCGGTGAGCCCGGTGGAGCGGGCGCTGAGGGCGGCGAAGACAAAGGCCATGCCATAGACCATCAACGCGGTAGTGATGATGGTGGCGAACAGCATGCCGGTGGATTCCTTGACCTCGGGCTCGGGTGCAGCACGCGTGGCACCGCGGGTGGCGCTCACTCCACGCGAGGACCCGCCGCGCACCGGAGAGGAGAGGTCTTCGTCCATCTCGACCTCTTCGAGACCGAGTTCCTCGTCGAGCAGGGTGTCCTCTTCGGACAGCTGTACCGTGCCCATGCCGTCGTCGGCGTCGTCGAAGGAGACCTCTTCGACCTCCAGGATCTCACCGGCGTCGCTCTCGTCGACGGCACCGATGTCGGCGGCGACCCGGTCCACGTCCTCGGCGCGCAGGCGCATTTTGGACCCTTCGCGGAAGGCGCGGATCTCGCCGGCGGAAATCAGCCGTTTCAAGTCATCCTCCTCGATGGAGAGCTTGTCAAGGGCCTTGTCGAAATCGAAGAATTCGCTGTCGCTCACGGGTGCAATGGAACGGATGGGGGTTGGAGCAGGAGGGGGTGGGAGCCTGCAGGGGCCCAGGATAGGAGATCCTCGGGGGCTTGCGTCAACTCTACCCGGAAGCCGCCCCAGGCGGCTACTTGACGTCTATCCCGCGACGTTCGAGAAGTTCCTCCAAATCCTTGAAACTGTACTCGGATTCGTCGTTGAAACCGTCGAGCTGGGTGTCCTGCCTGATGTTGCGTACGCCGACCAGGGCCACGCGGCGCGAGTTGGCGGCGCCGCCGCGGGCCTCGTAGATCGCCAGGCGCTGCTCCTTCTGGTCGAGGACGTAGAGCACCGAGACGCCTTCCTGGTAGGTGCCGGTCACGGCAACGTAGCGGCGTGCACCATCGGCGGACTGGGCCTGCACTTGCGACGGTGACCACCACTGGCTGAGCAGGGCGCCCAGCAGGGCGGCGAGGAGAAGGGGCACGAGATTGCGGTTTTCAAGCATGGGTGACTCCGGCGTCGCGGCTGAGGAGCAAGGATAACGCATACTCGAGGTCGAGCACGCTATCGACCTCGCCGACCTCCCCTACGAGCGCAAAGGAGCGGCCCAGATCACGCAATTCGGTCAGGGCCTCGGCCAGATCGAGGTCAGGCGGCAACACCGGCAGGTCCAGCGCCAGTGCAGACGGGGCGGTGCCCGGCTCGGCAAGGACCAGGTGGGTGCCGAGCAGCAGGCCGGGTGGCCGACCGGGCCGGTCGAGCAGGGCGAGGGCGTCGCGCGTGTGGGCGATGGCGATGCGTGCGTCAGCCAGCGGGATATTGGCGTAGAGCAAGGGCAGGTCACGGCGCAGGAAGGGCTGCAAACCTTTGCCCTGGCTCTGCAGGGCCCGCAGAGCGGCGACCAGGACCGGGGCGGTGCCGCTGCTCGGATGGCGGCCGCCCTCGAGCAGCAGCGCAGCGAGATGGCGGCGCCCGGCGATCGCTTCGGCGTCTTCGCGACTGAACAGATGGGCCAGGCCGACGATCGGCGCGGTCACCGGCAGCAGCAGCAGGCGGAACAGGCCCAGCAACGGGGTGGCGCCGAGCAGCAGGCGCAGCGGATCGCCGAGTACGATCTGTTTGGGGGCAACCTCGCCGAATAGGAACACCAGCGGAGTGAGCATCAGGGTGGCCCAGATCTCAGGCTGTTCGATGCCGGCGGCGGCGACCAGGCTCACACCGGCGAAAACCGCCAGATCGTTGGCCACGTTGTTGCCGACCAGGAGCATGGTCAAAAAGGCGCTCGGCGGCCGCACCACCCGCGCCAGCACCGCCGCCCAGCGTGAACGTCCGGCCTGTAGGCGCAGGCGCAGCGGATTCATCGCGTAGTAGCCGGTTTCTGAACCGGCGAACAAGGCGCTCAGGGCCAGCGCCAGCAGCAGCAGCCCCAGACTCATGGGCTTGCCTCCGCCAGGAAACGGCTTTGCCTCATGCGCTTTCCTCCGGTGGCACCAGGGTGCGCACGTGCATCTGCACCGCGCGCGGGCCGTCACAGCGCAGCACGCGCACCTCGAACAGCGGTGGCTCCGCGCCGATCCGCACCACGTCGCCTACTTCGGCGACCCGGCCAAGGTGTTCCTCGACCAGTCCGGAAAGGGTTTCCGTGCGCCCGTCAGCGGGCCCCGGATCGCCGAAATGGTCGGCGAATTCGTGCAAGGGCAGGTGCGCATCGACGAGAAACCCATTTTTGCTGACCCGCCGGATCATCGTAGCGACCTCGCCGGCGTGGCTCTCCGGCAGCCGGTCGAGCAGGGTGTCCGCCCAGCGCCCGCGCTCAAGGATGCCGCTGCTGGCACCGAACTCGTCCACCAACAGCAGAAAGGGTGCGCCGCTTTGTTGCAGCAAGGGGATGCCTGCGGCCACCGGGGCAAGGTCCGGGAGGATCGGCACCGCCACCATCGCATCGGCAACGCGGGCGCCGCGCGGAGCGCGCGTCAGGTCGAGAATGCCGACCACCTGGCCGCTCTCATTGCGCACCGCCGCCCACGCGTGGCGGCCTTCGCGCAGACGCGCCAAGGCCTGATTCAAGGGCAGATCGGCAGCCACCTGCTCGACCCGGTGCAGCGGCCGCCGCAGCGCCCCGGCACGCAGGGTGCCGAGTTCCAGCAGGTGGTCGAGGAGGCCGTGCTCCTGGCGTTCCAGCGCGAGCTCCGAGTGCTCCTCGAGCAGATCCTGCAATTGGTCGCTGGCCAACGGCGAGTCATGACGTCGGCGCCCGACCCATAGGCGCCCGATGGCGTGCGCCGGCTTGCCGAAAAGGCGGTGCAGCACGAGCACCGGCCACAGCAGCACGCGGCCGCAAGCGTCGGGGTAGCGGTGGGCCAGGGTCTTGGGCAGGATCTCGCCAAAGAGGACGATGGCGAGCACCGCCAAGGTCTTGAGCAGCGCAATCTGGCTGCCGCCGAGGCCGCGCGCCCAGGCGGTCGACAAGGCGAAGTACGAGAGGTTGACGAGCAGATTGCCGAACAGGATCACGGTCAGCGCGCCGACCGAATCCGACAGCAGGGCGCGCACCACCGCGGGCTTGCGGTCGGCACTGCGAGTGGCAAGAGTGAATAGGGCGGCTTCGGAGGCCGAGAACACCGCTGAAACCAGCAGCAGGAGCATCAGCAGGGGCAGATAGCTGCTCATGCATCTTGCGCGGCGACCGCCGGCAGCAGCAGGCGCACGCACAGACCACCCGCGTCGCGGTTGGCGGCCTCGAGGCTGCCGCCGAGCTGGCGCACGGTCGCGTGGGCCAGCGCCAGACCGAGACCCGTGCCCTGGCCGACATCTTTGGTGGTGACGAAGGGCTCGAACAGGTGCGGCATCAGATCGGCGTCGACGCCGCCGCCGTTGTCCTCGATCACCAGGATCAGCGTATCGTCCTGGGGCTGCAGCTTCAGCGCTACCCAGCCGCCCTCGGGCCGGTCCTGGTCGAGCGCGTCGAGGGAGTTGCGCAGCAGATTGAGCAGCACCGGGAAGAGGTCCCCTGGTGCGGCGCATACGCGCGTGCTTCCTGGCTCGGCGTGCACGCGCAAGGCGTGCAGGTGCAGTCGACCGGCAAGGAAGGTGCGCAGATCGTCGACCAGATCCATGACCTCGCACTCGCCCGCTTCGACGCTGGTCGGGGCCAGGCGTAGCAGGCGTTGCACCAGGCCGGCGATGCGGTTGAGCGCATCGCCGGTCAAATCGCCGTGGCGCTTGGCCCGCTCGCTGGTGGCCTCGCCGCGCAAGGTCTCAAGACCGTGCAGCGCCCCGGCCAGCGGGCTGTTGATCTCGTGGGCCAGGCCGGCCGCCAGCGTGCCCATCGCCGCCAGACGGTCCTGGCGCGAAGCGCGGCGTTCGGCGTCGGCAGCAGCCTGGGTGGCGCGGTCGACCTCGGTCTCCAATTCGTCCTGGAAACCACGGATGCGGCGCATCATCTGGGCGAAGGAATCGACCAGTTCATCGATTTCGGCGCTCTGGCCGGAGCCCGGCAGGGCCGGTACCCCACCCTCGCCAAATTCATGCGCGGCGCCGGCCAGCCGTTCGACCGGACGGATCACGGTGCGGCCGAGGAAGAAGTACACCAGCGCCGAAGCCAGCAGAGTGGAGGCCACCGCCGCCAGCAAGACGATGGTCGACAGCGGAATCAGCAGAGGCTGGCTCGCCAGACGCAGATAGGCCCCGCCCCAGATCTCGCTCGGCCGCGTCGAAAAGGGCTCCTGCACCACCAGCGGAATCGCCAGGCCGCCGGCGACCGCGACCGGAGTCAGGTTGCGGCTGGCTTCGGTCATCGCCCGGGTGATCTCTTCGAGCGGAAAGGCGGGGGTGCGGTGGCGGCTGCCCTTGGGATTGAGGAATGCCCCCACCGGGATCTGCAGGCCGTCGAGGTCAAGGACGCGATTGTCGATCAGCAGCGCCTCTTCGAAATCGGCCCAGCCGTCCCAAGACAAGATCTCGCGCAGGGCCCGCGCTTCGCCGGACTGGAACACCGGCGGCAGCCGGTCGGCGACCAGGTTGGCGTAGCGGCCCTGGCGCTCGCGCTCACGCAACTCCTGCTGCGCCTGGTCGCCGCGCACCCACAGGGCGAGAGAGCCCAGTACCAGCGTGTTGACGGTCAGCAGGATCAGCGTCAGCCGGAGCCGCAGCCGCATCTCAACCGTTCTGCCCGAACTGCTTGAGCAGTTCGAACAAGGGCAGGAACAGGGCCAATGCGATCACCCCGACCACCGCGGCCATCAGCACCAGCATGATCGGCTCGAGCAGCTTGAGGGCGATGTCGAGGGCGCGCCGGTAGCGGTCCTCGAAGGCCGCGCCGACGCGCAGACACATGCGGTCGAGTTCGCCGGTCTCTTCGCCGACCTCGACCATGGACACGGTGATCTGGTCGAAACAGCCGGTCTGTTCCAAGGAAGCGGCGATGCCTTCGCCCTCGCGCACTTCTTCGCGGACTTCCTCGATCGCCTCGCGGAAGACCTCGGAGCTGAGCGCGCCGCGCACGATGTCGAAGGCGCGCAGGTGCGGAACGCCGCTGGCCACCAAGGTGCCGAAGGTGGTCGAAAAGCGCGACACCTGGCTGAGCTTGACCAGACCTCCGATGACCGGCAGTCGCAGATGCACCGCGTGGTTCCAACGGCGGAATCCGTAGGAACGCAGATAGGCCATCTGGAACAAAATGGTCAGCAGGATCGGCATGCCGATGTAGATGTACCAATACAGGGTGACGTGCTGGCTGACCGCGATCAGCCCTAGCGTCAGTCCCGGCAGCGGCAGCCCCATCTCCTGAAAGAGTTCGTCGAATTTGGGGATCACCAGCAGCATCAGCGCGGCGATGACCGCGAAAGCCACCACCACGATGACCATCGGGTAGACCATCGCGCCGCGCGTGCGTTGGCGCAGCTCCTGCGATTTCTCCTGGAACTCGGCCAGCCGTTCCAACACCACGTCGAGCACACCGCCGGCTTCGCCGGCCTTGACCATGTTGACGTAGAGTTCGTCGAAAACCCCGGGGCTCTGGCCCAGGGCCTCGCTCAGCGGCTGGCCCTCTTCGACCATTTCGGCCGCGCCTTCGATCGAATCGCGGAAACGCCCGGTGGGCCATTGGTCGGCAAGGATGCGCAGGTTGCGCAGCACCGGCAGGCCGGCCTCGGTCAGCGTGGCCAGCATGCGCGTGAAGCGGGTCACGTGCTTGAGCGGGACCTTGCGCCGGGTGCGCTGAACCTCAGCGGCCGGTTCGGCGGCTTGACGGGTGGTTCTGCCGGCGGTGGCGGCGACCTTGCGCTGGATGCGGGCCATGGGGGTGCTTCGAGTCTTACTCGTTCAAGGTCTCGCGGAGGACCTCATCGAGAGTGGTGCGGCCGACGGCGGCCAGCGCCAGGGCGCGCTGGCGCAGGGTCTTCATATTGCGCTCGCGGGCCAGTTGCCGCAAAGCGATGGTGCTGGGATTACGCAGAAACTGATCGCGCAGCACCTCGTCCATCGGCAGGATCTCGTAGATCGCGGTGCGCCCCTTGTAACCGGTGAAATGGCAAGTTTCGCAGCCCTTGCCGAGGAACCACGGCCCCGCAGTCGTTTCGTTCAGCTTGGTCAGCTTCTCTTCCGGCGGCTGGTGGGGTTCACCGCAGTCGGCGCAGATGGTGCGCAGCAGGCGCTGGGCGACGATGCCTTCGATGGTCGCGGCGAGCAGGAAGGGCTCGACGCCGAGGTCGATCATGCGCGTCATCGTCGAGGGCGCGTCGTTGGTGTGCAGGGTGGACAGCACCAGGTGGCCGGTGAGCGAGGCCTCGACCGCGATTTGGGCGGTCTCGGGGTCGCGGATCTCGCCGACCAGGATGATGTCGGGGTCCTGGCGCAGCATGGTGCGCAGCACGCGCGCGTAGTTGACGCCGATGTCGTCGTTGACCGGCACCTGGACGATGCCCTCGAGGTCGTATTCGACCGGATCCTCGACGGTCAGGATCTTGCGCTCGGTTTCGTTGACGCGGTTGAGCAGCGAATACAGCGTGGTGGTCTTGCCCGAACCGGTCGGCCCGGTCACCAGAACGATGCCGTGCGGCAGCTTGACGAAATCTTCGAGTTGCGCGATCTCTTCTTCGAGCAGGCCGAGGTCGCCAAGGTTGAGGCGCAGGGACTTGCGGTCGAGAACGCGCAGCACGGTACTCTCGCCGCCCTGGATCGGCACGGTGGACACGCGGAAGTCGATCGGCCGTCCGTCGACGACCAATTCGATGCGCCCGTCCTGCGGCATGCGCGTTTCCGAGATGTCGAGATTGGCCATCACCTTGATGCGCGAGATCAGCGCGGTGGCCAGGTGCGGCGGCGGCGGATCGACTTCGAACAGCACGCCGTCGACGCGCATGCGAATACGGAACTCGCCCTGGTAGGGCTCGAAGTGCAGGTCAGCGGCACCGTCGCGTACCGCGCGGGTGAGCAGCGATTCGAGCAGGCGCACGATCGGCGCCGCCTCGCTGAGGTCATCGAAGCCGGAGCGGTCGGCTTCGGCCTTGGCCTGGTAGGCCTTTTCCACGGCTTCGGCGAGCGCCTCGGGGGTGGCCAGCACCGGCTCCAGCGGACAGCCGGCGAGGGCTTCGAGGTCGCCGAGCAGGGGCAGCACCTCGGGATCGGCCATGGCCAGGCGCAGGCGCCCGTCGACGCGCCCCAGCGGCAGCACGCCGAAGGCGCGCGCGGTGCCGGCGTCGACCAGCGCCAGGGCTTCGCTGGACGGCGCCAACGCCGGCCCTGGAAGCCATTCCAGCCCTTTCTGCAGCGCCAGTCCACGCGACAGGTCCTCGTCGGTGATCGACCCGCGCTCGAGCAGCAACTGCCCCAGGCGGCCGCCGCTGCGCCGCTGTTCGGCCAGCGCCGCCTGCAGCTGGCCCATGCGCAGCACACCCAGATCGACCAGGATCTTGCCGAGTTGACGGGGGTCGGGTTTGCCCATGAAGGGGAATCAGGCGCCCAAGCGCTGGGCCAGGTCGGAGGGGTACTGGGCCGAATTGAGCGCGACGTCTTTGGTGATCAACGAGTTCTGCACCAGTTCCAGCAGGTGGTCGTCGAGCAGCTGCATGCCGAGGCGCTTCTGCGTCTGCATGACCGAACCGATCTTGAAGGTCTCGCCCTTGCGGATGTGGTTCTCGATCGCCGAGTTGCGCACCATGATCTCGAAGGCGGCGATGCGCCCTTGGCCGTCGGCGCGCGGCAGCAGCACTTGCGAGACCACCGCCTGCAAGGACACCGCGAGCTGGGCGCGCACCTGTTCCTGCTGGTTCTCTGGATATTGGTCGATGATGCGGTCGACGGTGCGCGCGGCGCCGGTGGTGTGCAGCGTGCCCAGCACCAGGTGGCCGGTCTCGGCGGCGGTGATCGCGGACGAGGTGGTCTCGAGGTCGCGCATCTCGCCGAGCATGATCACGTCGGGGTCCTGACGCAGCACCCGGCGCAGGCCCTCGCTGAAATTGACCACATCGTCGCCGACCTCGCGCTGGTTGATCACCGCCTTGTGCGAGTCGTGGTAGAACTCGATCGGATCCTCCATCGTCATGATGTGGCACGCACGCGAAATGTTGATCTCGTGGATCAGCGCCGCCAGCGTGGTGGTCTTGCCCGAACCGGTCGGCCCGGTGACCAGGATCATGCCTCGCGGCAGCCGCGCCAGCCCGCGCAAAACCGCCGGCGCGCCGATCTGGTCGAAGCTCATGCGGTTCTGCGGAATGCGCCGCAGCACCAGCGCGTAGGAGCCCTTCTGCTTGAACACGCTGGCGCGGTAACGGTCGCCATCAAAGGCAAAACCGAAGTCGGCGCTGCCGGTGTGCTGCAGATCGCTCAAACGGTGTTCGGGAGTCAGTTCCAGACAGATGTCCTGGGTGACCTTGGGGGTCAGGGCCTCGGCGGTCACCGGCACCAGTTCGCCGGACAGGCGCATCGCCGGCGGCCGTTCGGCGCCGAGGTGGAGGTCGGAAGAATCCGAGGCGGCGACAATGCGCAGCCACTCTTGCAACGGAGGCGGGACGGAACTCATGGGGACGCTTCAGGG
Source organism: Planctomycetota bacterium (assembly GCA_021776925.1). Taxonomy (GTDB): domain Bacteria; phylum Planctomycetota; class UBA1135; order UBA1135; family UBA1135; genus JAJFFB01. The sequence continues at coordinate 13,526 of JAJFFB010000156.1, read as the reverse complement.
TCGGGTGCGGCGGTGGCCGGGCTTGATTCTGCCGTCGCGGTCTCGGCTTCGGTGTTGCGCGCGTCCTGGTGGGTGACGCGCAACAGTTCTGCCACCGAGGTCAAACCGCTCATCACCTTTTCGGCGGCATCGTGCTTGAGTGAATGCCAGGCCGGGGAACTATGCACCGCGCGCACGAAATCAGAACCGTCCGGGCTCTGGAACAGGGCCTCGCGCAGATCCTCGACCAGACTCAGGCGTTCGAAAACGCCGAGCCGCCCGCGGTAGCCGGAGCGGGTGCATTCGCGGCAGCCACGCGGATGGAAAAGCAGCGCGCCTTCGGGCAGGCCGAGCACCTGCCGCTCGACCGGGGTGGCGGGCTCCTCGACCTTGCACTCCTTGCACAGGCGGCGCACCAGCCGCTGCGCCAGCACCCCTTGCAGCGACGTGGCCACCAGGAAGGGCGGCACCCCCATGTCGAGCAGCCGCGTGGCCGCCGAGGGCGCGTCGTTGGTGTGCACGGTGCTGAAGACGATGTGGCCGGTGAGCGAGGCCTGAATGGCCACCTCGGCGGTCTCGCGGTCGCGGATCTCGCCGACCAGCACCACGTTCGGGGCCTGGCGCAAAAAGGCCTTGAGCACGCGCGCGAAATCGAGCCCGATGCGCGGCTGGACCTGCACCTGGTTGATGCCCTTGAGGCGGTATTCGACCGGATCTTCGACGGTCAGGATCTTGCGGTTGGCCTGGTTGAGTGTTTGCAGTGCCGCGTACAGCGTGGTGGTTTTGCCCGAACCGGTCGGACCGGTGACCAGGAAGATGCCGTTGGGCCGGTCGATGACATCGCGGAACCATTGCAGGGCTGCTGGGCCCATGCCCAGGTCACCCAGCGACAACAGGTTGGCCTCGCGGTCGAGCAGGCGCATGACCACCGACTCGCCGTGGTTGGTCGGCAGCACCGAAACGCGCACGTCGAGGTCGCGGCCGCCGGTGCGGTGTTCGATGCGCCCGTCCTGCGGCTTGCGCTTTTCGGCGATGTCGAGGCCGGCGTTGACCTTGATGTGGCTGATCAGGGCGGAATGCAGATCGCCCGGATGTTCGGCCGCCAGACGCAGGGTGCCGTCGACTCGATAACGCACGCGCAACTTGCCGGCGAAGGGCTCGAGGTGGATGTCGGAGGAGCGCTGTTCGACCGCCTCGCGGAACATGTGGTTGACCAGGCGCACCACCGGCGCTTCCTCGGCGTCGTCGGCGACCTCTGGGCCTTGGTCTCCGGGGGAATCCGGCTTGCCGTAGACCGCCTCAAGGGTCTGACGCAAAGCGGTCGGGGTGGCCAGGGCCAGTCCGATCTCGGCGTCGAGAAGGAAACCGAGGGTGTCGATGTTCACCGCCTTTTCCGGATCGGACACCGCGACGATGACCTTGCCGCCTTTGTCGGCGACCGGCAGCGCCTCGAGTTCCCAGGCGGAGTGCGGGCTGAGGCGGTCGGTCAGCTGGCTGGGCGGGCGTTTGCCTTCGAGGGCGACGAAGGGCAAACGGCTCTGCACCGCCAAAGCGCGGGTGACCGTTTCTTCGCTGGTCGCCTGCTGGGCGACCAGAATCTGGCCGAGCTTCTGCGTACGGTTCTGCTGCGCGGCCAGGGCGGCACGCAGTTGTTCCTCGCTGATCGCCCCCTGGGCCAGCAGGATTTCGCCCAGGCGCTTTCTCACTGCTTGGCGCGGACCAGGGCTGAGACCTTGACCACTTGCTGGGCGACTCCGACTTCGGCAGGAAAGCTCACCTTCAACTGGCCGGCGAAGCGCCCCGGATCGACGTCGCCGTCGAAGTGCACCCGCACCACCCATTCACGGCCAGGAATCCGCTCTGTTAACTGCCAGGTGTACTGCTCGCTGCCGGCGAATTCAATCTTCGGGGTCGGCAGGCTGGCAGCGGGATCGGTGGCGATGATCTGCAGAGCTCGGCGTGGCGTAAGGCCATGGTTGACCGCGCCAAATCTAAGCGTGCTGGGTTTGAACTGCACCGGCCCAAGCAATTGGGCACTGACGTCGACCGTCAGCGGCTTGTGCAGGCTGGTCTCGGCCTGCAGCCTTTGGAAGAGCGCCCCGGCACTGTTCTTGTCGTTGAGGCTGACTTCGAAATGGCGCACCTGGCGGCCATCTTCGAGCATTTCGGGTTCGCCGATTTCTACCACCTCGATGCCGCGCGGCAGTTGCGACCAGCGCAGGACCTTGAAGGGTTCGGAACCAGTCACCTTGAACTTGGCTTTGACCGGCGCGCTGGCGAGCTGTCCCACGCTGACCGTGCCCAATCCAAGATTGGACGGCGTGACCTTGAAATGGCGACGGATGAAGGCCTGCAGGTGCAGGCGCAGCCCGACGTTGATGAAGTCACCGGTGATATGGATGATCGAGGTCTTCAGGTCGACGTAGGTGTTCGAATGAAACATGCCACGGACCTCGCCTTTGGAACCGGCGGGAATCGGCTTGCCCAACTCCCAGTTCTTATCGTTGACGGTCAGGTAGACATCGGTGCAACCGCAGGTCGGATCCAGCGCAAGGAGGGTGACCGGGTCGGGGCCTTCGACGGTGAACGGAAAGTTCACCTCGAACTCCTGCTGCTGATAGATGGTGCCGAAGTCGATCTCGTCGAACTCGAAATCCAGCCTGCTGCGGGAAGGCTGCGGGTTCTGGCCCAGACTGGCCTGGCTGGCGCCCGGGCGGTCGGGAGAGTTCTCCCCCGCTGCGGCGCCGAGCGAGGTTTCGGTGACACCGGCCTGCTCGACAACCGAGCCGGCGGCAGAATCTCCACAACCGGGAAGGGAAAGTGGAAGGGCCAGGAGCAGAAGCGGAATGAGGGTGCGAAGCATGGAACCAGAATCCGAGGAACACCAGCCCTAGGAGCCTTGTACGACTCCCAGAACCTGGATCTCCCGCTCGACCGGGGTTTCGGCGCCGTCCACGGTGTGGACCAGCCGTAGTCTTATTTTGCCGGCAATCGGGCCGGCTGCCAAGCCCGCAGGCAGGATCGCCTGAACTTGGTAACGCTTGGCATCCTCCAAGGTTACGACATGAACCTCAAGACCGTCGATTCCTTCGCTGTGAACCACCGGAACGGCCAGGTGGCCGCGCTGCACTCCGACCTCGAGCCGAGCGGTGTGGCTGCGGGCCGGATCGAGCGGCCCGAAAAGCAGCCTGCGGCTCGGACGCGTCCATAACTCAGGGATGAGTTCGTAGGAAATCGGCAAGGTAAACGGCAGTTCCTGGTCGGTGCGGATCTGCAAAAACCCTTGATGACGCCCGATTTCTCCCACCCCAGGCGGCAATACCAGTTCTATGCGTTGTTCGAGCGCGGCGGCCGACGAAGGCAAACCGCGCACTTTCCACGGTGGCAAAGAGGCCAGGATGTCCAGCAAGCGGAAGGGCACGTCGGCACGGACCACGATCTCGAACACCTCTTCCTCGGCGCCGCTGAGGCCGTCGAGGAGCAATTTGTCCGGCTGGGCACGAAAAAAGGGCTGCAGTTCGGCCGAGAACTTCAATTCCAGCGGCAGCCCAGGGCCCTCGCCGACCAATTTCAGGGTCGACTGCTTGAAGCCCTGAAAGCCCGCGGTGCGCCATGAAACCACCACTTCGCCGCGGCTGCCGGCGCCCAGCTCGCTGCCCACAGGGACCATCTCGCCGCCCACCAGCAGGTGCGAATCGGAACAGCCGCAGCTTTCTTCGAAGCCAAGCACGCGCACCGCGGCTCCGCGCACCTCGAAGGGAAAGCGGATTTCGCGAACCTCGCCGGACTGCAGACTGCCCAGCGAACGGTCGGGCTGTTCCACCCACAGGCCGTCGGCCACGGCGGCGCCCTCGCCACAGGCAGCCAGGGTCAGCAAGGACGCAGCCAGGGCGGACAAGGACAGGATGAGTAGGAAACGCACCTTGAGACGGTGGGAATGGTTTGCCTGCAGCAGGCCTCGGCTTCAATATACGCGGCGTGGACCACGTCACCCGGTTTTGCCGTCCGGCCCGCTGGTGGTGCCTGCCGCTCGCCGCCCTCGCGTTGTCGTGCCAGAGCATGACCCCCGACGCGTGGGCCTTCGCACTGCACCCCGACTTCAGCACCCCCGAGAGGGCCGGCCGCAGTTTTCTCTGCGCCTGGCGCGCGGAGGAAACCGGCACCGAATACCTCGGCCTGGCCGAAGACCTGAAACGCGAATTCGGCGCCACCCTCGACGGCTACATTCTCTATCGCCAGGAGCTCGCCGACCGGGCCGGACTCGGCAGCCTGTTCACCCACCTGCTCGAGGTGGTCGAACGCGAGGAGGTCGAGGAGGGCGTTTTGCTGTGGTGGGGCTGGAAACAGCGCCCGCGTATCGGCCTGCTGATGGTGCCGCAGCACTATTTCGACCTCAGCGAGGCGGGCGGCCGCGACCGCCGGGTCGGTGACTTTCTCGATCAGACTCCAGGCGAGGTGCTGATCCTCGAAGGCCGCCATTTGTCGCTGGAACTGGACAATCCGGCGGTGCGCGCCGCCACCCGTTTCGAGGCGCTCGGCGCCTTCCACCTCGGCACCGAATGGAAGCTCCGCCAGGTGGTCCTGCCGCCCGATTCCTAAACCAAGGTCAGACGGCGGTGCCTTCGGGCAGCACCAGGCGCAAAAAGGCCTCGGTATCAGGCACCGAGGAATCCGGCGCCACCGCGGACTTTAGTGACCATTCCACCCGGTCGCCGACCAGATCCTTGAGGTCGAGCGCGCGCAGGCCTGCACCGACGCGGTCGGCAAAGAGACGTGCGCCCTCGGGACCGGTGTGCGGCAGCAGCGCGAGGAAGGTCTGTTCGTCGAAGCGGCTGACGACGTCGACGTCGCGGGTGTCGAGCAGGATCACGCTGGCCACGTCGAGCAGCGCGTCGTCCCGCACCAGGCCGTCGGTGGTGAAGGACACCAGCCCGAGCGGGAAGCGGAAACGGTTGGAGCGCTTGAACTCCTCTTCAAGACGGTGCTCCCAGTACTGATAGACGAACAGCCCGCTGTCGGCGTCGGTGATGCTCTGCAAGAACTCCTCGCGCTGACTGGTGCGGACCTCGCCCTCCTCACCGAGCAGCGCGCCGAGGCGCGCGCCCAGATTGGCCTCGAGGCCGTCCTGGTCGACCGCCGGCAGATCGCGCGGCGGACCCATCCAGGGCACGCCGAAGGGCGACGCCAGCCGTTCGGCCAGTTCCCCCGGATCAAGCGGCAGTCCAAGAGCGCCCTGGGCACCGACGAAGCGCGCCAGGCCCTCGGCCTCGGCGACCTCGCCGTGAGTGAGCAGGAACACCAGGGTGGGATTGCGCCGGATCCAGGACAGGCTCCATTCGTGAATCGCCTGCGCGCCCAGGGCCACCGGGTCGACCACCACCAGACCTTGGGCATGGCCAGCGGCCTGGAGTTCTTCGATCGTGGCGTAGTGGGTAATGCCGTCGACCGCCTGGGGCACCAGAGTGGCGGCCTCGGCGCAGGCGGTGCGGATGGCGGGGTCGGCGGATACGACGGTCAGTGGGCGCTTGGGCATCGGCTTAAAGGAATTCGGCGTTGTGATGCACCGCCTGGACGTCTTCGTCTTCTTCGATCGCATCCAGAAGGATCTGTAACTTGTCGGCCTGATCGCCGGCAAGCTGCACGGAATTGTCAGGAATGTAGCGGATGGAAGCGTCGAGAAGTTCCCAGCCGCGTTCGTCGAGCGCCGCCTTGAGTTCGAGGAAAACCGTCGGTTCGGCCTCGATGCCGTACAGTTCGGCCTCTTCGGTGGTGACGTCGTCGGCGCCGTTTTCGAGCGCCATCTCCATCAGCTCGTCTTCAACGATCTCGCCGCGTGCAACCGCGAACACAGCCTTGCGCTTGAACATGTAGGCCACCGATCCAGAATTGGCGATCGAGGCGCCGCGCTTGGCCAGGATGTTGCGCAGGTTGGGAATCGTGCGGTTGCGGTTGTCGGTCAGGGTCTCGATCATCAGCGCCACCCCGCCGGGAGCATAGGCCTCGTAGAGGACCTCTTCCAGCGCCGCGCCACCGAGTTCGCCGGCGCCTTTCTTGACCGCGCGGTCGATCGAGTCCTTGGGCATGTTGTCGGCCTTGGCGCGCTCGATCGCATAACGCAACGCCAGGTTCATCGACGGATCGCTGCCGCCGGTGCGCGCCGCCGACATGATCAGCTTGGCCCACTTGCTGAAGACCTTGCCACGCTTGGCGTCGACCTTGGATTTGGTCCGTTGGATGTTGGCCCAGTGAGAATGTCCCGCCATCGTCTTTGATTCTATCTCTTTGCTAGCCGGTCAAAAAGAGCCGACCGCCGATCCTGGCAAGGAACGGCGGTCGCTCGGGCGGCGGGCCGCAGAATCGGGCCCGCCCAGGCTGGGGATCAACGCTTGCCCCACTGGTGGCCGCGGCGGGCGCCGTGGCGACCGTATTTCTTGCGCTCGACCATGCGCGAGTCGCGGCTCAGGTGGCGGGCGGTGCGCAGCGAGATCTCGGCGTCGGGGTAGAGCGCGCACAGCGCCCGGCCGAGGCCCATGCGCACGGCTCCGGCCTGGCCGGTGATGCCGCCGCCTTCGGCCTTGACGTAGACGTCGACCTTTTTGTGCGCCTTGATCGTGACCAGAGGGGCCATGATCATGTTGTGGTCAACCAGGCGGGTGAAGAACTCGTCGGATTCCTTGCCGTTGACGACGAATTTGCCGGTGCCGGGGCGGATGCGCACGCGCGCACGCGATTCCTTGCGTCGCCCGGTGCCCCAGTGGAAGCCGTTCTTGGCCGGGTCGACAATGCGCCCGGTGGGATCGATCTGGATCTCGACGGCTTCTTCGCCTTCGCCTTGGCCTTCGGCAACCGCGGTATCGGTGCCGAGCGCCGAGGCCAGGGCGGCCGCCATGGCGCCATCGCCTGCTTTTTCAGACGGGTCTTGGGTGTTCTCTTCCATCAGATGATTCAGAATTCAGCAGCGAAGGGGGCCAGCCTACAGGAGGTCGGGCAGGGGCTGCGGCTGTTGCGCGGTATGCGGGTGCTCACCGCCGGCGTAGACGTGCAGCTGTTTGAGCATTTTGCGGCCGAGGCGGTTCTTCGGCAGCATGCGCTGCACCGCCTTGGTCAGGATGCGCTCGGGATGGCGTTCGAGCACCCTTTCAAACGGCACTTCGACACGGCCGCCGGGGTAGCCGGTGACGTGCACGTAGGTCTTCTGCTGGGCCTTGAGACCGGTCACAGCGACCTTTTCGCAGTTGATGACGACCACCGAATCTCCGCAGGCGGTGTGCTCGGAAACGGTGGGCTTGTGCTTGCCCTGCAGAATCACGGCAATGTCCCGGGCCAGCCGGCCCAGTACCTTGCCTTCAGCGTCGGCCAGGAACCAGTCCTGGACCAGATCTGCCGGTTTAATGTGAGAAGTCTTTGGTCGCATCGTTCTAGGCAGTCTTTCGCCGGAAACGGGCCGGACATTCTAGCCCTGGCCGCGGAGCGCGACAAGACCGGCGGTGAGAACTCTCTGTGCCGGGGTTCAGGGACCGCCGACGCGGTACACCGGCCCGTCGAAAGGCAGGATCAGGAACTCTTGGTCGAGCACCACCGGCCCCGATTCAGGGTGCAGGTGGATTTCCTGGACGCCTTGCAGTTCGGGGTACTGGCGCATGACCGCCCCCAGGCGCGCCATCTTCAGTTCCAGGTCGGGCTCCCCCGCCGCCGCTGAGCCTTGTGCGTGGCCCCACACCAGCAAGCGTCCGTCGTGCAGGCGGAAGGCCAGCCGCGGCGGCAGACCGCCGCCGACCGGCGAGGAGCGGGCCGCCTCGATGCGCTTGACGCGCAGGCCGGAGATCTGCTCCAGCTGGCGGCACTCGCGCCAGCCGCGCAGGCCTTCGAGCGCCATCGCGCTGCTGATCGGCTGTCCCGGTCGCGGCAGGGTGGCCCTGGCCTCGAGTTCGAGCTGCAGCAGGCCTGCCTTGAAGGTGCCGGGAAGCCCTTCGGGGAGCAGCACCCCATCGGCGGCCAGGACCCCCACCGGCACCGCGCGGCGGATCAGCAGGAATGCCGCGGCGCGCGGCTCGAATTCGACCTGCAGGCCCTCGGGCAGGCGCAAGGTAGTGCGCACCGAAGCCGGGTCGATCCAGCTCACCTGGCGGAAGAGCTCGCTAGCCACCTCGGGGGCGGCGGCGTCCAGCAGCGAGACCTCGGGGGAGCCATCAAGGTGGGCGCGTAGTTCGGCGACCCATGCCGGGGGCCAGCTCGCCCCCAAGGGCATGCGCTCGAGGCGGTAACTCGATAGCGGGCGGCGCACGTCGCTGGCGTGGAGCACCTCAGGCCCCTCCAACCAGTACAGCAGGCCGCACAGGACGACCACCACCAGCAACAGCGCGGCGCGCAGGATCATGTCCTCGTTCTACCTTGACCCGGCGCGCGCTTCCACTCATGCTTTGCGGATGCCGTCTGGCGGTCCGACCGAATTCAAGGGCTTCACCCTCGCCCCCTTCCAGCGCCGGGCCGCAGCAGCGCTGGACTCCGGCCGCAACGTGGTGGTCGCCGCCCCCACTGGCGCGGGCAAGACCCTGGTGGCCGAATACGCGATCCAGAGCGCGCTCGAAAAGGGCATGCGCTCGATCTACACCGCGCCGGTCAAGGCGCTGTCCAACCAGAAATTCCGCGACTTTCGCGAAGACCCGGCGATCGGCGACGCCGGACTGATGACCGGCGACATCACCGTTCATCCGGATGCGCAGGTCCTGGTGATGACCACCGAGATCTTGCGCAACACGCTGTTCGAAGATCCGGAGCGGCTGGGGCAGGTCGGCGTGGTGGTCTTCGACGAAGTCCATTACATGGACGACCCCGAACGCGGCTCGGTATGGGAGGAAACGCTGATGTTCCTGCCCCACGACGTCATCGTCGTGGCGCTGTCGGCGACCATCGACAACCTTGGCCAGTTCGCCACCTGGCTCGGGCGGGTGCGCGAACGCGAGGCCGTGGTCATCGAAGAGACGCAGCGTCCGGTGCCGCTGCGCAACTTCCTCTACCACCCCAAGGCCGGGGTGTTCCCGCCAGCGCGGCTGAAGGCAGTGCGCAAACGCTTCAGCCTGCAACGGCGCAACCGCGACTATCAGAAGCGCGACGACAAACCGCTGGTCGACGAGCTGGTCAAGAAACAGAAGCTGCCGATCCTGTACTTCTGCTTTTCGCGCCGGCTGTGCGAGACCAAAGCGCGCAAGGCGGCGCGCTTGCGGCTGCTGCGCGGCGCCGAAAAAGCCGAGGTCGGGCGCATCTGGGACGAGGCACAGGCTGAGTTCGGCTTCGAACTCGAAGGCGGACCGCTGGCCGAACTGAAAAAATTGACGCTGGCGGGCGTGGCTTCGCACCACGCCGGCATGATGCCGCTGCACAAAGAAATGGTCGAACGCCTGTTCACGGCAGGTTGTCTCAAGCTGTTGTACACCACCGAGACCTTTGCGCTGGGGATCAACATGCCGGCGCGCACGGTGATCTTTGATTCCTTGAGCAAGTTCGACGGCGTCGACTTCGACTACATGCGCACGCGCGATTTCCTGCAGATGGCCGGACGCGCCGGACGCCAGGGCATGGACGACGAAGGGCTGGTCTATTCGGTGCTGGAATTCGACGACGTCATCGATGCACCGATCCACCGCATCCAGGACGGCAAGGTCGAACCGGTGGTGTCGCGCTTCAATCTTGACTACGCCACCCTGGTGCACCTGCACGGCAGCGCGGGGCGCGAGGCCGCGGCCGATGCGTGGGAGCGCAGCTTCGCCGCCTTCCAGGCGCGCGCGCACTCCAAACAGCGCGAGGCCGCCAACCGGCGCAGCGTACGCCAGCTGCTGGACAAGCGTTTTCAGTTTCTGGAAACGATGGGCTACATCAAGGGCGAGCGCGAGGTGCTTGCGCGCGGGCGCAGCTGCCAGCTGCTGCACGGCTACGAAATCGAGCTCACCGAGCTGATGTACGAGGGTGTGTTCGAGGATTGCGAAGCGCCCGCTCTGTGCGGACTGATCACCGCAGTGATCTACGAGGGCCGGCGGCGCGATGAATACTGGCGCAACGCTCTGCGCCCGGTGAAGAACCTGTTGCGTCGCGCCAGCCGCGTCATCGAAGACGCCCGCGAGCAAGAGGCCAATGCCGGCCTCGCACCGGCGGTCAAGGCGATGGACGAGGCCATGACACCAGCGGTCTACGAGTACGCACTCGGCCGCCCCTTCCGCGAACTCGCCGACTACACCAACGCCGCCCCAGGGGACTTCGTGCGTACCACGCGCATGGTGGTGCAGTACCTGCGTCACCTGGCCAAGGCCGCCGAGGCTGTCATGCCCGAATTTCGGCAGGTGTGTCTGGACGGCATAGAATGCATCTATCGCGGACCGGTGGATGTGCGTGCGGAGCTGCGCCTCGACGCCGACGAAGAACCGGAATAAATCGCCGCCGTGCATCGCTGCGGAAACCCCATGCTGATTCTCCTGCTCACCGCCGCGCTGGCCCAGGCCGAGGTCCCGATTCCCGGCGCCGACAATCCGGTCTATCAGCACTACCTGAAAATGCTGAAAGTGGCGGCGGCCTCGCCGGCGATCCGACTGCGCGCGCGGGCGTCGGTGCGCGGCGCACAGGGCGAAAAAGAGGTCGAGCTCGGCACCTTCCGCCTCGAACTCGATTTCGTCCGCCCGCTCTCGGGTGAATTGAGCATGCGCGGACAGTTTCGCTACGGCACCAAGCAGATCGAATTGGACACTTCGATCATCGGCGACGGCAAGCGTCTGCTGCACCTCGATAACCAATTGCGCTGGTTCACCCCGGTGCCGTCTCTGGCCGAGGTCGCCGCCGGTATGCAGGGCGTGGCCCCCCTGCGTGCGTGGGCCGGAATGGATGCACGTAGCGTGCTGGAAGTCGAAGCCTGGAGTCCGGAAGCGCAGCAGGCCGATTGGAGCGGCATCCGCCTGCTCTACAAGCGCACCACCACCGACCTGCGCTTCGACGCCGATCATCAATTGCGCCTGGTCCGCGTCGCCCCGGTCGGCAAACCGGACCTCGCCCAGATCATGGAGTACGAGATCGAGGAGCTGACCTTTCCCAAAGAAGTCGATCCTGCAACCTTGGCGCGCGCGCTGCCGGGCGGATACCGCCCGCGACCACAGCCGCCCGATGCCAGCGCGGAGCCGACCGGCAGCGGCGGCACCGAGTTCGATCAAGGCCTGCTCAGTCTTGGCAGCCTGGCACCGGACGCGCGCTTGCTGGATCTCGACGGCGCACCCCTGGACCTGGCCTCGCTACGCGGACGCACCGTGCTGCTCGCCTTCTGCCACCCGGGTTCGGCGACCAGCCACACCCAATTGGCGGCCTTGCAGAAGTTCTGGCTGCGTGGCCACCAACGCCGCCACGACCGCACTGTGCTGTGCATCAGCAACGCGACCGACGCCAAAGCCTTGGGTTTGGAATGGAACCGCGCCGCCTTGACCCTGCCGGTGATGATGCAGACCGAAGGCCAGGCCGCGCGCGCTTTTGCGGTGCGTTACTACCCGACCTTCTATTTAATCGGCCCGGACGGTCGCATCCTGCATCGCAGCACGCGCCTCGACACCGAGGCCTTGAGCGCTCTGCTGCCACGCTGAGAGCGAGGCCGGCCGTTGCGCCCTCTAGGGCGTCCTTGCGGGTTATCCTGCGGGCATGAGATTCGCCGCCACCATTCTGCCCTCTGTGCTCGCGGCTGCGGCCCTGGCCCTTTCCGGAGATTCAGGCCGGCCTCCGGTTTCCGCGGTGGTGCCCGGCCCGGAGCCCGTGCAGTTGACCACGGCAGACGGCGTCACCATTCACGGCTGGTACATGGCGGCCGGTGACCACGCCCACGAGCACGGCGAGAAGCCACCCGAGCGCGAGCACTACGCCGCCACGCCCGCGGTGGTCATGCTGCACATGTTTCGCTCGGACAAAAGCTCGTGGCAGTCCCTGATGGAACACTGCCGCCTGGCCGGCGTTGCCACCCTGGCGATCGACATGCGCGGGCACGGCCAGAGCAAACTCGACGCCGAGGGGAAGGACCTGACCAAGCTCGTCCAGCAGCGCGACGAAGAGCTGTTCCAGGCCATGTGGCAGGACGCCCAGGCCGCGGTCGACTTCCTCACCGAACGCGGTCATGAACTGCCCCACATCGGCCTGATCGGCGCCAGCGTCGGCTGCTCGGTGGCGATCGACTGCGCGCGCCGCAACCCCGGACTGCGCACCGTTGCGGTTCTGACCCCGGGGCGCAACTACCTCGGCCTCCCGAGCATGGAGCACCTCAAGCAATGGGGCGACCGCGATCTTTTGCTGGTCTCCAGCGAAGACGAACAGGGCAAGGGTGCCGGCCCGATGCGCACCGCACTGCTCAAGCAGTCCGCTGCCCGCGTCGAGACCTGGCTGCTGCCCGACAGCAGCATTCATGGCACGCAGATGTTCGGACCGGTGCGCGGCATCGAGCAGCGCCTGATGTACTGGTTCCTCGGCCGTCTGTGGCCGCAACCGCATCTGCCCTGGTTCGAGACGATGCGCCGCGATTGATTCCTCTGGGAGTTGGCATGGCCCTGGAAATGCGCGACCGCACCGGACCTCGCCGGGCTTGCAGATCATGTCCGAGTAGCCGATAGAATGTTCCTATGCTTTTGACCACTCTGCTTGCGCTGCCGGTACTGCTTCAGCAGGAGCCGCCGCCCGATCCCGCTGTGGTCGCCTATACCAAGGTGATCCAGCAGTACCAGAAGGCCCAGGCCCTGCATTTGAGCGGAACCATGGAGATCTTCATTCCGCCGATGGACGAGGAAGAGGCGGAGCCGAACGGCGAGGCTCCTGCGCTTCTTTCTATGGGCACCATCGACCTGAGTGCGCGCCTGGCGCGTCCGGCCCTGGGAAATTTCAAGATGAAGGGTGAGCTGAACTTTAAGGGCCAGTCGATGCCGATCCACATGGAAATGATCGGCAGCAAGGACGGCCTGTTCAGTCTTGATCACGATGAGGAAACTTATCTCGAGCTCGACGGCATCGGTGACCCGGAGGGCCCGGCACTGGCCATGTCTGAGGTCGATCCTCTGGGGGCGTGGTTCGGCAATTCGCTCGAGCAGAAAGCCAAGCCTGTTCTGCTGGATGCCAGCAAAGCTCCCAAGGGGGATTTGGGTTTCCGCTTCGCCGACAAGGAAAGGAAGCGTGAATTCTGGATTGATGCGAAAGGTCGCTTGCTGAGGGCAACCGTCGTCCTGATGGATGGCAAGGAGGTCATGCAACGCATGGAGTTCCGCTTTACCGAGTGCGAGACGCTTGCCAAGGTCGACGCCGCCACCTACGCACGCGCGATCCCTGAAGGCTATGCGCTCCGCGAGGAGAACTACGATTTTGGCGAGGCCGAAGACATGCCCGATTTCGAGGGCAGTCTGCTTGCCGTCGGCGCGGCGGCTCCGGCGGTGAAGATGACCGACATGAGCGGCGAGGAGGTCAGCATGGCTTCCCTCAAAGGGAAGACGGTGCTGCTCAACTTCTGGTTCTACCACTGAGGTGGTTGCCGCGAGGAGATGCCGCAT